>JAQTOP010000080.1 GCA_028713285.1 Terrimicrobiaceae bacterium
CGCCAGAGGATGCCGTTTTGCAGCACGTTCGCCTTGTCGATCGACGTCACGCGTCCGTCGCGCGCGCGCGCCGCCTCGAAGGCCACGCGGGCGATGCGCCGAATCTCGCTCTCCCAATAAATCATCGTGTCCACCGCAAAGGACTCGCCGCCTTCCTGCTTCGTGTATTTCGGTTCGCCGAAATACAGGCCGCCGGTGAGTTCGCGCACGCAAAGCACGTCGAAGCCGCCTTCGACGATGCGCGGGTGCAGCGGCGAGGCATGCGCCAGCTCGGGCAGGCACACCGCGGGCCGGAGATTCGCGAACAGGCCAAAATGCTTGCGCAGCGGGAGCAGCGCGGCGCGCTCGGGCTGCTCGTTGGCGGGAAGCGCCTCCCATTTCGGACCGCCGACGGAGCCGAAGAGAATCGCGTCCGCCGCCTCGCACGTCTTGAGCGTGGCCTCGGGCAGCGCCCTTCCATCCACGTCGATGGCAATGCCTCCGACGCGGCAATCCGTGAATCGGATCGCAATGGAAAACTTGCGCGTCACCGCGTCGAGCACCCGCCGGGCCTCGGCCATCACCTCGGGGCCGATTCCATCGCCTGCCAATACTGCCACCAGAAACGTCTCACTCATGCAGGCTGCATTTAAGCGGGCCGCCGGACGCTCGGGAAGCGCGAAGCGTGATTGCGCCAAACGCCGCGGCCGCTACGCTCCCCTCGCCGCCTCGATGAAAGCCCGCAACTTCGCGGCATCCTTGCGTCGCGAATCGACGGCGCGTTCGACGCCGCCCGCCACATCGACGCCATGTGGGCGCACGGCGCGCACGGCCGCGGCGACCGTCTCCGGGCGCAGGCCGCCCGCGAGAATCACGCGGCGATTTCCATTCGCCCGCACGAATTCCGCAGCGAGCGCCGGATCGACCGCGACGCCGGTGCCGCCGTAGCCCGAGGCCGCGCAGCCGTCCAGAAGCAGGGTCGGCGTCGCGCAGGCGAGCGCGGCGGCGAGCGCCTCGGCGCCGGAAACGCGCACCGCGCGAATCCATCGCAGCGGGCTCGCGGCGCAAAACTCCGGCGTCTCGTCGCCGTGAAATTGAATGGCGTCGAAGCACGCCGCGCCGGCGATGCGCATGAGTTCGTCGCGCGTGGCGTTCACGACGACCGCGACACGGGTGACGGGCAGCGCCCGCACCCAGCCGGCCACCGCATCGAGCTGCACGAAGCGCTTCGAGCCGGCAAAGAGGTTGATGCCGATGGCATCCGCACCCGCATCCACCGCGAGCGCGGCGTCGGCGGCGTTCGTCACGCCGCAGATTTTCACGCGCAGCCGCCCGGGGCCGAAGAGCGCATCATGGTTCGCCGCCGCCACGTCAAAACGGCGGCGGCGGCATGGCGCGCACGAGCTGGATGAGGCCGGATTGCCAGCCGTCGCGGATGGAGCGAAGCCAGGGGTCGTTTTCCTCGAGCACCGCCCGGCGGCGCACCTCGAGGGTGCCCGCTTCGTAGCAAAACACCTCGAAGGGCGTTCCGACCGAAACGTTGCTCTTCGCCGTGGCATCGAGGGACAGCACGCCGCAGCGAACCGCCTCGTCGAGCGGCATGTCGAAGGTGCATGCGCGATCCAGCAGCGGCTTGCCGTATTTCAACTCGCCGATCTGGAGGAACGGCGACTCGCGGCTCGCGTGGATCGCATTCCCGGGCGAGTAGATCCGATAGATCTCCGGCGGCTGCGCTCCGATCTGGCCGCCGAGAATGAGATTCGAATTGAACTCGAGGCCGGCGTCCTTCATCGCCGGCCCGTCGAGCGAGCGCACGGTCCGCATTTTTTCTCCGAGATAGCGCACGGTTTGATAGAGGCTCGAGCGGTTCAGAAGGCAGGGCAGCGTGCCCTCGGAGCCGGATTCCGCGATATCCTCCTCGATGAGGGCGGCGACCGATTGCGTGAGGGAAAGATTGCCCGAGCTGAGCAGGCAGAGCACGCGGTCGCCCTCGCGGGAGTAGATGCGCATCTTCGGGTGGATCGTAATGTTGTCCACCCCTGCGCTCGTGCGCGAGTCGGAAAGGAACACGATCCCTTCGCGGCAAAGCAGGCTCAGGCAATACGTCATGACCACCTATCGCATAGTCTCTCGAACGTTGCGATTCAATGGCGCCCGGCGGACGCCCTAATCGACGAGGCGCGCGTTTGCCCGCTTCACGCTCTCGTGATGCGTGATGAGATGCACGCGCCCATCGCTCGTGCGGAAGAGCGAGCTGAGCACCCAGCTCACGAGGCTGATGAGGATCGAGCCAAAAAACGCGCTCCAGAAGCCGGCGACATGGAAGGGAGGAACGAGCGAGGAAACGAGCAGCAGCAACAGCGCATTCACGACGAAGATGAACAGCCCCATCGTCACGATGATGAACGGCAGGCTCAGCAGCAGCAGGAAGGGGCGGATGAGCGCGTTGATGATGCCGAGCAGCAGCGAGGCGCCGAGCAGGGCGCCGGTGGTGTCGTATTTGATGCCCGGGATCACCCAGGCCGCCGCGACCACGGCGAGCGTCGTAATCAACCAGCGAATCACAAACGCCTGCATGCCGTCATCGTAGGCTCGTGGGGCGGATTTTGAAGATTTATTTTGCCAACGCGCAGCCAGCTTCCTATTTCCAGACAAACGGGGAGACGCACATGCCAAAAGCCAAAAAGACCGACTCGGAAAAAATCGCGAAATTCAAGGGCGAAAAATCCGTGAAAGCGGACAAGGCCGCGAAGGAAAAGAAGGGCAGGAAAAAGGACAAGGCGGTCGAGACGCCGAAAGCCAAGGGCGCCGCGAAGAAGCCCGCGCACGCGAAACCGAAGAAGGCGGCGGCGCCCGAGGTGCGCGTCCCAACCGAGGCGATCTCGCTGCGCGCATATTTCATCGCCGAGCGGCGGCAGGCAATGGGCTGGCCCGGCGACGCGGCCCACGACTGGATCGAGGCCGAAAAGCAGCTCAAGGCCGAGGCATTGCGGAAGGCGAAGCGCTCGCAAGGCTGAGAACCCGCCCGCGCCGCAGCCGGGATCCGGACGCTCGACGCCGGTGACGAAATTCCGGGCCGCGTCCATGTTGAAAGTCCACACCTACGCGAAATGCGAGACCTGCCGGAAGGCGGTGAAGTTCCTCCGGGCGCACGGCGTGCCGTTCGAGGAAATCCCGATCCGCGAAACCCCTCCCACGAAGTCGGCATTGCGCGCGATGCTCGCCGCGCACGGCGGCGCGATCCGCAAACTCTTCAACACATCGGGCGCCGACTACAAGGCCCTCGGCCTCGGCGCGAAGCTTCCGGACCTGCCGGAGGAAGAGGCCATCGACCTGCTTGCCGCGAAGGGCAATCTCGTCAAACGCCCGTTCGCGCAGGGCGGCGGCGTGCATCTCGTCGGGTTCGACGAGGCGCGCTGGCGCGAGGCGCTCACGTAGTTTCCCCTTCGCGCAACCGCGACATTGCGGGACATTGATTCCATGCTCATCGACACCCACGCTCATCTCGACTATCCGGACTTCGCGGAGGATCTCGATGCCGTCATCGAACGCGCGCGGACGGACGGCGTCACCCGCATCCTCACGATCGGCACCGGCATCGAAAGCAGCCGGCGCGCGGTTTCGCTGGCGGAGCGTCACACGGGCGTGTTCGCCGTCGTCGGCGTGCATCCGACGAACGTGCAGGACGAGCCGGCCGACTTCCTGCCCGCTCTGCGCGAACTGGCGCAGCATCCGAAAGTCGCGGCCATCGGCGAGACCGGCATCGATTACCATCATCTCCCGAGCGAGGCATTCTCGAGCTCGCCCGCCATCGCCGCGTTGCAGGCCGATGTGCCGGAAGATGCGCAGTCCGCCGTCGCCGATGGCGCATACAAGGCCGCGCAGGCCGACGCCTTTCGCGCGCAGCTCGATCTCGCCGCCGAGCTGGGGCTGAACGTCGTCATCCACCAGCGCGAGGCATGGGACGACACGATCGACCTCCTCCGCCCCTACACCGGACGGCTGCGCGGCGTCTTCCATTGCTTCGGGAACCTGCCCGAGCAGGCCGCCGCGGTGGCGGAAATGGGACACCTCGTTTCGTTCACGGGCATCGTGACGTTCAAGAACGCCGCGCTCGTGCGTGAGACCGCATCGCACGTCGCCGATGACGGCTACATGGTCGAGACCGACTGCCCGTATCTCGCGCCGGCACCGCATCGCGGCAAGCGCTGCGAGCCCGCCTACACGCGCCTCGTCGCGGAAAAGGTGGCCGCGCTGCGCGGCATTTCACTCGAGGAGGTCGCCGCTGCGACGACCCGCACGGCGGAGGGATTTTTCCGCCTCGCCTGAGGGGACGCAAGGCAGGATTCATTCGTTGCGCCTCCACGCTGCCCGCTTTATAGAAAAGCAACCCCCCGCTTCCCATGAATCCCGGACCTCCCCCCGATTCATCTCTCCGCGTGCTCGTGGCCGAGGACAACAAAGTCAGCGCGATGCTCATCCTCACTCTGCTGCGCAGGCTGGGCATCCGCGCGCGGCACGTCGAGACCGGGCTGCTCGCATGCGAGGCTTCGCGGAAGGTGGGCGGATTCGACCTCATTTTCATGGACGTGCAGATGCCGGAGATGGACGGCATCGAGGCGACAAGGCGCATTCGCGAAATGGAAAAGGGATCGCCGGGCGCGACCTACATCGTCGCACTCACCGCGCAGACGATGCCCGGAGATCGCGAAAAATGCCGGGCCGCCGGCATGGACGACTATCTCGCCAAGCCTCTTCGCCCGACGGAACTGCTCGCCCTGCTGGACCGATTCAACGAGAGTAAAGAATCATGACGCTGCTTGGCATCGACATTGGAGGCACCGGAATCAAAGGCGCACCGGTGGATGTGGAAACGGGAGCCCTTCTCGCGGAGCGCTTTCGCATCCCGACCCCGCAGCCGTCGCTGCCGAATGCGGTCGCGGACGTCGTCGGGCAGATCGCCGAGCATTTCAAATACAAGGGCCCCACGGGTGTGACGTTTCCGGCCGTCGTGAAAAAAGGGATCATCTACTCCGCCGCAAACGTCGATCCCTCCTGGATCGGCACGGATGCGAACGCGCTGTTCGCCGCGCATATCGACGGACCGGTCGAGGTCGTGAACGATGCGGACGCCGCCGGCATCGCCGAGATGCGCTTCGGCGCGGGACGCGATCGCGACGGGGTGGTGATCCTGCTCACGCTCGGCACCGGCATCGGCTCGGCGATTTTTCTCAACGGAAAGCTGCTGCCCAATACGGAGTTCGGCCACCTCAAGATTCGCGGGAAGGATGCCGAGAAGCGCGCCTCCGAAAAGGTGCGCGAGGACAAGGACCTCACGTGGAAGGCGTGGTCGGCGCACCTCAGCGAATTCCTCGGCGAACTCGAGCGGCTGTTCTCGCCGGACCTTTTCATCATCGGCGGAGGAGCGAGCAAGAAGTCCGCGAAATTTCTGCCCTTCCTCACGACGAAAACCGAGGTCCTGATTGTTCCGGCCGAGATGCACAACGAAGCGGGGATCATCGGCGCGGCGTATCTGGCGAAGCACCTCGTCGCGCCGGCGCAGTAATTGGGAAGCCGGCCTCCCATCTCGCATGCCCTCGTTCGACATCGTCTCCGAAGTGGATCGCATGGAGGTCAAGAACGCCGTCGATCACGCCACGCGCGAGCTGGCGAATCGCTTCGACTTCAAAGGCGTGAAAGCGACGATCGAGATCGATCCGAAGACCGGCTCGATCCAGCTCACGACGGACAATGGCAACCTGATGAAGGCGCTGCGCCAGATGGTCATGGAGAAGCTCGCGAAGCGCGGCATCGACCTGCGCAACGTCGAGGCAAAGGATGCCGACATTTCGCCGCTCGGCCACTCGCGGCAGGAACTCGCAATCAAGCAGGGCCTGGACGGTGACAAGGCAAAGGAAATCACCCGGGCCATCAAGGCGCAGGGCTGGAAGGTGCAGGCCTCACTCCAGGACCGGCAAATCCGCGTCACCGGCGCCAAGCGTGACGACCTGCAAAAGGTCATCGCATTTCTCGGCCCCGCCGACCACGGAGTCGCGCTGGCATTCCAGAATTTTCGCGACTAGGCGGGACTTTTTTCGGCTCGGGCGCGCGCCGCGAAGCCCACCGCGCCCGCCGCGACGCAGGCCAGCGCGAGCAATTGATAGCCGGTGAGCGGTCCGAAGGCGCGCGGCGTGTCCCGCAGCCATTCGTGAAAAAAGCGAAAGGCGCCGTATGCGATGAGATACAAATGAAAATGCTGGCCCGCGAGGAGCCCGCGACGGCGCATCCCGAAGAACGTGGCTGCCGCGAGCAGATTGAACGCGATCTCCACCGGCACGGACGGCCAGCGCGCGACGCCGAAGCGGTCCGGCAACGCGCAAAACCCGGTCCACGGCACGCCGGCGCAGCATCCCTGTCGCAGGCAGCCGACGCGGCCAAGCGCGATGCCGAGGGGAACGACCGTGGCGAACCAATCGCCCGTCGGCGCCCGGTAGCCGAGCACGCGTTTGAGCATCTCGACGGCGAGGTAACCCACCAACAGTCCGCCCAGGATCGTCTTGCCCGTGGCGAGCGCGAGCCAGAAGGACGACGCGCCGATTTCCATCCAGCCCTCGGCAAGGAACCACCCGAGCTTCGCGCCCGCAAGCGCGCCGAAAAGCGCGGCGAGGTAAAGCAGAAACAGGCGATGATCGCGGCGCGCGAGGCGATGCCAATACCAGCCCGAGAGCGCAATCGCCGCGAGCAGGAGGATCGAATACGCGGTCACGGCGCGCAGCACGCGCCGGGGAATCCCGAATAGTAGCGGCAGAAGGAATCCAGCTTCCCGTCCTCGCGGATGACGTGCGTGCAGCACCGGTCGATGCGGTCCTGATCCCACGTGAAGGCGTCCATGAACGGCTTGATGAACAAGCGGAACGCGTGGGATTCGTCGAGTTCGAAGCGCCGCAGCAGGCCGCCAAGCGGCTCGCTTTCGCAGCCGCAGCGCGCGAGATCGTCGAGCGAGTAGCGGACCTTGTCGCGCAGGAAATCCTGCACCGCGCGGAAGTCCACGAACTCGCTCACCGAGCGCACGGCGCCATCGATCCGCAGCAGGTAGCCGATGGTCGCGCAGTTCGGATCGCCGCACGGCAGCGGCGTGAAATCGTTCGGCCCGAGCTTGCCGCCCGAGTGCTCGACGAGCGAAAGAATCACGTCCGCCACATTGACCGGCACGTGCTCCGCGGTTTCGATGGCCGTGCGGCGGCCGCTCGTGAAAAATGGCTGGTAACTCACGCCCCGGACGTGGGGGAAGCGCATCCCAAATTCCGCGGTCGCCCAGAGGTTTGCGAGGTTCTGGCGGGTGACCGTCATTGCCAGCGTGACGGGAAGCGTGATCCCGCCGCACCGGGCAATGGCGCGCTCGCGCAGCGCACGGAGGTCCGCCCCGCGCAGCTCGCGCTGACCGTCGGCGAGAGTGCCGTCGAACTGGAGGTAAATCTGGATGCGCCGGCGCGCGGCGGCTTCCGCCATTTCATCGAGGAAGGCGTCGTCCTGCGCGAGGCGCACGCCGTTTGTATTCACGAGCACGTAGCGGATGCCGGGATGCGCCTGCGCCCAGGCCAGCAAATCGAAAAATTGCGGATGCAGCGTCGGTTCGCCGCCGGAAAGTTGAAGAATATCGATCTCGCCCTTTCGCGCGATGACGCCTTCGACGCGGGCCTGGATGTCCTCGATCGGCGCGGCCTTCACGGACGACTCGTGCGGCGAATCGGCGTAGCACACGGGACATGCGAGGTTGCAGGACTCGACGATCTCGATGAGCGCGAGGCAGGTCGCAAGTTTTTCGAACGGCCCGTCGCTGCGTCCGGCGGCATTTTGTCCCAGCGTGCCGGGCGAGCCATCCGGCGAAGCGCAGCAGGCCGAGCCGGGAGTGCGGCACGCGTTGCCGGGGTCGCCCTGTGCGAGCCAGTAGAAGCGCGCGTCCGTCGCGATGCGCGCCTCGGTCGCGCCGTGGTCCAGGCACTCGCGCCGCATGAAGACGGCCTCGCGACCGCCGTCGGCGCGGCGAATCACCTCCGCCGCGCAGTCCGCGAGGCAGATCGGACAGCGTCCGCGTGTGCGCTTGAGCACGGCCTCGACGGGAATCTCCGCCGTCGCGCTCATCGGAAAGCGGCCACCGCAAACGTGCACCCCGCCACACCCACCACGAGATGCACGAGAAACATGCCGACGGCCAGCGCGAGTCCGGTGGCGATGCGGGCGCCGACGCTCTCCACCATCGTCGGCGCGACGAAGAGGCCCATGCCGAGCAGCAGGGCGATGTAGGCGCTGAGGGCTGGAATAAAGCCGTCTCCGTGCGGAATGAACAGAAAGATCGCCCCAAGCAGCGGGACGAAAAAGAGCGCGACCAGACGCGGAATCATCGAACGATTTCGAGTCCTCTATGCGGCGATGCGGTCGCCGGGCTCGGCGATTTCGCGGAAGCGAAAGCGTTCGTGGTATTTGCCTCCGTTGTGCTTGCGGCAGCACTTGATGCAGGCGATGCGGGACTTCACCCGGCGCACGCGCGCCATGACGGTTTCGCAGCCGGGGCATTGGTAATAATGGCGACGGGTGAGGCGACGGGTCTTGAAGGGCAGCTCGTGGCAGCGCTTCTCGTCGGGAATGCCCAGGTCGGCGCAGGCCTCGAGCCATTCCCGGCCATGCGCGGCGATGCGGCGGCGGCCGGCTCGCGCCTGGGCGACGAGGTGGGCGAGTTCGTGGCGCAGGGTGCGCTGGACCTCGCCGGCGGAGATTTCAATGAGCTTCGGATTGAGGACGACCTGCCTCGTGCGGTAGCAGGCGACGCCGGCGGTGGTGCGCATGCGCGGATTCCACGACACGCACACCTCCTTTGCGAGGCGATGACAGCCGACCCGTTTCACGAGCATGCGGGCGACCTCTTCGAGGATGGGATCGCGGCGCAGGCTGGTGGCCTTGCGGCGCGGTTTCACGGCAGCGGCGGCGCGGCGGGGGAGCAGATTGATCTGCCGCAACAGGTCGCGGCCGAAATTGAAGGCTAGCTGGCGTGGAGCTGGGCTCATGCGTTGAGGGTTGGGTTTTGGCGTTCGAGAACGTTGGAGAGCGCGGCGAGCGCTCCCTCAATCTCCGCGCCAGTGGTCGGTTTGCCCAATGAAAATCTTACTGTGCCCTGGGCTATTTCGCGGGGCACCCCCATCGCGAGCAGCACGTGCGAGGGCTGCACCGAGCCCACCATGCAGGCGGAGCCGCTGGAAGCGCTCACTCCCTCCATGTCGAGACCGATGAGGAGGGTCTCGCCATCCGCGCCGGGAAAGCTGACGTTGAGCGTATTCGCCAGGGTGTGATCGGGGTCGCCATTGCGGATCGCAGGCGAAAATTCCTCGCGGATGCCCTCCCAGAGCCAATCCCGAAGGTCGCGCTGCCGATCCTGCTCGGCCTCGAGGCCGGCATCCGCCGCCTCGGCGGCTGCGGCGAGGCCTGCGATGGCGGCGACGTTTTCGGTGCCGGGCCGGCGTTGATTCTCATGCGCGCCGCCGTGATGGAGGCTGGTGATCGGCACACCCGCCCGAAGAAATAGGGCGCCGACGCCCTTTGGGCCATAGAATTTATGGGCGGCAAGCGAGAGAGCCGCGATTCCCAGGTCGCGGGGACGCACGGTTTCCTTGCCAAAGGATTGCACCATGTCGCTATGGAAGAGCACTTTGCGTTCCTCGCAGACGGCGGCCAGCTCGGCGATGGGTTGCAGGGTGCCCGTTTCGTTGTTCGCGGACATGATGGAAACGAGCGCCGTGTCGGAGCGAATCGCGGCGGACAGCGTGGCGGGATCCACGCGACCGAGCGCATCCACAGGCAAAACGGTCAAATCGAATCCGTGGTATCGGCGGAGAAATTCCATGGCGTGGAGCACGGCGTGGTGCTCTGTGGCCGCGGTGATAAGGTGGCGGCCTTCGCCGGCGAGCGCCAGGCCAATGAGGGCGAGATTTACAGACTCCGTGCCCCCGCCGGTAAAGATGATCTCGTGCGGCCTCGCGCCAATGAGGGCGGCAAGCCGGTCGCGGGCGTCGTCGATGGCCGCCCGGGAGCGGCGGCCCGGGGCATGGATGCTCGACGGATTGCCAAACTCGTCGCGCAAAAAGGGCAGCATCGCCTCCAGCGCCTCGGGAGCGAGCGGAGTGGTGGCGTTGTAATCTAAATAACCCATTCCAGCGAGGCGACGGCCGGGGGCGCGCCGCGTTTTGGCAGAATCTTGAGCTGCGTTTCCTCGTAAAAAACGAGCGACTGCGCGGGCACGCTTTGCATGAGAAACACGTTCGCGCCGATCGTCGAGCGCTCACCGATCACGGTCTCGCCGCCGAGCACCGTGGAGTTCGGATAAATGGTCACGCCGTCCTCGACGTTGGGGTGCCTCTTGCCACCCTTCACGATGCTGCCGTGGCTGTCCTTCTGGAAGCTGCGCGCGCCCAGGGTGACGCCGTGGTAGAGCTTCACGTGGTTGCCGATGCGGCAGGTCTCGCCGATCACGACGCCGGTGCCGTGGTCGATGAAAAAGTGGGTGCCAATTTGCGCGCCGGGATGGATGTCGATGCCCGAGCGCGCGTGCGCCCATTCCGTCATCATGCGCGGAAGCAGCGGCACGCCCGCCTTGTAGAGCCGGAAGGCGGAGCGCTGGATGGCGATGGTTTCCACGAACGGGTAGGCGAGCACGATCTCCTCGTTGCTGGCCGCGGCGGGGTCGCCCTCGTAGGCCGCCTCGATATCCGTGCGCAGGAGATCGCGAATGCCGGGCAGCTCGTCGAGGAAGCCGATAAGGATTTCCCGGGCTCTGGATTGAGGGCAGCCGGGCTCGCCCGTTCGCAGGCTGCGGCAGATTTGATCGTCGAGCCGCCCGGCAAGGCTCGTGATGCGCTCCTGCGTGAGCTGCGCGAGGAAATCGGCGTGGATCGGTTCCTCGTCGTGGAAGCCTGGGAAGAGCACCTGGAGCAGATCTTCGCAGATGGACGCGATGGCCCGGGTCGAGGGAAGATTGAGCCCGTCGGTGTTGTTCAGGCCGCCGACCGCCTCGTAGGATGCGAGCAGGTCGCGCACCACCCGTTGTAAGGTCCTCTCCATTCCGGGGGCAAAATAGGGGCAGCCCCGCCGGGTTGTCGAGTGTCAGGCGTCGGGCACGGCGCCGTCGCCAATGCGGCAATGCGTGATCCGGGTCTCGATGCCCGTGCGCTTTTCGTATTCTAAAACAATCTCATTACCCACACCGTCAACTACTTGCGAATCAACAGCCGCAACGATCGCGCCACCGAATCCCCCGCCGGTCAGCCGCGCTCCGTGAACGCCCGGCTGCCGCAATGCGATCTCCACGAGCAGGTCGAGTTCCGGCGTGCTGTTCTCGAAATTCACCCTCGAGCTCTCGTGCGAGGCGGCCATGAGCCTGCCAAATGCGGCGATATTTCCGGCCCGAAGAAAACCGACCGCCTCGAGGACGCGTTCGTTCTCGCCGACGATATGGGCCGCGCGACGGCGCACCACATCCGGCAGATCGGGGGCGGATGACAGCCCGGCGGAAGTCACGTCGCGCAGGGCGGGCACGCCGAGACGGCGCGCGGCCTCGAAACACTGCGCCCGCCGCTCGTCGTATTCTCCACCGGTAAGGGCGTGGGCTACTCCCGACTGCACCACAAGCAGATCGACTCCGGCGGGGAACGGGATTCGCTCCACGGTCTCCGTCCGGCAATCGAGAAAGATCGCGTGCTGCCGCCGACCGAACACCGACGACACCTGGTCGAGCAAGCCGCAACCGACGCCGACAAAGTCATTCTCCGCCCGCCGGCCGAGCTTCGCGATTTCGAGCGCAGGGAGCTGCAATCCGAACAGGTCGCGCAGAAACACGGCGGTGGCCACCTCCATCGCCGCGGAGCTGGAGAGCCCGGAACCCACCGGCAGCGTCGAGGAGAACTCCGCGCGAAAGCCGCCGACCCCTGCGCCGTCCGCACGCAACATCGCGACCACACCAAGCGGATAATCCATCCAGGTTCCGGTTCGCAGCAAGGGCTGGCCCGGCGCGATTTCCGCCGGCTCGAAGCCCGCGCTGGCCAGCGAGATGCGACCGTCGGCAAGGCGCTCACCTGCCACGGTGACGCCAAGATCAATCGCCGCAGACAGCACGACACCCTCATTGTAATCGGTGTGGTTTCCCAGCAGCTCGATCCGACCGGGGGCAAATGCGCTCAACATAAAAGGCGATTCAATAAAGCCCCGCCGGCATGCAACCAAGCCGGATTCCCTTCTCGCGCGAACTTTTCCCGCAGCGAATCCGCTCGCACCGCCGCGAACGCCCCGTAAGATACCTCTTGCCATCGCAAAAAAACCTGTTCTATTTGGCCCCGCACATAAAGAGCCCCTTGGGCGTAGGTAGATTTGCTAGTTGGTGTTTGTGGCGCGCGTAAAGCGCGAGCTTCCTGTGGCGATTCGAGATTCGATAGTCGAATGCCGCGACAAATGGGTCCAGTAATGGGCAAAACCAAATAACAACATGTCAACCAAACTCTACGTAGGAAATCTTTCCTTCGATACCAATGAATCCGACCTCCGTTCGGCTTTCGCCGCCGCCGGCAACGTCACCGATGTCGCCGTCGTGCAGGATAAAATGACCGGCCGCTCCCGCGGATTCGCGTTCGTCACCATGTCCAGCGCCGAAGAGGCCCAGGCCGCAATCAGCCAGTTCCATGGCAAGGACTTCGATGGTCGCAACCTCACCGTGAACGAAGCCCGTCCGCGCGAGGACTTCGGTCCGAACGCCCCGCGCAAATCGTTCGGCGGCGGCAACAAGCCAGGTGGTGGCGGAGATCGCCGCCCCGCACGCCGCTACTAACCGATTCGCGGAGTGATCCGCCATCCAATCAACCAAAGCGCCCCGCCCCAAAACGGCGGGGCGTTTTTTGTGCCCGCATCCCGTGCCCGGAGACGGGGTTACGCGCGAGGAATCCAGGGATCCTCGGCGCAGCCGGCGAGAAAATTCTCGAAGCGGGCGAGCGTGAAGAGGAAGTCCGAAAGCCGGTTCAGATAGACAGGCAGCTCGGGATGGATCGGCTCGACGGTGGCGAGGCGCAGTGTGTCGCGCTCCGCGCGGCGCGCGATGGACCGAGCGAGGTGGATGTGCGCGGCGGCGGGCGTGCCACCCGGCAGGATGAACGCGCGCAGCGGCGGCAGCACGGCGGTCATTCGGTCGATTTCGGTCTCGAGCCACGCCGTCTCGTTGTCGGCAAGGCGCGGGATCGCGGGGCCGGCGCCCGCGGGCGTTGCGAGGTCGGCGCCCGCCGCGAAAAGCTGCCGCTGCACGGCGTGGATCAATCCCCCCACCTCCGCCTGCGGGGCGGCTGCGCGGGCGACGCCGAGCGCGGAATTCAGCTCGTCGATGGCGCCGTGCGCTTCGATGCGCGGCGCGGTCTTGGCGATGCGCTCGCCGGAGAAAAGACCGGTCGTCCCGTCGTCACCGGTGCGCGTGTAAATCTTCATTCGGATCGCAAAAATGCGTTCACCGGCCCTCGATGGAGACGGAAACCGTCTGCCCGATGCGCAAAGGCACAGGCGGCTTGCCAGTGACTTGAATGCGGACGGGAAACCGCTGCGGCAGCCGCACCCAGTCGATGGTCTGGGCGACCTGCGGGATCAGTTCGACACTCGCGCCATCCTGTAAAAAGATCGCCCACCCGGTGCTTTCGACGATCCCCTGGAACGACCGGCCCGCGTGCCCCATCAGCGTGATGCGCGCCTTCGCGCCGGGCTGGATTTGTGAAATCTGCGTCTCCTTGAAATATGCCGCGATCCAGAACGAGCTGGCATCGACAAGCGCGAGAAGCTGCTCACCCGCGTTCACGTAGGTGCCGGGACTGGTGTTCACATTGGTGAGATAGCCGTCCACCGGGGCATAGACTCTCGTGTAATTGAGATTGAGCTGGGCGTTTGCGAGCTGGGCCTTCGCGGCGGCGACGTTCGCATTCGCCGAGTAAAATTGATCCTGCGCGTTCTGATATTCCTGCTGGCCGACGACGTTCGTTTTGTAGAGTTCGGACTGGCGATCCAGGCTCTGCTGGGCCTGGAGGGCATTGGCCTGCGCCTGCTGGAGCTTGGCTGCGGCGACGTCCGCAGCGGCTTGAAAGGTCGCCGGGTCGATGGCAAAGAGCAGGTCGCCTTTCTTGACGGGCTGGTTGTCCTTGATCGGAATCTCGATGATCGGGCCGGCGATCCGGGGCGCGATGCCGACGATGTTCGCGCGCACCTGGCCATCGCGCGTCCACGGATGCAGGCTGTAACGCTCGTAGAGTAGAAACGCGCCAACGAGCGCGAGCAGAACCACCGAAAGGGTGATCGCGTATTTGTAGCCGGATTTCATGGGGCGAGCGCGAGGCCGACAGCGGAGTAGAAGAGGACGACGAGCGCGAGAAAAAACAACGGGAGATGCCAGATGTGGCGCGTGAGCCGCGCATGCTCGAGCAGCCGCACGCAGAGCCAGGCCGCGAGGTAGGCGATCACTCCGATCACGAGCCACCACGGCACGTAGGTCCCAAGGAAGTCGATTTCGGCGTTCAGCAGGTCGGCCATTGGCTGGCGGAATCATTGGCCGCATTCCCCGGCTCGCGCAAGCGCGGGCTCCGGCCGGAGGCTCGCACCCGGCCCGCTCCGGTGGCCGCGGGCGCAAGATCGAATCCCGCCCGGCGCTTTCGCATTTCCCTCGGACTGACCCCAAAGCGCTTTTTGAACATTTTCGAGAAGTGAAAAAGATCGTCGTAACCCGCCTGCGCGGCGACCTCGGAAATCGTCAGATTTCGATTCGTCAGCAAATGCGCAGCGTGATGCATGCGGTGCTGGATAAGACATTCCACGGGCGGGAGGCCAAAGGCTTTCTTGAACGACGAACAAAAATACGGGGCCGACATCCCGGCTGCGGACGCGAGATCGGAGAGGGTGAGCGGACGCGCGGAGGCGGAGCCGATGAGGCGGCGCGCGGCCAGTAGATTTTCCGGGACGGGCGCGATCGAACCTTTCCCCCGGAGCACGCGCCCGAGCCGGCGGATGCAGTTCTCGATGAGATTGCCGACGATGACGGTATCGGGCCGCGCATAGGCGACCATCTCGGCGTGGATGTCGAGGAGGCACTGCTGAAAAAGTGACGCGTCGGGCAGAAGAAAGGGTTTAAGAACGGGCAAGCCCGCCCGCCGCAGGATCCGGTCGAGCCTCCGGCCTTCGCAATGGATCCACGTGTGGCAAAAACGCGCCGTGCGATTTCCATAATATTGTCCCCTGCCCGGCGGCCAGATCATCATGGCATCGGTGCCTTCGACGGGCTTCGGCCCGGGCCTGCTGCCCACTGCCACGGGTTGATGGAAGACCATGATCAGATGGTCGCCAGTGCCGTGCGGGCGCTCGACCATGCAGGGAGGCATCCATTCGCGCACGCCGATTCCGTGGATTTCAATGTCCGCGGATTTCAAGACATTCGGCGCGAAAAAATGTTTGAATCCGGAGGTATGGGAGATCGCCTTCATTCGAGGACCTTAAAATAACACAAATCTTTTCAAAGCCCGGCCATGTTCATCGAGCAGGCAAAGTGACAATTTCTCCGCGAACCCTCCTCATTCTCAAATGAACTCCTCCACTCCCCGCACCCGTCTCATCCCCGGCATGTCCCTCGGCGCGCTTCCCTATCTGTCAAAAGCCCGGACGCGCTCGATCAGTCCCGAAAATTTCACCGGTGCGAAGGGCGCGGGCGGCATGGCGACGGAGGGCATGGGAGCGGGGCCCGCCCGCGATCTCGGCCGGGGCTGGAAGATCTCACCGTGCATCAAGATCGAAGCCGGCAAGACCTTTGAACTCGCGCGGATCGACGGTCCGGGGATCATCGAGCAAATCTGGATGACTCCCACCGGAACCTGGCGACATTCGATCATCCGAATTTATTGGGACGATTCCGAGCATCCCGCGGTGGAATGTCCCGTCGGCGATTTCTTCGCCTGCGGCTGGGGCAAGTTTGCGCCGGTGGCGTCGCTGGCGGTCTGCGTGAATGCCGGGAGCGCGTTCAATTGCTACTGGCCCATGCCGTTCCAGCGGCGCTGCCGCATCACCTTCGAGAACATCGCCGCGGAGGACATGGTTCTCTTCTACCAGATCAATTACTCGCTCCAGGAAGTCGCGCCGGACACCGGATATTTCCACGCGCAATTCCGCCGCACGAATCCTCTGCCGTATAAGGAAGTCTATACGATCCTCGATGGCGTGGAGGGCTGGGGCCAATACGTCGGCACCTACATGTGCTGGGGCGTCAACAACTCCGGCTGGTGGGGAGAAGGCGAAATCAAATTCTACATGGATGGCGACGTCGAGTTTCCGACGATCTGCGGCACGGGCCTCGAGGATTATTTCTGCGGTTCCTACAACTTCGAGAACAAGGCGACGAAGCAGTATCAGGAGTTCAACACGCCCTACGCCGGCCTGCCGCAGGTCCTGCGCCCCGACGGCACGTATGTTTCGCAGACGCGTTTCGGCATGTATCGCTGGCACATCATGGATCCGGTGCGCTTCGAAAAAGATCTGCGCGTGACCATCCAGGCCCTCGGGTGGCGAAGCGGCGGCCGCTATCTGCCGCTGCAGGACGACATTGCGTCGGTGGCATTCTGGTATCAATCCCTGCCGTCCCGACCGTTCCC
>JAQTOP010000081.1 GCA_028713285.1 Terrimicrobiaceae bacterium
GTCGCCGCCGCCGCGCTCACCATGCTCGACGTGGACGCCGACGGCTTCGACGAAATGGACAAGCGCATCATCGAAAGCCTCATCATGAAATTCGACGGCGGTCCCGTCGGCGTGAACGCGCTCGCCGTCGCCGCGGGCGAGGAGTCGGGCACGCTCGAGGAAGTCCACGAGCCGTATTTGATCATGCAAGGCTACATCAAGCGCACCCCGCAGGGCCGCGTCGCCCTCACGCGCGCCTATCGCAAGCTCGGCCTTGAGGCCCCCGGCCGCGCGCAGGACGAGCTTTTCGAATAAGGAATCGCGCCGCGCTCGCGAACACCCGAACTATACCGATTGACAGGTAGGGTCGTCGCCGGGTGGGGTGACGGGGCCCCCAACCCCATCTGGACGACCGGGCATCGCAGCGCGATGCCCCTACCTTACGAAAGCCCCTGCAAAACGTCGGATTACCCGCGCTCGCGCTTGCGCAGGGCCGCCCAGGCAATGCCGTAGGTCGCGAGCGACCATGCGACGAGCGTGGCGAGGCCCTGCGAGGCCGGCGCGGAATTCACGAACGTTTGCCCGTTTCGCAACGAGTGGTCGCGGTTGAGATTCGAGAAGGCCGACGGATAATCGACGCGCATCGCGCCGGCGATGGTCCTGCCCCAGAACAGGCTCACGTCCATCACGCTCTGCACCGCGGCGCTCGGCATCACGCGCGACACCGCGTAGGGACCGGCCTGCATTTCTCCCGCCGGCGGCGTGAAGCCCGAGAAAAGAATCTGCGGGATCAGCACCAGCGGGACGAGCATCACCGCCTGCAGCACGGACCGCGCGAGCGCCGAGATCGCGAGCCCGATGCCGACCGCCGCGAAGCTCGTGGCGACGAGGCCCGCGATCTGCCAGCCCGCCGAGCCGCCGATGCCCTGCGCGCAAAGCTGCATCACGCCGTAGGCCAGCAGGCTTTGCAGGACGGTGATGCGGGAGATCGAGAGCGTCTTCGCCAGCAGGTAGGCGTGGCGGCCGAGGCCGATCAGCCGCTCGCGGCGAAACATCGGCAACTCCTTCACGACTTCCTGCGCCGCGTTGCCGCAGCCGAACCACAGCGTCGCAATGTAGGCGAAGAATAGAATCAGCGAAGCGTCGCGGCTCACCCACGTGACGAGGACGGCAATGAGAATCGGCTGGCCGAGTACGAGCAGGAGATTTTTCCAATCCGCGCAGAGCGTCGCCCATTCCCGCCGCAGCAGGATTGGCAATGCCGCCGGCCGGCGCGAGGGCGGGAGCGGACGATCCACGCGGGCGGATGGGGCCGCGAGCACGGACGGTGACCACGCGGGTGCGTCGGAATCCCCGCCGCGCAGGCGTTCGTAAATCTGGGTGAGGCGCTCGACGCCGAAGTGCTCGCGCGCCTCCTCGGGCGGACCGAAAAACGCAAGCCGCCCGGCGCGCAGGATGGCGAGGCGGTCCACGAGGTAGGCGTTTTCCATCACGTGCGTCGTGCAGACGATCGTGCAGCCATTCGCCGCGAGCCGGCGCAGCAACTCCATCAGCGCAAACTCCGCGGCGGGATCGAGGCCCGAGGTCGGCTCGTCGAGGAAGAGCAGCCGCGGGCGGCTCAACAGCTCGGCGGCAACGCTCACGCGCTTGCGCTGGCCGCCGGAGAGCCGGCCGACGCGCGTGCGGGCCCGCTCGGCGAGGCCGAGGGCATTGATCGTCTGGGCAACGAGGCGTCGGCGCACCGCATCGGGCGTCGCCTTCGGCAGGCGCAGCCGCGCGCTGTAGCCGAGCGCCTGCTCGACGGAAAGATCGAGCGGCACGATGTCGTCCTGCGGCACGTAGCCGAACTCGTCGCGCAGGACGTCCGTGTTTTCGTAGAGGTCGCGGCCGTCGATGAAAACGGCGCCCTCGTCAGCCGGACGCAAGGCGCAGAGGGCGTCGAGCAGCGTCGATTTGCCCGCGCCGCTCGGGCCGATCACGCCGATGAACTGCCCCGGCTCGATGGAGAGCGAGATGCCGTCGAGGATGCGGGCCGGGCCGGCGTCCTTGGTGAGGCCAATCGCCAGCACGCTGGCTCCCGCGGCATCGAGCGCCTGCCGCAGGTGGCAGCCGTCGAAGCGAAACGCAAACGGCCCGACGCCGACGATGTCGCCGTAGGTGAGCGGCTCGCGTTGAAAGAGCCGGCCATTGAGATAGCTGCCGCTCTTGCTCCCGAGATCCTCCAGCAGCCAGCCCTCCGGGTGCGCGCGCAAGGCGAGATGCCGGCGGGAAACGGAGGGGTCCGGCAGCAGCACGTCGGCATCGGCGGATCGTCCGAAGACGAGGCCGTCGCGCAATGCCACGGCCTCGATGCCGATGACGTCCGCGCTCAAGGCAGCACGGCCCAGAGCTCGACGACGCGGTTCTTGTCGAGATTCTGCGCGTCGAACATTTCCGAGCTGCCCATGCCGACCGCATGCATCACGTTCATGAGATGGAAGCGGCCCTGGAGGGCGGCGAGGACACTGTTCGCGCGGGCGAGCGAGATTTGCTGGTTCTGTTTCGGATCGCCTTTTTTGTCCGCGAAACCCAGCACGACGAAGATCACCGTCGGGTCGTCGGTGAGCTTGCGCACCTGCTCGAGCTGGAGCTTCGCGCCGATGGCGGCGACCTCGGCGTCATTCAGCGATACGTGGCCGGAAGGAAAGGGAATCGTAACGACCTTGCCCATCGCGCGGGCACGATCGACCTGCACGTAGAGCTTGTCCTTCACGTCGGGGGTGAGGTCGGGCATGAGGTCGATGCGCTTGAGCACCTCTTCCTTCACGCGCTGGTTCTCGATCGTGGCCGGGTCGAGATCGACCTTCGCGGGCGCCTCGACGTTCACGGGCTCGGCGGATGCGACGCCCACCTCGACGGGCGAAGGGTTTGCCGCGACCGGCGCGGCGGGCGTGGAGGCGACAGGAGAAGGCGCTGCCGGCGGCGCGGGCTCGGCGGGCTTCTTCTGGCAGCCGGAGAATGCGAGGAGACCGGCGAAGAGCAGCGGGAGCGGCGCGGACGGCTTCATGCGCACAAAGGTCGCCACGTTTGAGGCGAATTTGCAATGCCGCTGATTCGGACGCACGGATTCGCAGACCGCTTCGCCATTGGCCGCTGGAATTGCGGCCTGAGTCCCTCTACCTTTGCGGCATGAAGAGCTCCTTCGTCCGCGCCGCGCTGCCGCTGCTCGCGCTTTGCGCCGCAGGGCCCGTCGCACGACTGGCGGCCGATCCGATCATTCGCGAACCGGGGGCCATCTATCTGTCGGACTTCGAGGCAAAACCGATGAAGCTGAAACTGCTCCAGCCGGCGCCGGCGTATTTTGATTTCGCGGGCAGCCGTTATGTCGGCACGCTGCGGGCGCCGCAACTCGTCGAAGTGCAGGCAATCGCCGACCAGGCCTACCGGGTGCGCGGCAACGCCCAGCAGGGGCAGGTCCTCGGCTGGGTCGATCCGAAATATCTACAGCCGATCGCGCCCGAGGTCCTCACGGCGTTGAGGAAAAGCGAGGAGCGGCGGAAGACGGTCGCGGCATTGATCGCGGCCAACCAGCTCGCCATCGGCATGACCCCGACCGAAGTGGAACTGAGCATCGGCAAGCCGCAGAAACGCTCGTCGAGCGAAAGCAAGGAAAAGTCCCCCGAGCAGGTGTGGGACTACGTGAAATACGCCACGATCCCGCAAAACACCACGGTCGCCGGGCCGGGCGGCGCGGTGTCCGTCGTCACGACCTACGTCAAGACGCCCGTCGGCCGGCTCACGGTCACGTTCAAGGAGGGCGTCGTGCAGTCGCTCGATCAATCGGAAGGCACGATCCTGAGCGGCAACCAGACGACCATTGTCGCGCCGCCGATCCTGCTCTACTGGTAGGCTCAGCCCCAGCGGCGCGGCCGCCGCGCCTGTTCGAGGATGCGGCGCTCGTCGCGCGTGAGACTTTCGATTCCCTGATCGAGCACCTTGGCCAATATCTCATCCACCGATGGAAGTGGGCGCAACCCGCCGAAGGCTGGATCGCGAGGCAACGGCGGCGGCGATGCCGTCCGGCCCCAAAACCCGCCTCCCTCTCCAAATCGCCGACGGTAAGCCAAGCCGAACACCCACCCGGTCGCGAAGCCGCCGAGATGCGCGAGATGGCCGACCTCCGGTTGCAAGCCCGACCACCAGAAGAGGATCGAGACGCCCACCAGCCCGTAGCCGAGCGTGCGCGCCCGCATGCGCACCGGCAGCACGAAAAAGATCAGCGCGGTGATCGGCAAATGCGGGAACAATGTCGTGAGCGCGAGCAGCACGGCGCATACGGAACCTGACGCACCGATCAGCGGCGCCGCGGAGGCTGAGAAAATCACCTGGGTGAGCCCGGCGACCACCCCGCCGCCGAGATACAGCGCCAGGAAGCGTCCCGTTCCCACGACGCGCTCGAGTTCCCTTCCGGCGAACCAAAGTCCAACCATGTTCATCAGGATGTGCAGCTCATTTGCGTGGAGGAATTGATACGTCACGAGCTGCCAGAACTCGCCGTGGAGCAGACCATATCCGGTAAGGGCAAACGTCTCCTCGACCGGCAGCCAATGCCGCCCCGCGAGAAGCTGGAGGACGAAGATGGCGATGTTCGCGGCGATGATGACGCGCGTAGCCGGATCTCCGCTCCGCGGACGATTGCGAAACATGCCGCGAGCCTACGAGCGGCCTCCCCGCTTGTCCACCTACGAGCGGCCTCACCGCTTGTCCACCTACGAGCGGCGCTTCCGCTTGTCCACTCGCGCCGGGGCGAGCACTCGAAGCTTCCTTTGGGCGAAGCCGAAGGTGAACGGCGCGAAACCCGCGATCTCGCCGTCAAGTTCGACGGGCACATCGCGATCCGCCTCGACACGCACGCGCTTCGTCTGGAAATACTCCACGTCGGGCAGCTCGTGGTGATTGCCAAAGACGACCGCCTGCACGTAGCGCATGAGGTCCCAGTGGCTTTGATTCTTGAAGACCACGACGTCGAGCAGTCCGTCGTCGAGCTTCGCGTCGCGGAAGAGCACGAGCGGGCCGCCGTAGTAGCGCCCGTTGCCCACGAGCACGAAACTGCCTTCGTGGCGGCGTCCGCTCGCATCCGTCGCCACGAGCTTCGGCGGTTTGCGCGCGGCGACCTGCGCCAGCGAAAGGACGTAGCTCACCGGGCCGAGCGCTTTCTTGAAATCCGGCGTCGTCTGCCGCACGACCTCGGCGTCAAGTCCCACGCCGGCGAGCTGCACGAAATACTCCTCGTTCGCCATCGGCAGGTCGATCTCGCGGACGTGCCCGCGTTCGATCGCCGCCCAGGCGCGCTTGAGATTCTGGCCATCGACGCCCAGCTCGAGCGCGAAGACGTTCATTGTGCCCACCGGCAGCACGCCGAAGGTCACATCCGCCTGGCCGATGCCATTGACGACCTCGTTCACCGTGCCGTCGCCGCCCGCCGCAACGACCGTCGCGAATCCCTGCTGCACGGCGCGTTCGGCCAGCGCCTCGGCATCACCCGGTTTATGCGTTTCCCGCACGACGATGCGGCTGGAAAGGCCCTGAATCGTCTGCCGCAACGACCGCGCCCGCTCGCCTCTCGCGGCGGGATTCAGGATCACGAGAATCTTATTCACATTCAGGCCGGGATGCGTAGGTTGCCCGCGTGAAAGGATTTGCCAAGATCATTCTGGCCGCCGTCGCGGGCCTCGCCGCGCTGCTGCTGCTGGTCTGGTTCGGCGTGAATCTTTACCTCCAGTCCGGCGACGTGCAGCAGCGCATCCGCCTTGCCACCGAGCAGGCGCTCGGCATGCCGGTCACGGTCAAGCGCACGCTCTACACCCCGTGGAGCGGCCTCACCCTTTCGGGCCTCTCGCTGCCCGACCCGACAATCCCCGGTGCGAATCTCGTGGATGCCCCGAAGTTCTCGGTGCAGTTCGAGTTTTTTCCGCTTCTTGGCCGCCGACTCGTTATTTCGGAGATCAGCCTTACAGAACCCCATCTCACCCTTCGGCAAACCCGGGATGCGAAATGGGTCCTTGTTCCGAAGCGGCCGCCGCGGCCCGCAACCGGGCGGGTCCCCGGTGCGCCGGGGCCGCACGTGCGCCTGCCGGAATACACCCTCGAACTTCGGCAGTTTCACGTGCGCGATGGCAGGGCGGACATCATTGATCGCAAGGGCCGCACCCTGGCGCAGATCAGCGGCCTGACCGTGGACGGCAAGCTCGATGCCAGCCGCACGATCACCGGAGACCTTTGGATCGACCGGATCAATATCTCGGATGTCGTTTATCCGAACCGGATGCGGGCGCACTTCGTGCAGGCGGGAGACCACCTCGACGTGACGGATGTGAAATTCGCGATCGCCGACGGCAAGGTGCGCGCGACGTTCCATGCCGTGGCTCCGCACGACGCGGCGCCCGCCTTCCAGCTCAACGGAGAAATGGAGGATGTATCGCTTCCCCAGCTCATCGCCGAGGCGCATGGAAACGACGCCGGCGCCTCCGGGACGGTCGTCGGGCGTTTTGACCTGCGCGGCAATCCGCTGGACGCCGGCAGCCTGACGGGCCGCGGCGACTTCTCGCTCGACGCGGCACGGTTGCAACCCCTCGATTTCATCCAGCAGATCGGCATCATCCTCCGCGTGGACGAGCTGCAAATGCTCAATCTCAAGCAGGCGACGTTGCGTTTCGATGTGAAGAACGAACGCTTCCTCATGAACGACCTTACGTTCAAGACCGAGAATCTCATCATCACCGGAAAGGGGCCCATCCGCTTCGACGGCAAGATGAATCTCGCGGGTCGCCTGATGGTGAACGAGAAAATCCAGAAGCAGCTCGGCGGATTGATTGGCGACAATTTCACTCCCTCCGAGGATGCGAACTACAAGCAGGTCGCCTTCTCAGTGACCGGCCACCTCGACAACCCGAAGACCAACCTCATTGAAAAGGTGACGGGCTTCGAGTTTCGGAACATGGGCGGCATGCTGAAGGGCCTGTTCCACCTGCCGAAGCCGGAGGAAACGCCGCAAAAGGAAGAGCCCGCCGACTCAAACACGACATCCGCCAACACCCCCGCCGGCGGTCCATAGCGGGCATGCGCGTGATCTCCGGTTCCGCAGGCGGCATTTCCCTATCCGTCCCCGAGCGCGTCGTCCGGCCCACGATGGACAAAGTGCGGGCGGCCATTTTCTCCAGCCTGGGCGACGCCGTGCCGGGCGCGCGCGTGCTCGATCTCTTCGCCGGCTCCGGGGCGTTCGGCATCGAGGCGCTGAGCCGCGGGGCGGAGTCCGCCGTCTTCGTCGATACCGACCGGCAGGCCGCCGAGTGCGTGCTGCGCAACCTGCGCAAGTGCAAACTCGCGGCCGCGAGCGTGCAGACGATGGATGTCTTTCGCTTCCTCAAGACCTACGCGCATCCCGGCGCCTACGACCTCGTCTTCGCCGACCCGCCCTACCGCAAAGCGCCCGGCGACACGGACTTCGCCGGCCCGCTCCTCGCCTCCGCCGAGCTGGCCGCGAGCCTCCCGCCGCACGGCACGTTCGTGCTCGAAACGCTTGCCACCGAGAGCCTGCCGTCCCTCGCCGGCACGCCGTGGCGGCTACTGCGGTCGCGAACCTACGGCGAGTCCGGTGTCCATTATCTCACCGTCGCCGCATGAGATTCGTCCGCTTTTTTTACAATCTCGGCTACCCGATCGTCCTCATCGCCATGCTGCCGTGGCTCATCCGCCGAATGATCCGGCGCGGCAAATACCGCCACAAATTCGGCCAGCGTTTCGCGATCTATTCGAAGCGCGTGCGCCGGCGGCTCGCGGATGGCGGGCGCACCTGGGTGCATGCGGTGAGCGTGGGCGAAGTGCTGATCGCGATGAAGCTCATCCGCCGCCTGCGCGAGCGCGAGCCGCAACGCCGGTTCGTGCTCTCGACGACGACATCCACGGGCTTCGCGCTGGCGAACGAACAGCACAGCGCCTGGCTGGAACCGATTTACAATCCGCTCGATTTTTTCTGGTTCACCCGCCGCGCGCTGGACCTCATCAAGCCGGACCGGATCGTGCTGATCGAGGCCGAGGTCTGGCCGAATCTCGTCTGCCAGGCGCGCGCGCGCGGCATTCCCATCGCGCTCGTGAACGCCCGGCTTTCACCCCGCTCGGAGAGCCGGTTCCGGACTTTCCGGGCAATCACCGCGCCGATCTTCAACCGACTCGATCTGATCTGCGTGCAGGAGCCCGAGGACGTCGCCCGCTGGCAGAGCCTGGGAGTGGACGGCGCGCGCATCGTTCACACCGGAAGCATCAAGTTTGACGACACGTTTTCTGCGGCTCGTGCGCCGCGCGATTTCCGGCCGATTCTCGATCGCCTCGGCATTCCCGGCGATGCGCCCGTGCTTCTCGGCGCAAGCACCCATCAAGGCGAGGAGGAGCTGCTCGGAAGGGTTTGCATCGCGCTGCGCCCAGCGTTCCCCGATCTGCTCCTCATCTGCGTGCCGCGCCACGCCGAGCGGGCGGGCGAGGCCACGCTGGACCTTGCGGATCTCGGCCTGCGGGTGCATCTCCGCTCGCGGGTTGACCAGCCCAACGCGCGTCCCGACGTGCTGCTTATCGATACAACGGGCGAACTGCGCGACTGGCATGCCTGCGCCACGGTCGTGTTTGTCGGCAAGAGCATCCTGGCAAGCGGCGGCCAGAACCCGGCCGAGCCGATCGTCGCCGGACGTCCGGTCGTATTCGGCCCGAATATGCAGAACTTCGCGATCCTCGTTCGCGGCCTCCTGCGCGCACGGGGCGCGGTGCAGGTATCGGACGAAACGGAACTCGCCGGCATGCTGGCTCAATTGTTGAACGACGAAGCGGCGCGTGCGGCACTGGTGCGGAACGGCCAGGCCGTGATCGCCACGCACCGGGGCGCGACGGATCGCACCTGCGACGCGCTCGCCGCGATTCGCAGCCGCGGCTAGCCCGGAGGCAGCGCCGGCAGGGCATCGCGCCGCTGCATCACCACCGCGACGACGATGCAAAGCTCGTAGAGCAGATACATCGGCACACCCATCAGCAGCATGGTCACCATGTCGGTCGTCGGCGTGAGCACCGCCGCGAAGACCATCACCGCCACGAAGGCCTGGGGCCGCAGGCGCTTGAGCGAGGCCGCGTTGAGAACGCCCATTTTCACGAGCAGCAGCACGACGACGGGCAATTCGAAGGCGAGACCGAATGCGATGACGAATTGCGTAGTGAACGAATAGTATTCCCGCACCGTCCACGTGGGTTTCCATCCGAGCGACTCGGCGTCGTGGTAGAAAAAGTCGAGCGTTTGCGGCAGGACGACGAAATAGGCGAAGGCCACGCCGCCGAGAAACAACCCGAAACCGATGCCCGCCGCGGGCCACAGGTGCCGCCGCTCGTTTTCCGTGAGCGCGGGGAGGACGAACTCCGCAAAGAAATAGAGCAGGAAGGGGAACGACAGCACCAGGCCCGCGTAGAACGCCAGCTCAAGCGAGATGGAAAACGAATCGACGACGCCAAGCGACTGGAGATTACTCAGGCGCGACGCATCGACTTTCGCGAGGGGATGCTGGACGACCGCGAAAATATACGAGCGTCCGAGAAAGCTCAGCACCATCGCCGCGCCGAGGGCGATGGCCATTTTGATGATCATCATCCGGAGGTCCTCGATGTGATCGAGAAACGGCTTCGGCTCGTCGTGAACCTCGCGGAATTTGAACAGGCGGTCGGTCAGCGGCATGCGAATCGCTAAATATGGCCGCACGCGACGAGTCGCGCAAACAGGCTCAACGTATTCGCATCGCAGATCGCCCCGCTCGCGACCCATTCACGAAGCTCATCTGCGGCAAAGGCGCGGCATTCCAGGATTGCCTCGTCGTCGTCGGGGGCGTGATTTCCCTCGCGCGGCAGCACGTCGGTCGCGAGGAACAGATGGGCCTGTTCATCGGTAAATCCCACGGAGGAAAAAAACGAGCCGAGCGGAATCACCGCGCCCGCCACATGGCAGCCGACCTCCTCGGCCAATTCGCGGTGCGCCGTGGCGAGGATCGATTCCGGGGTCGGCTCTCCATCGACCTGCCCTGCGGGAAACTCCCACATCTCCCTCCGCACGGGAATGCGCTCCTGCCGAATGAGCAGGAACCGGCCATCGGGCGTGCGCGGCGCGACGACGACCGCCTGCTTGCGGCGCGTGACCATCCAATCGACACCATGCGGCCGAGTCGGCGTTGCGACCCGTTCGCGGTAAACGCGGAGATAGGGAGAGTCCACCACCGTCGCGCGTTCGATCTCCCGCCACCCGCTCATGCAAGCAGGCTGCGCCAGTGCTCAAGCCGGCTGCGCACATTCACCGACGAGGGCGCGCCCGGGGCCTTCCGCGCAGCGAGGGCCGTCGGGATGTCGAACAGCTTCTCCACGTCCTCATCGAAAAATTCGGACGCCTCCCGATACATCGCGGCGGGCAGCTCGTTCAAAGGCACGCCCGACCGCGCCGACTCGCCCACGAGTTTTCCGACGATGCCGTGGGCGTCGCGGAACGGCACCCCCTTGCGAACAAGATGGTCCGCGAGGTCGGTCGCAAGCAGCAGGGGGTCGCTCACGGCCGCGGCGGTCCGCGCCGGATCCATCCGTGCGGCATCGAGCATCTCGGCGTAAAGCGCGAGCGTGAGATCGATGGTATCGAGCGAATCGAAGAGCGGCTCCTTGTCCTCCTGCAAATCGCGGTTGTAGGTCATCGGCAGGCCCTTCAAAACGGTGAGCAGCGCGATGAGGTTGCCGTAGAGCCGGCCCGTCTTTCCGCGCGTGAGTTCGGCGACGTCGGGATTTTTTTTCTGCGGCATGAGGCTCGATCCGGTCGTGTGCTGATCGCTGAGTTCGATGAACCCAAATTCCGCCGAGGCCCAGAGGATGACGTCCTCGCTCAAGCGCGACAGGTGCATGCCGCAAATCGCCAGAGCGGCGAGCAGCTCGCAGGCGAAGTCGCGGTCGGACACGGCGTCCATGCTGTTCTGCGTCACGCCGTCGAAGCCCAGTTCCCGCGCAAGAAACTCGCGGTCGATGGGGATTGTCGAGCCGGCGATTGCTCCCGAGCCGAGCGGGAGGACATTCATCCGGCGCGCCGTGTCGCCGAGCCGCCCCATGTCACGGTCGAGCATCTCGACATAGGCCAGCAGATGGTGCGCGAAATACACCGGCTGAGCCCGCTGGAGGTGCGTGTAGCCGGGCATGACGAGGTCCTCGTGCCGTCCGGCGAAACCCACGAGCGCCCGCTGGAGCGCCCGGATGCGGTCGCGGACGGCGGCAATCGCGTCGCGCAGATACAGGCGGAGATCCACAGCGATCTGGTCGTTGCGACTGCGTCCGGTGTGCAGCTTCGCCCCGGGCCTGCCGATGCGCCGAGTCAGCTCGGCCTCGACGTTCATGTGAATGTCCTCGAGATCGGTGTGAAATACGAAGTCGCCGCGTTCGACTTCCGCCTCGATCTCTCGGAGCCCGCCCTGGATCGCCGCGCACTCCTCGGGAGTGAGGATGCCGGCGCGCTCGAGCGCGGCCGCGTAGGCCAGGCTCCCGCGGATGTCGTGCTTGTAGAGCCGCCAGTCGAAGGAAATCGACTCGCCGAACTGTTTGAGGAGGTCCGATCGCTCCCCGGTGAATCGCCCTTTCCACATGGCCCTAGCGGTGTTGAACTTCCTGGCGATTGCGGCAGGCGCCGCGCAGTTTCAACTCGTCGCAGCGGCCCTCGATGCGCACGATCTTGTTGGTCGGCGAAAATCCCAGCCGTCGGGTGATGCAGTTTTCCAGGAGTTCCATGTTCGGATCTTCAAACTCGATGATCTTGTCGCAGTCGATGCAGATGAGGTGATTGTGCGTGGGGTGGGCCACGAAATTCGGATCATAGAACATCACGTCCCTGCCGAGGTCGAGTTCGCGCAGCAGGCCGCTCCGCACGAGAAGCGGGAGCGTGCGATAGACCGTCGCCCGCGAGACGGACGGCTCGATTTTTTTGGACATCTCGAGCAGCTCCTCGGTGTGAAAATGCTCCTTCGTGTTGAGCACCGCCTCGATAATCGCTTCGCGCTGCACCGTCCGCCGAAGGCCGTGTTCGGCAAGATAGTCATAGACGGATTCTCGGGCGGGTTGTTCCACTGCGTTGCAGCGTAGGTCTTGCGGGAGTCGAGTCAAGAGAAGGGAGGAAGCGCCAGGGAACTACGGCAAGGCGGAGAAAGTTACCGTTGCTGCATTCCTGCCCTGGCGGGGTTCACCCGTCCGCAATCCATAGCCCCTGGCGGATTCAGGATAGAACGCGCGAAGGTCCGCGCAATGGGAAAAGCCGCGATTGCCTGCGCCCATGGAAAAAACCGCCTTGCCACGCACTCAAGGCGGGAGAATGATTTGGGCATGGTGGAGGTCGAAATTTACGCGGCCGGGGTGCGCAGCCCCGAAAAGATGATGTCGCTTGCTCTCGAGCTCGATTCGCTGCCGGGTATTCGCTACAAAGTGGATACGAACCACGACATCGTTTACATGGAGTTCGGAGCGCAGGCGCCCGCGCTCCAGGCCCTCAAGTCGATCTTCAACAAGGCGGGGTTGCAGGCGAAGTTCGTCGGCGCGCTGCCGCCCGAGGTGAACTCGGACAAGAAGAAGACGCAAAGGCTGAGCGCGTGACCGGCTGCGCGCCCCCCTCCCCCGCCCCATCCCGCCCGCCGGAATGAATTTCTTCGCGGCAGTCGGAGGACTGTTCTCCGCATTCTGCGCCTACCTCGGGCAGGTGGGCGAACTGGCGGCGGAGACGTTCCGGTCGGTCTGTTCCGGCCGCATCCGGGTCGGCCTCACGCTCCGCCAGATCAGCCATATCGGTTTCGGATCGCAGATGGTGGTGATCGTCACGGGCGCCTTCACGGGGGCGGTATTCACGGCGCAGACCTACTTTCAATTTGCCCGGCTCAACATGGAGTCCGCCGTCGGGCCGGTGATATCCGTCGCGATGTGCCGCGAACTCGGACCCGTGCTCACGGGCTTGATGGTGGCGGGGCGCGTGGGCGCGGCGATGAGCGCCGAGCTGGGCACGATGAAGGTGACTCAACAGATCGACGCCCTGCGCGCGCTGGCGGTACATCCGGTCGATTACCTCGTGGTGCCGCGGGCGCTGGCGATGCTCATCTCGATCCCGCTGCTCGTGGGCGAATGCATTTTCTTTGGCATCCTCGCCGGCTACCTCGTCGCGACCAAGGTGCTCGGCGTCGGCTCGGCGTATTATTTGTGGAACATGTATAAGTTCACCGACGCAAACGACATTTTCATGGGCGTGATCAAGGGTTTTGTCTTCGCGGTGATCATCGTTTTCGTCAGTTGCCGCGAGGGATTGCACGCGCGGGACGGCGCGGTCGGCGTGGGGCGAGCGACCACGGAGGCGGTCGTGATCGGATCGCTTTCGGTGCTCATCGCAAATTTCTTCCTCACGATGTTTCTCAACATTTTCTTTCCGGCGGGAGTCAACCGATGAGCGCGGTGATGATCGACGTGCGCGACCTGGTGCAGCGCATCGGGACGCAGGAAATCCTGCGCGGATTTTCCATCCCGGTGATCAAGGGCGAAACGCTCGTCCTGCTCGGGCGCAGCGGGGGCGGGAAGAGCGTCTTCCTGCGGCACCTCATCGGACTCATGAAACCGGTGTCGGGGCAAATCCTGGTGGATGGCGAGGACATCACGAAATACGACGAGCGGCAGCTCGAAGCCGTGCGGCGGAAGATCGGCATGGTGTTTCAGGACGGCGCACTTTTCGACTCCATGAGCGTGTTCGAGAACGTCGCCTTCCCACTGCGGGAGCGCCGCGAGCGCGATGAGACCGTGATCGCCCGCAAAGTCCACGAAACGCTCGCGCTCGTGAACATGACCGGCCACGACCAGAAAATGCCGGTGAACTTGAGCGGCGGCATGCGCAAGCGGGTGGCCCTGGCCCGGGCGATCGTTTCGCCGCCCGCGGTGATTCTTTACGACGAGCCAACCGCGGGGCTCGACCCGATTGTTTCGGACAGCATCAACCGGCTCATCCGCCGCATGCAGCGGCAGCTTGCGGTCACGTCAATCGTGGTCACGCACGACATGGTGAGCTGCTACCAAATCGCGGATCGGGTGGCTCTGTTGAACGCGGGCCGGGCTTATTTTTACGGCACGGTGGAGGAGTTGAAGCGGAGCGAGGACCGGGTGGTCCGCGATTTTGTGGATGGACGCTCCGATGAAGCCGATTAAAGGAGAGGAACAAGCATGTCTTCGGAAAAAGTGACACAGACCCGGGTCGGGTTTTTCATCCTGCTGGGGCTGGTGGCGATTTGCGCGATGGTCGTGTATTTCGGACGCTTCGGCGACGGGTTGAAAAAATTCTACGACGTTCGGGTGGAGTATCCGAATGCGAGCGGACTGTTCTCCGGCGCCGACGTGCTGCTGGCGGGCGCGCGGATCGGAAGCGTGAAGGACGGTCCGTATGTGCTGGGAAGCATGCGCGGCGTCTATGTGATTCTGAAGATTTACGAGGGCGTCCAGATTCCCGAGGGATCGGCCTTCACCATTGGCAGCTCCGGGTTGCTCGGAGACAGCTTCGTGGACATCACCATGCCCGCCAGGCTCGACGTCGAGCACTACAAGGCCATCGCGCCGGATTCGACGGTGATCGGAAAACGGGAGTCCGGCGGGATCGCCGAGCTTACGGGCGAGGGCGGCAAACTGGTCGATGACGTGCGTCAGGCGGTGAAGCACATCGACGCGGTCGTTGCACGGATCAACGACGAGGTGTTGAACAAACAGAGTGTCGCGGCGGTGAACGAAACCCTGCAAAATCTCAAGACGACGAGTTCGGAATTTACCCGCGCATCGCAGAAGCTCGACACGGTCGTGGAAGACGCCTCCACCGCGATGAAAAAGGTCGGCGATGCGGTCACTCACATCATGCACACCACGGACAAGACGGCGGACACGCTCAGCGCGACAAAGGACGCCGCGGTTTCCTTCGACAAGACGATGGTGGAAATCCGCCTGCTGGTGCGCGATGCGCGCTACGGCAAGGGTGCGCTCGGCACGCTGATCAGCGACCGTGCCGTCGCGGAGAATCTCAAGGCTCTGGTCGCGAACCTGCGCGCGCGCGGCATCCTGTGGTATAAGGACGCCGGTCCCTCCGCGCAAAAACCCGCCAGCCGATAGGCCCGAAAGGAAATCACGAGACCAGGTCGTCGTAGCGCGAGCGCGCGAGATCGAGGCAGATCTGGAGGACGTCGCTCGAGGTGCTCGAGCGAAGAGCCTGCTCGGCGAGCGCCTGGCAATCCGTCAGCGCGAGGCTTTGCACGGCTTTTTTGACGCGCGGAACGAGCGTGGGGCTCGTACTCAGCTCGTCGATGCCGAGCCCGAGCAGCAGCGGCGTGAGCACGATGTCGCCGGCCATCTCGCCGCACACGCCAGTCCAGATGCCATTCGCCCGGGCGGCATCAACGACCATCCGGATGAGCCGGAGGATCGCGGGGTGGGTGGGCTTGTAGAGGTGCGCGATCCGGTCGTTCACGCGGTCCACCGCAATCGTGTATTGGATGAGATCGTTCGTGCCGATGCTGAAGAATTTTACCTCCTTCGCGAGCAGATCCGCCGAGAGCGCGGCGCTGGGCACCTCGATCATCACGCCGACATCGAGCTGTTCATTGAAGGAGACGTTTTCGTTCCGCAGTTCGGATTTGCATTCTTCGAGCACTCCGTTCGCCTGGCGGAATTCGCCGAGGCCCGAGATCATCGGATACATGAGCCGGATATTGCCATGCGAGGAGGCGCGCAGGATCGCACGGAGCTGCGGTTTGAAAATCTCCGGGTGCTCGAGGCAAAGGCGAATCGCGCGGCAGCCGAGGAAGGGATTCTCCTCCTCGGGCAGATCGAGGCCGCCCATCTCCTTGTCTCCGCCGATGTCCAGGGTGCGTATGATGACGGAGTGCGGCGCGCTGCGTTCGGCGACGATGCGATAGTTTTCGAACTGCTCGTCCTCAGTGGGGAAGGCATCTCGGTTGAGGAAGAGAAATTCGGTGCGGTAGAGCCCCACTCCTTCCGCGCCGTTCTCAATCACATCATCCATTTCGTCGGGCAGCTCGATATTGGCCGAGAGCGTGATGTTGATGCCGTCGGTGGTGGTGCTCGTGGTGTCGCGAATGAGCTCGAGGCGCTCGTCAACAAGGTCCTTCTCCTTCTCGTAGGCCTCGTATTCCTGGAGCGTCGCGGGCGTCGGATGGACGATGAGGATGCCGCGGTAGCCGTCGATGAGCAGCGGGTCGCCGGCGACGACATGCTCGGTGACGTCGTGCAGTCCGACGATCGCCGGAATGTCCAGCGAGCGGGCCATGATGGCGGTGTGCGAAGTCCTGCTCCCGGCTTCGGTCGCGAAGCCGAGCACGAGGGAACGGTTGAGCAGCGCCGTGTCGGATGGCGTAAGATTGTGCGCGATGATGATGTGCGGCTCGTCCTGCGCGTGCATTCCGCCGGTCGATTTGCCGAGGAGGTGGCGAATGA
>JAQTOP010000143.1 GCA_028713285.1 Terrimicrobiaceae bacterium
CCATCGCCTGGCTTCAGAACTACCGCCGCCTCTGTATCCGCTGGGAAAAGTCCCTTCCCGCCTTCCAAGGTTTCCTTCATCTCGCCTGCGCTCTTCTCCTTCTCAAAGGGGTTTTGGGATAGCTTCTAATCTGCGCAATCTGCGGTTAAACCTCTTCGCGTGAGATCCACCGGGGAATCCACCATTGACAGACCCTCAGGCAAGAGACCATAATGGTCAGGTGATTCAGGCCAACATTTCCTCGACGAAAGCGCATCTCAGCCAATATCTGGAACGCGTCAAGGCGGGTCAGACGATCCTGATCGTGGATCGGAGTCATCCCGTTGCCATTCTGGCTCCCTGCCGGGCGGCGGAGGGAACGGGAACCTGGATGGCGCGAACGGCGGAACTCACCGCTCGCGGGCAATTGAAACCTCCGTCCGGGCCGGCGTCCCTTCCGGTTCCTCCGGCGATCAAGAAAACCCATGGCGCCGGGGTGGTTGCAGCCCTGCTTGAAGAGCGCCGGGAAGGCCGATGAGGTTTTGGGATAGCTCGGCCATCGTGCCCCTGCTGATCGAAGAGGTGGCAAGCGCAGAGATTGCCCGGCTGTTCGGGGAGGATTTGGAGCGGGCCGTGTGGTGGGGAACGGAAACGGAATGCCTCTCCGCCCTCACGCGACGGGAACGGGAATCCGCGCTCAGCCAGTCGGATCTCGCGGCGGCGGAGACGGGACTGGCGGCATTTCTGAACGGCAGCTTTGAAATCCAGCCCAGCCTCGAAGTTCGTCGCATCGCCCGCCGGTTATTGATGACCCATCCGCTTCGCGCCGCCGATTCCTTGCAACTGGCGGCCGCCCTGCAGCTTGCCGGGAGCGAACCGGGAGCGCTCGTTTTCATCAGCCTCGACGAACGCCTTAAACTCTCCGCCCGCCGCGAGGGACTCCGCATCGTCGCGTGAAATTCACTTGAACCACCGCCGACCAACGGCAGACTGGCAGTCGCCAGCCCACAGGGTGAGTGGAACGAATCAAAGGAACGCGGAACGAACCACGGATCGCTCGGATTGCACGGATAGGGACGCATGAAGATTCCTTCCCCCTCTGCGTTAATCCGCGCAATCTGCAGTTGAAACCTCTTCGCGCCTTGGCGGCTTCGCGTGAGATGCATTTGAACCACAGAGGACACCAAGAACACGGAGGTTTGGAACCCCGGCCCGCAGGGTGAGTGAACCGAATCAAATAGCGTGGATAGGCAAAAAACTTCGAAAAGCACGGAAAGTGTGCTGGACATTATCTGTGCCAATGGAAGTGTTTAGCCATGCAAAGCAACGTGACTTTGAAATTGGATGATGCCTTACTCAAGGAAGCGCGCAAGTTGGCCGTGGAAGAGAACACTTCGCTTTCCGCGTGGATGGCTGGATTGATCGTGCAGAACATGCGGAAGAGAGGGGATCGTCAGGCGGCCCGCCATACGGCTCTGTGCTTTCTAGAGAAGGGGTTTGACCTGGCTCCGGGCAGGCCCAGTCGAGAGTCGTTGCATGAACGACGCTGAACGGATTTTTTTGGATGCCAACATCCTTGTCTATGCCCATGACAAAAAGGCGGGAGACAAGCACGTCCATGCACGGGAAATCGTGACGTCATTCTGGTCCGGCCCGATATTCCCTCGGTTGAGTGTGCAGGTCCTGTAGGAAACGCACGTGACCTTGGTGAGAAAAGGACTCGAGGTCTCCACCTCCGTGGAACTTGTGCGTTCCTATCTGGCCTGAGAGGTGATCGATAACGGCGCCGATATTTTCCAGCAAGCGTTGAAGCTACAAATGCAGAATCAACTTTCGTTCTGGGATGCCTCCGTCCTTTCCGCGGCACTTGCCAGCGGTGCCGCAGAACTCTGGTCGGAGGATTTTCAACATGAACGGAATTATGGGGGCATCGTGGCGAAGAATCCATTTCTTAGCTCCTGAGTGTCCAAAGTCCTGATTGGCATGACTTTTAACCGCCCCCCTCTTCTTGGGCACAAGCAACGAGCAACGATTCAACTCCTCAACGTTTCAACGATTCGCGCCCGCGAATCCCGGGCAACGAGCAACGACTTTGCAGATTAGAAGCCCTCTTCGCGCCGTTGCGGCTTCGCGCGAGATTCAGTTTGAACCACCAAGGACACCGCGGGAAAAACCTTTAGGCATCGCCTGTTTGCCTTCGGCCATCTACGGCTGCGCCTCCGGTTTCGGCTCCCCTCTTCCCCCTTTCCTGATTCCGAAATGGGCCTTCGCGTGAGATTCAGTTTGAACCACCAAGCTCACCAAGGACACAGAGGGGTGGACTGCTATGACAGCATCGAAGATAAGATCGTTTGGGGCATTGTGGAAGCCGCATTGCCTCGCCTCGTGACCCAGGTTGAAGCCCTGCTCCCGCCCGCGAGTAGCTTTGGCAAAAGGCGAAGCCAAAGGAAGGACCGAATGCAATCCGTGTGATCTGTGCAATCCGTGGTTTAGGTGTGGCTCCGGCCCGCAATCTGCGTCAATCTGCTCAATCTGCGGTTAGACTCCTTCGCGCCTTCCGTCTTTGACTCCGTCCAGAATTCGAATTAGCATTTCCTCGTGTCTCCTTTCGACCTCACGAACCAGCTCGGTGAGCAATGCAAGCGGCACTCCGTCAAGCGATTGCAGATTTTTGGTTCCGCCTCCCGGGGCGAAGAGAACTCCGCCAGCGACGTGGACTTGCTGGTTCATTTCGAGGACATGCCGCCGGGCGAGTATGCCCGACATTACTTCGAGCTCCTTCATGAGTTGGAAGATACTTTCGGTCGATCGGTCGATCTGGTCACGCCCGGATTTCTGAAACGTCCATCCCTCAAGCGGAATATTCAAAAGGAAGCCGTCATCCTGTATGAGGCTGGAGGTTAGGGAGAATCTCGAGGCAGTTCTCGAGCAGGGGCGGCAAATCCAAAGCTTTGTCTTTGAAATGGATTTCGCGGCTTACCGGCAGGATGCGAGGACCCGTCTCGCCGTCGAGCGGTCCTTCGAGATTATCGGCGAAGCCCTCAATCGGGTGTCCAAGGTGGAGCCGGAAACAATCGAGTTCATCACGGACTTCCGGCAGATCATTTCTTTCCGCAACATTCTGGCCCACTGCTATGACAGCATCGAAGATAAGATCGTTTGGGGCATTGTGGAAGCCGCATTGCCTCGCCTCGTGACCCAGGTTGAAGCCCTGCTCCCGCCCCGCGAGTAGCACTGGTAAAAGGCGAAGCCAAAGGAAGAACCGAATGCAATCCGTGTGATCCGTGGTTTAGGTTTGGCTCCGGCTCGCAATCCGCGCAAATCTGCGGTTGAAACCTCTTCGCGCCTTCGCGGCTTCGCGTGAGATTCAATTTGAACCACCAAGGACACCAAGGGGAGAAGGGATTGGCTTCGCCTGTCTTCGCTTCGCTCCGGCTCACAGTCCGCAATCCAATCTGCGTCAATCTGCGCAAATCTGCGGTTGAACCTCTTCGCGCCTTTGCGGCTTCGCGCGAGATTCAGTTTGAACCACCAAGGACACCGAGGGAAAAACCTTTAGGCATCGCCTGTTTGCCTTCGGCCATCTACGGCTGCGCCTCCGGTTTCGGCTCCCCTCTTCCCCCTTTCCTGATTCCGAAATGGGCCTTCGCGTGAGATTCAGCCTGGACCGCCGCCGACCAGCGGTGCCTCTTGCTTCCAAATTGACATCATTCCTACAGCGCATACTCTTTGATGTATGATCAGAACGCAGATCCAGCTTCCCGAGCCCCTGTATCGGGAGGTTCAGCGGGTCGCCCGGGAACGCGAATGGAGCATTGCGGAGGTCATGCGGCGAGGAGCGGAAGCGGTGACGCGAGCCT
>JAQTOP010000082.1 GCA_028713285.1 Terrimicrobiaceae bacterium
TCGTCGCCGACGGCCGGATCGCCTTTGTCGGCGGACTGAACATCGGCGACGAATACATGGGGCGCGATCCGAAGTTCGGCCCATGGCGCGACACGTTTGTCGCGCTCGAGGGGCCCATCGTCATCGCTCTGCAGCTGCCCTTCGTCGAGGACTGGTATTTCACCACGCGGGAAGTTCCGCCGCTGCGCTGGGAGGTCGCGTCCACGCCCGGCAACATGGCCGCGTCCATCGTGCCGGGCACGCCCGCGACGATCTGGAACACCTGCCCCGCCGCGTATTTCGAGATCATCCGCTCCGCCCGCAAGCGTCTCTGGCTCGCGAGCCCGTATTTCGTGCCCGATCCCGCGCTGCGCGCCGCGCTCGCGCATGCCGCCCTGCGCGGCGTGGACGTGCGCCTGCTCCTGCCGCAGCACGCCGACCACATTCTTCCCTGGCTTTCCTCGTTCACATTCTACCCTGCGATGCGCGAGGCCGGGATGAAGATTTTCCGCTACCAGCCAGGCTTCATGCATCAGAAGGTGCTGCTCGCGGACGACGACCTCGCGATTGTCGGCTCGATCAATCTCGACTACCGCTCGTTCATCCTGAACTTCGAACTCTCGGTCGCCGTCGCGAGCCGCGCCTTCGCCAACCGCGTCGAAGCGATGCTCGAGGCCGACTTTGCCCGGGCGCTGCCCGACGATCTTCACGCCTTTGAAAATCGCGGGCTCCTGTTCCGGCTCAAATGCCGCTCCGCCGCGCTGCTGAGCCCGACACAATGACCGCGGAGAACCTGTTCGGCTCAATCCTCTTCAGCGCGATCGGCATGGGCGCCTTCGTCTATGGGAAGAGAAATGCGCTCTGGAAGCCGCTCATCCTCGGCGTCGTATTGATGGTCTATCCCTACTTTATCGGGGAGACCTGGATGATGTTCACCGCCGGCACGGCGCTGACGACGGCGCTCTTCGTTTTTCGGGACTAGGGTATCCGAAGGCCAGCGCGACTTTTACAGGCCCACTCCCGTTATGCTTCCGGGTGTGTTCGTTGTCGGAGACGGCAGCCAGATCGGCCCATCGACCCCGACCTTCGCCTCGCCCTTGAGGGTGGGAGCCGACGTCATGCGGAACCAATACGGCTTCGTCCCGTCCACCTTTTGAATCTGTAAATACACGCCGAACATGGAGGGCCTGTTGGGGCTGCGGCTCGGATTACTGCCCATGGCAATCTGCATATCGTAGGCCTTGCCCTGTTCCGCGTCGAACTCTGGGGCGGGCTTGTTGTGAAGGGCCGTGATCGGGTGGCCGCAGCCATCATAAACGAGCTTGCCGTTAATCCAAACCAGCAGAATGTCCCCATAACCTTGGAAGCGGAATTTTCCGGTGGAAGGGGCGATCACCCTACCCTTGTAAACCGCAACCCACATGTTCGGTTTCATCACATCCTGTGCGTTGAAGGCGGCGGGAGCGAGATTCGCATCAATTCTCGAAATCGCCAGTTTCGTGAGATAGAGCCGCCCCGGCGCGACAAAATAGCGCTTCAGCGCCGACTCTCCCTTGTTCGCAAATTGTTTGATCGCGTCCTCATACAGACCTGGATTCATCCCGCTGTCGGTTCGGGCCTTCGTCTGCTTGAGATCGTAGATGTGCCCTTCGAGCAGGCCGCTTCCCGCCTTGCCGGCGCCGCCGAATAGTCCGCCCGCGGCGGAGCCGGAGCCCGAGCCCTGCGCCGCATCGGCGAGGCCCTCGATCTGCCCGACGACAATCGAACTCGTATCGATGGGAATCGCCGTATCGAGCGGCACTTTCGGCAACTCGGGGAGCACGAGGTTGGTCGGTTTGAGGCTTTGAATCCGGTTGTTCAAAGTCGGTTTCGGCCGCATCGATTCGAGCTGATCCAGCGCGAGACGATGCTGCCGGTCCTCAGGCTTCAATTCCACCTGTTTGACGGCTGTGAATTGCACCTTCGGCTTCGCGAAATAGCGGGCCACGACCAAAAAGCCCGCTCCGAGCCCAACGAGCAAGTGGGCCGCCACCACGATAAGGACGACCATGATGCTCACCCTCTTCAGCCGACGCTTGAATCGCACCCGTTCCTCGGAGACAAGCGTCGTTGCGTCTGGGGACGGAGCCGGTGCGGGTGTGGGCGGGTGCTGCTCTTCCATGGATCGGTGAATCTTATCGAGGCGCTCTCAAAAAAAACAAGTTCGGAAGAGTAACACGCCTGTTTACAAACTCAATTCACGGAATGCGACGTCGCACTCCTTGCTTTGCGGCAAGGGGGTTCGCGGTGCCCGACGTGCGTTCAAAGACCGACTCCGGTCAGGCTCGATGGCGTATTGAGAGTGGGAGCGGGCCGCCAGATCGGGCCGGAGGGGCCCTTTTCCTTGTTGGAACGGTCGGCGACCATGCGGAACCAATACGGCGGGGTGCCATCCATTTTTTGAATCTGCAGCGCGGCGTTGAAGTTACCGCCCGGACATTCGCCGACCATCACCGTCATATCGTAGGTCTTGCCCCGGATCGTGGTAAACTCGACGCCCGGCTTTCTGAAAAGTGGAGACACCTCTATGATACTTCCATCAAAGACGAACTGGTTGTTGAACCAGACAAGAATAATGTCGTCGGCGCCTCCCTTGAACTGGAATTTTCCGCTGGCCGGAGCGATCACTCTCGCCTTGTAAACCGCCAGCCACATCTTCGGCTGGACTTTATTCTGAACATTGAAGGCGGCCGGAGCCGCCTCGGCATTCATGGTCGGTATTTCAATCTTCGTGAGGTAGAGCTTGCCTGGCGCGACATAATAGCGCTTGAGTATCGGATCCCCTTTTTCCACGACCTGCCGTAATACTTTCTTGTATTCCTCCGTGGTCATCCCGGTATTGCTTCCCGCTCTGGTCTGCTTGAGATCGTAGAAGCTTCCCTCGAGCAAACCGCTGCCCGCCTTGCCGGCTCCGCCGAAAAAGCCGCCGCTGGTGCCCGAGCCGGTGCCGGACCCGGATTGTCCCAATCCGTCGATCTGACCGGTGACAATCGCGCTCGTATCGATCGGAATATCCGTATTCACCGGCGCCTTGGGCAGCTCTGGCAGCGTAAGAGTCGTCGGCTTCAGACTCTGGATCCGGTTGTTCAACGTCGGTTTTGGCCGCATCGACTCGAGTTGGTCCAGGGCGACCCGGTGCTGCCGATCCTCCGGCTTCATCTCGACCTGCTTGACGGAAGTGAACTGTGCCTTCGGCTTCGCAAAATAGCGGGCCACGACCAGAAATCCGGCCCCAAGGCCCACGAGAAAGTGAGCCGCCACAACGATAAGGACAACCAGCAGGCTTACCCGTTTCAGCCTCCGTTTGAATCGCAGGCGCTCCTCGGATACGAGGATTGCTCCGTCACTGGCGGGAGTCGCGTCGGGGCCGGGTTGCTGCTTCGGCATGATCGGTAAATCGGGTCGGGGAGATCCTAAACAAGAGACGACTCAGCGATATCATCACGTTTTTATCCAAAAAGCAAGCCGCGCAGCGCAGTCTGCATCCGCGGGAGTTGGAGCCGGGACTCCGAAAAAGCGGGCCCCGTTCGTCACCGGGCGAGCCACGTTCCCGGTCAGTGGACCGGTTCCGCGCTCCTCGCGGTCGTCGTGTAGTGCATGGCGTAATCGAACAGCTCGTCCGGCGCGAAGAAGCGCTTCAACTCGATGGCGGCGTTCTCATTCGAGTCCGACGCATGCACGATGTTCACCATCACATCCACGCCGAAATCGCCGCGCACCGTGCCCGGATCGGCCTTCTTGGAATCGGTTGGGCCGATGATCGTGCGCACGCGCTCGACCGCATTCTCGCTCGCCAGCGCCAGCGCCACGACGGGGGTGGATTGCATGAAGGCCTCGAGGTCCGGGAAAAACGGCTTCGCCAGCAGATGGGCGTAGTGCTCTTTCAAAATCTCCGCGCCGGGGACGAACATCTTCGCCCCGCGGATTTGAAAACCCGCGTCCTCGAAACGCTTGATCACTTCGCCGACTTTGCGACCCGCGACGCAGTCGGGCTTCAATAAAACAAGGGTGGTTTCCATTGCGCGGCGCATCCTAGCGACCGCCGCCCGCGCGGAAAGCAGATTCTCCCGGGCGAAGGCATAATTTTTGCTCCGATGCCAGACTCCACGCTACGTTCGTGTTTCATGCTCCCTCGCAACTGCACTTTTCTGGAGTCGGATTGGAAGGCGCTCGCCCCGCATTGGTATCCGGTCGCCTTCTCGCATGAGGTCGCGGACCGGCCATTTGGCGCGCTGCTCCTCGACGAGCGGCTCGTGCTCTACCGCCCGGCTGGCGGCGCCGTGACCGCCGCGCGCGACATCTGCCTACACCGCGGCGTGCCGCTCAGCATGGGTTCCATCGACCGCGGCGAACTCGTCTGCGCCTACCACGGCTTTCGCTACGACTGCGAGGGCCGCTGCACGGCCATCCCCGCCCACCCTGGCGCGGCCATCCCGCCGAAGCTCCGCCTACCCACCTACGAGGCGGTCGAGCGCTACGGCCTCGTGTGGGTGCGGCTGCTCAACGAAGGCGGGGCCGCACTGCCGGAGTTCGACGCATGGGACGATCCCGATTACCTGCGGGTGCTGCCGAATAGCGTCGAACTCAACGCCTCCGCCGGCCGCCAGATCGAGGGCTTCCTCGACGTCAGCCACTTCGCCTTTGTCCACGTCGAGACCTTCGGCGAACGGCAGAATCCGGAAGTTCCGAACTATCCGGTCGAGGCCACGCCGACGGGATTTCGCGCCGATTACGTAAGCACGGTCAGCAACTATCCCACCCACCTCAAGCACCTCAATCCCCCCGGCTTCCAGTGGCGGCGCCTCTTCGAGGTCTTCCTGCCTTTCACGGCGAAACTGACGGTCTTCTTCCCGAACGACGGCCAGTTGCACATCCTCAATGCGACGTGCCCCGTCTCGGCGCGCAAGGCCCGCGTCTTCGTCCCCATTGCGCGAAACTTCGACAAGGACGCCCCGCTCCAGCCGACGCTCGATTTCAATCACCAGGTCTTCGAGGAGGACAAACGGATCGTCGAGCAGCAATACCCCGAGGATCTTCCCATCGACCTCCACGAGGAAATCCACATCCGCGCCGACCGCAGTTCGATCACCTACCGCCAGCAACTCGCCACCCTCGGCCTGGGCCGCAGCTTCACGGCCTGACCCATCCATCCCGCATGTCCGCCCTTGCAACCGACGCTCCGCCGATTGTGAAGCCCGTCGAGGGCCCGCTGCCGCGCGGCTGCACATTTGCGGAGGGGGATTGGCGCATTCTTGCGAACTACTGGTATCCCGTCGCGCTCAGCCGGGACATCCGCGACCAGCCGGTCGCCGCGCGCCTGCTCGACCAGCGGCTCGTGCTCTACCGCACCTCGCAGGGCGTCGCGGCGGCGAACGACCTCTGCCTGCACCGCGGCGTGCCCTTGAGCATGGGGCATCTCGACGGGGGGGAACTCGTCTGCGCCTATCACGGCTTCCGCTACGACGGGAACGGCCAGTGCGTTTGCATCCCCGCCCATCCCGGCGCGGCCATCCCGCCGAAGCTGCGCCTCACCACCCATCCGGTGCGCGAATGCTACGGCATGATCTGGACGTGCCTGGCGAATCAACCGGCCGGCACGTTTCCCGAGCTGCCGGAATGGGACGATCCCGCCTACCAGCAGGCCCTGCCGGACCCGCTGGATTTAAGCGCCTCCGCGGGCCGCCAGCTCGAGGGATTCATGGACGTCGCACATTTCGCATTTCTGCATGCGGAGACCTTTGGAGACCGCGACAATCCCTGCGTGCCCAATTATCCGGTCGAGCGCGCTCCCCATGGCCTGCACATCGAATACCAAAGCACGGTGGGAAATTACATGCGCCAGGACGGCTCCGAAGCCGAACCGGAAAAAGGCGTGCTCCGCGTCTTCGATTGCTACGTGCCGTTCACCGCGCGGCTCACGGTCCACCTGCCCGACGGCGCGCGGCTCGTCATTCTCGATTGCGCCTCGCCGGTTTCCGCCCGCGAAACCCGCCTCTTCGCTCCGCTGCTGCGCAACTACGATACGGACCAGCCGCTCGAACCCTTCATCGATTACAACGTGAAAATCTTCAACGAGGACCGCGCCATCGTGCAGGCGCAATACCCCGAGGACTTGCCCATCGATCTGCTCGAGGAAGTCCACATCCGCGCGGACAAAACCTCGATCGCCTATCGCCAGGAGCTTGGCCGCCTCGGCCTCGGGCGGGCATTCACGTCGTAGGCCCGCTCCCGTTGTGGATTGTTGCTCGTGGTCGGCGGTGTTTTCGGGCAGCGTGGTCTCCGCTTCGGCGCCATGCGCCCGGCTTCGTTGGTCATGAACATCCTGCAATTTGCGAAGGAAACCGGTTTCTCCACGGCGACGATTTCCCGCGCGTTTCACGAGCCCGGCAAGCTGCGCCCGGCGACGCGGGAGCACATCCTGTCCGTCGCGGCGAAGCTCGGCTACTACCCCGACCCGAGCGGCCGCGCCCTCGCGCGGGGACGCCACGATGTCCTCGGCTTGATCTGGCCGCTGGAAGTGGAAGGCGCCGACGCACTGTTTGCGCAGCGCTTTCTTGCGGCGCTCACAAATCGACTGGTGAAGAAGGATCTCGACCTCCTGATCTGCCCCGTGGACCGAAGGTTGAGCGCGACCATGGCGCACGCCCATCGCACCCTGCAACGCTCGCGCTGCGACGCCTGGATAATGCTCTATCCGCGCCACAGCGACCAGCTCATCGATTCCTTGGAGCGGTCCCGCAAACCGGTGGTCTGCTTCATGGGCAGCATCCCGGCCCACGCCTCTTGGAAATGCGTGCAACTCAATCAACGAACCTGGCTCGAAGACGCCCTGCGCCGGTTGAAAGCCGCGCGCTGCCGCGAGGTGCTTTTGTTCGGACTGCGTTCCGGCGAACCGGATCACGAGGAACGCCACGCCGCCTTTCGCGAACTGGCGCCCCGATATTTCGGCGCGCATGCGACCAGCATTTCGAGCTGGCCGCCCAATCCGAAGGAACTTCACGACCTGCTCCGCGCAGGAAAGGTGGACGCGATCATCGGCATCGACGACCACGCCGCCCTGCTCGCGCTTGACGAATGCGGGAAGGCCGGCTTCCGCGTTCCGGAGCAGGTCAGGATCGTGGGAATCGACGACATTCCCGAGGCGCGAACCTCATCTCCCGCGCTCAGCACCTACCGGCAGCCGCTCGACGAAATGGCCGGCTGCGCCGTGGACCTGGCGACAGGCGTGCGTCAGCGCTCCCGCTTGTTTGATGCCGTTTTCGTCGGGCGGGCCAGCCTTCCGCCAGCCTGACGACCGCGCCGCCGACGGATTGCGGATCGGTTTTGCGAATAATGTAAAGCATTACATTTTGTTTGACGATTCCGGAAATCGGATGAATGCTCGGTCTATTCGATGAAACCCCTTTCGCTCCAGCCTTTCGACATTCTCAGCCGTTCCGAAATCGCGGCGGCTCTCGACAATCTCTCGCGCGCCTCCGTGGCGGTGCTCGGCGATTTCTGCCTCGATGTCTATTGGACCATCGACCGCACCGCTTCGGAAATATCGGTCGAGACCGGGCTGCCGACCGAGCCCGTGCGGAGCCAGCACTACTCCCCGGGGGGCGCAGGCAATGTCGTGATGAACCTGCTGGCGCTCGGCGTGCAGCAGATTTTTCCGGTGGGCGTGCTCGGCGACGATCCCTTCGGCCATGAACTCCGGCGGCTTCTCAACAATGTGGGTGTCGAGACCGGCGGCCTCCTTCAGCAATCCGAAGGCTGGGCGACTCACACCTACGTGAAACCGCATGTGGAGGACAGCGAGCTGAACCGGATTGATTTTGGAAATTACAACAAGCTGTCCGAGGCGACCGAGCAGTCGTTTCTCGCGGGATTCGAGGAAATCGTGAACAAGGTGTCGGTCGTATTGATCAATCACCAGGCGATCGGCAGCCTCCACGATTCCCCGTCATTTCGCGAGGGTCTGGCCGCGCTGATCCGCCGCCATCCCGAGGTCTGCTTCATCGTCGATTCGCGCGGCTACCACGGAGCCTTTGCCGGCGCGGTGCATAAGCTCAACGATCGGGAGGTCATGCGGGCCTGCGGCGTCGCCGTCGAGGCGACGGATGTCGTCACGCTCGAGGACCTCGTCGTCCATGTCGAAAAGCTGTATGCGCTCTGGAAATCGCCGCTCGTCGTGACGCGCGGCGAGCGCGGCTGCCTCGTTTTTTCGGGCGAGGTGCCGTGGCAGATCTTTGGCGTGCAACTGCCGGGCAGGACGGATCCGGTCGGCGCCGGCGACACCTTCGTGGCAACGCTGGCGGCCATTACATCGACCGGCACAAATCTCACCGCGGCCGCCTGCGTCGCGAATATCGCTGCCGCGGTCACCGCTCAAAAACTCTTCCAAACAGGCTCCGCTTCACCGGATGAGATTCTCGAGCTGGGATCGAACGCCGACTACACGTATCGCCCTGAGCTGGCCGAGGCCCCTCACCGCGCGCAGCACCTGGACCAGTCGGAGATCGAGATCGTCGCCGAGCCCGGTCCGGCTATGAATATTCGGCACGCCATCTTCGATCACGACGGCACCATCTCCACCCTCCGCGAGGGATGGGAGCAAATCATGGAGCCCATGATGCTCCGCGCCGTCCTCGGAACGAGCTACAAGACGGCGGACGAAACGCTCTTCCATCGCGTCAAGAGCCGCGTGCGCGATTTCATCGAAAGGACCACCGGCATCCAAACGATTACCCAGATGCACGGACTGGTCGATCTCGTGAGAGAGTTTGCGCTCGTGCCCGAGGATCGGATTTTGTCCCCGGCCGGCTACAAGGAGATCTACAACGACGAACTCAAGGCGCTCGTGAATCTGCGCCTCGCCAAGCTCGATCGCGGAGAACTCGCCGTGAGCGACTTCACGCTCAAGGGCGCCGTGCCCTTCCTGCGGACGCTGCATCAATCCGGCGTGCGGCTCTACCTCGCCAGCGGAACCGACGAGAAGGATGTCAAACACGAGGCGGCCCTGCTCGGTTACGCGGACGTGTTTGCGGGCGGGATTTACGGATCCGTCGGCCAGGTGACGAAGGACGCGAAGAAGATCGTGATCGAACGAATTCTCCACGAGGTCGAGGGCGCCTTCGAGCAGCTCGCGGCCTTCGGAGACGGCCCCGTTGAAATGCGCGAGACGACGCGGCGCGGGGCCTATACCATCGGGGTCGCGAGTGACGAAGTGCGGCGATTCGGTATGAATCTCGAAAAGCGCGCCCGCCTCATCCGCTCCGGCGCACACGTGATCGTGCCCGATTTCTCGCAATGGAAAACGCTCTGGAAGTTCCTCCGCTTTCCGGAATTGAAGACATCCTGACATGCCCCGCCCGCAATTGGATCGCACGAAGCTGCGGATGCGCAGCCTCACCGAACGTCCGAATAAAGTCGCCATCGCGCGCGACGCCATCCCGCCCGATGCATCACCGGAGGCGCTGTCGTCCCCCGCGCGCGACGCGCTCGCGGAATGCGTCACGAAGATTCGCGCCGCACGCAATGCCGGCAGGCCGGTGATGCTGGCCTTCGGCGCGCACACCATCAAAAACGGACTCGCCCCGGTTCTCATCCGCCTTATCGAGAAGGGCTGGATCACCCTGCTTGCGACCAACGGAGCGGGCATCATCCACGACTGGGAATTTTCCTTCCAGGGACTCAGCAGCGAGGACGTGCGCACGAATGTGGATCAAGGCCAGTTCGGCATCTGGCAGGAAACCGGGTTCTATTTGAATCTCGCCCTCGCAGTGGGCGCCTACGAGGGCCTCGGCTACGGCGAATCGGTGGGAAAGATGATTGAACGCGAGGGACTCGACGTCCCCTCCGTGGCGGCGCTCCTCAAAGTCGCCCGCATGGAGGCGGAGACGAACCCCGATCTGGCCGCGGCCGCTCTCGACCTCTCCGCCGTCGTTCGATCGTCGGAAATCGGCGCGGGATTCCTCTCGATCCCCCACCCTTTCAAGACCTACAGCGCGCAGGCGGCGGCCTTCCGCCTCAACGTGCCTTTCACGGCCCATCCCATGATCGGCCACGACATCATCTACACCCACCCGGCCAATCACGGAGCCGCCATCGGGCGCACCGCGCTGCGCGATTTTCTCACCTTCGCCTCGCAGGTGCATGACCTCGAAGGCGGCGTCTATCTTTCCGTGGGCTCCGCAGTCATGTCGCCCATGGTTTTTGAAAAATCCCTCTCGATGTCGCAAAATCTCGAACTCCAGCAGGGACGCAAAATCACGAACCACCACATGGTCATCGTCGATCTCGCGGAAAGTTCGTGGGACTGGCAGACGGACGGCGAACCTCCCAGCGACAACCCCGCCTACTATCTGCGATATTGCAAGACGTTCAGCCGCATGGGCGGAACCATGCGCTACGTCAGCGCGCACAACCGCGACTTCCTCCTCACTCTCCTGCAGGAGCTGGAGAAATGACGTTTTCCCGTTGACCCATCCCGCGAACCGCCATAATTTTCCGCTCCGGTAAAATCCCGGCATCCCATCGCCCGATGCGTGCCGTTTCGCTGCAGCCATGCATGCATCGTCCGGAGAAGCGCGGTTAGCTCAGTGGTAGAGCACTACCTTGACACGGTAGGGGTCACAGGTTCGAACCCTGTATCGCGCACCATTTTATTTCACTCGGAAATCGCCCGCAGAGCCTTTTAAATACAAGCTCTGCGGGTTTTTTAGTGTCGATTTCTGGTGAACGGAAAAAGCTGGGAAATGCTGGTTTCTTTGTCACGCATTGTCACGCAAAACTGCCCTGCAACCTTCCTCGATAACGGTGCCGCAGAAACGTTAGGTCAGCATCCGCGATGGTCTGGTCACCACAAACGCGTCGATGATTCCATCCATCTCGCGGAGGCCAGCAATCAGGTGCTCCCGCAACGCATCGACCTGGGCTCTCTGCTGCCACAGCATCGGCTGGTACGATCCGGACACCTTTCCGTGAGCGGCTCGCAATGAAAGCGACAGGCGTCCGCGGCGTGGTTCGATGTCCAGCGCAAATGGTGGCGCGGCGGGACCAAGTCCGATTCGAAGCCGTTGCCCCAACCGGCCCATCGCCGGGCGCGCGAATTGACGCCGGATTGGAAATTCCAACTGCATCGGCGGCGAGGTGCGCGAAGTCTCCTTCAATTTCTTTGATCCGGCGCTGCTCAACCGATAATCTCCAGCGATGAGTATTTGCAAAGATGACAATCCGCGCTTTCCGCAGCGCTTCCTCCCTCTCTCCTGCCCGGTGGCCGCCATCGAAATTCGCAAATAGAACGACCATTCCCCACCTCCCACGGATCGAATTTATGACAAAATCCCCATCTTCCACCTCCAGTCCGGTTGCGGAATTCATCGACAATGGAAAGCGTTACATCGTTCGCGACATCCATCACCTGGAGCGCGCGGACAGCCATCTGTTCAACGACACGATGGAAATTCAAATGGATCAGCGGGGCAAATGCCGTTCCCGGTTCATGCAACCCAACAGCACATCCTACTCCGAACCGCTCCGCAGTTTTTATCTGCGCGATGAAGCGACGGGAAAGATCTGGAGCGCGCCGTTTGACCCGGTGCAAGTGGAGCCGCAAAAGTTCGAATTCTCTCCCGGCCCAGCCGATATCCAATGGCGCGTGATCGTGGACCAGGTGGAAGTGTGTCTCCGTTTGGTGATTCCGCGTGATGACCAGGTCGAATTGTGGACCGTCACGGTAACCAACCGCGGCGGACGGCGGCGCGAACTTTCGCTCTACACCTACTTCCCCGTGGGACAACTGGGTTTGATCTCCCAGACTTCGAAATACGACGCAAAGCTCGGCGGCATTGTGATCGATTATTTTCCCTACTACGTCAAAGTCCCGGATTACTACAAACTGCGCAACCGCAAGAACTGGGTCTTTTGCGTGGCCGACCGCAAACCCCTCTCCGCCGAAACCAACCATCGCGAGTTTCTCGGCGGCAAAGGCCCGCACAACCCTGCCGCCCTGGCCCTGCCCAAGCTCGCCGGCGGCGAAGCCCACTACGAAGCATCGGTCGTGGCCATGCAATATCCGCTGACCCTGACCGCAAAGGAAACCGCCACGCTCAATTTCGTCTTCGGCCCGGCGCGCGACCGCGGGGAAATGGATTCGTTGAAGCGCGCCTACCTGTGTCCCGGCGGAGTCGAAGCCGCGCTCGAAAAAGTGCGGAATTATCTGGACAGCATCAAGCCGTCCGTCCGCATCGACACGCCGGATTCCGAGTTCAACCACTTCGTTAATATCTGGCTTCCGCAGCATGCCCACTTCACCGGCGGACTCTTGCGCATGGATGGCGACCCGTGCGTTCGCAATGCCTATCAGGATGCAATGGGCGCCACATTCAATCTGCCTCACAAGGCCCGCCACTGGTATTGCAGGGTTTATGCCCACCAGCATACGGACGGCTTCATGCCCCATGGTGCGCCCCTGGCCGACGGCGTCGATGTGTTCGCCATCAACAGCATTCCCCACCGGGACATGAATGTCTGGCCGCCCCTGGCCCTGAGTTTTTATATGAAGGAAACAGGCGATTTGTCGATCCTCGATGAACCCGTCGGATTCAAGGGCAGCGAGGAAAAAGCGTCCGTCTATGAACATGTCTGCCGCGGCCTGGAGTGGCAACTGCGCGATCGCACCAGGCGCAGGTTGTGCCGTATCGGAGAGGGCGACTGGGACGATCCCTTGAATATGGCCGGCTGGAAGGAAAAAGGGGAATCCATCTGGCTGACGCAGGCGCTCGCCATCGCCCTGGACACCTGGGCCGAGGTCGCCCTGCAAATCGGGGATAAAAAGCGGGCCAAAGCCTATCGTAAGGAAGCCGAGGTTTCCCGCCAGGCCATCAACAAGTTGGCTTGGGATGGCGCATGGTATCGGCGTGGCACCACCGATGCCGGCCGCTGGTTCGGGACCAAGGAAGACAAGGAAGGCCAGGTCTTCCTGAACACGCAAAGCTGGGCGATGATTTGTGGCGCTGCCGATACACCCCAGCGAATCGCCGCCTGCATTAAATCGGTCAACAAATACCTGATGACACCGGCGGGTCCGATGACGATGGGGCCGGCCTTCACCAAAATGCGGGAGGACATCGGCAAGATTACCCAAAAGACGCCCGGCACGGCCGAGAACGGATCGGTTTACTGTCACGCCGCCGCATTCTATGCCTACGGGCTGTTCCGCGCGAGGCAAAGCGAGGAAGGATTCCGTGCCCTGCGCAATTTGCTCACCGGCGTGGGCAGCGGCAACCGGTCAACGACATCCCAACAACTCCCGCTGTATTTGCCAAACTATTATCGCGGTCTGGCCGCCGGGAAAACTGCGGGCCGTGCCAGCGGTCATTGGGGCACGGGCACTGTCGCATGGTTTTATCGCACATCGATCACGGAATTGCTCGGTGTGCGCGCGGAATTCGACGGGCTGCGGATTGACCCGCAGCTCCCCAAAAAATGGAACGGGGCGGTGGTCTGGCGGCAATTCCGCGGCGCTCAATTCCATATCAACATCCAAAGAAGACCCGCAATCCGGCACGTTCAGGTGATTTTGGATGGCAGGCTCCTGCCCGACAATCTCATCCCCATCCAGAAAGTCGGGAGCGAGCATTCGGTACAGGTGCTTGTGCCGAAACGCTAACGGCCATCAAATGCATCATCGACTACTTGCGGCCGATTTAGTCGAAACCCGTCCTTTTCCTTCTCATCGGCGTCGCCTTGATATCCTCCTGGCATGAGGTTTTAGGAAAGCGTTTGTTTCTGCCGTTTAGAGGCACCAAATCCATAGACGACAGGGATGGAAGGACATGCGGGCGGACCTCAACGCTGACAGAGTCGTCAAGCTGTCGGACCTCTCAGGTATCCGATCTGGCTACGGCGGGCATGCGCCTTGACGGACCGCCGGGAACGGAATAACTACATTATAGCCATGGTATCCCCCATGTGCTGATGCGCTACACCCTGCAGGAGGCCGCGCTGGTGGCCGAGCCCCGCGGCATCCGGATCGGCCTGGAACCGCATCAGCAATACAGCAAGCATCCCGATGGGCTGGAGAAAATCTACCGACTGGTCAGCAGCCCGGCGATTGGGTTCAACTTCGACACCGGCAACAGCTACCTGTCTGGCTCGAGCGCCTGGTGGACCGGCTGGTGCATCTGCACGCGAAGGACATTTCCACCGGCCAGTCGGATTCCGAGCGGGGCAAGGTGACCGGCACCCCGGTTGGCTGCGCCTGCGGCGAAGGCGTCATCGACTGGAAGCGCGTGATCGAACTGTGCCGCAAGGCGCCGCGGGACATCGTCCTGTCGGTGGAATGCGGCACGGTCGATGACGCGGAGCACAGCATCAAACACCTGCGCCCCCTCCTCTCCTGACTCGTTAGTCGCGCCAGTCCACGACGACGCCCCACCAGTTCGTGCGGTCGAAGCTCAGTCCGTCGTAGGCTTCCCGGACCTGCTCCGGCTTGACGACGTGGCTGATCAGCGGGGCGATTTGCAGCCCGCCGGCGGCCATTTCGTCCTGAATTCTCACGCACTTCCGGCGTTCCAGCGCGTGCTCGTTTGTCGCCGGCGCCTTGCCGGGTGCCATCACATGCGCGCCATGCAGTGTGATGCCCCTTACCAGGAGGTCGCTGAGAAATGGCGTCGCATCCGCCTGCGCCTGGCTTCGCCAAAGAGTCATCAAGACCATTTGCCCCCGCGGACGGATGAACGACGGCATGGCAATGGTCGTCGGCGCGTGCCCGGTGGTGTCCACGGCGATATCGAGACCTTCCCCGCGGGTAAGCGCCTTCAGCCGATCGGGAAAATCGGCCGCCACGGGATCCAGCGTCTCGCGGATTCCGCAACGCATGGCGAGTTCGCGGCGGCCCTTGACCGGATCCATTCCGACCACCCGCCCGCTCGCGCGCTGTAGAATCTGCGCGACAAGGTTGCCAATCAATCCCAACCCCCAGACGCCAGTCACCGGCATCACGTCCTGTTGCAGGACGTGCAACGGAGTGGATGCGATGCTGGCAAGGCGCAAATATGCGGCATGCTCGGGTTTCACGCGTGGATCCAGCGGGATGATGTCCCTGTCCACATTGCAAATCTGGTGGCTGGCATGGTGCGTGAAGCCCGCCACCGCGTCGCCCGTATTGGATTCCGTCACATCGGGCCCCACCTCGAGAATGTGCCCGCAACCCGCGTAACCGGGAGACCACGGATAGGCGCACCATCGGCCGGGAATCAGCACATCGGGATCGAGGCGAGGCAATTTTGCGCATTCCGTGCCGGGACTGATGGCGGAAAAATCCACCCGCACTTTCACCTCCCGCGGCTTCAGCTCGCGCTCCCAATCGAACTCCTCCAGCACAGCCTGTTGTTTGGCTGTCATCAGCCAGCGTTTTGCCTTTTTCATGAATCCTCGTCGGATGGAGAATTACGCGTCCGCCGCGGCGGAATCTTCCACCTCCTGCTATTGGTAAATATTGAATGCCCGCGGCGGCCCGCCGCTCCCGCAAAATGAAGGGAAAAGCAAAACACCGGTTGCCGCGCCGACGGGGATTGTGTATGGGTAACGGCTCGCGCCGCGGGGGCAACCCGGCGGCTTCGGAACGTGGCGGGATAGCCAAGTGGTAAGGCCGGGCTCTGCAAAAGCCCCATGCGTCGGTTCGATTCCGACTCCCGCCTCTCTTTCCAACTGCATGTGCAGTAACGGTTTGTGATGCGCTTGTAACGATGCGTTAAATCCTGCGCATTTCTTTGCGGAAAACCTTGCACACGAGGCCGATATTTTTGCGTTAAAGTTTGCACACCGTGTAACGACACGTTGAATCTTTGAGGTGCAACTGATTTTTGGACCGTTTTGTGTTTTAGTTTAGTGAGTGGATCTGGGCTTCGAACTGGTTGGGGGTTTTGTATCCGAGGGCCGAGTGTTTGCGGTGGGTGTTGTAGTAACCTTCAAT
>JAQTOP010000083.1 GCA_028713285.1 Terrimicrobiaceae bacterium
TGTATGATCAGAACGCAGATCCAGCTTCCCGAGCCCCTGTATCGGGAGGTTCAGCGGGTCGCCCGGGAACGCGAATGGAGCATTGCGGAGGTCATGCGGCGAGGAGCGGAAGCGGTGACGCGAGCCTACCCGGCGGGCAATCGCGGAGAGGCGAAAGGATGGCGTCTCCCGCCTCCCCTTGAATCCAGACTGCTCATCATGGATCCCGCCGCGTTGGACGAGGCGATCCGGGCGGATCAGGAGCCCGGATGGGGATGATCGGCATTGATACGAACATTCTGATTTACGCGCGCGCCGCGGCATCCCCCTGGCAGAAATCCGCCATCGCCTTTCTGGAAAGCCTGGCGGCCGATCCGAACGTCGTCATTGCCGAATTGGTTTTGGTGGAATTCTATCTCGCCTTGAGGAATCCCGCCGTGTTCTCCCCGTCCCTCGGCGCGGCTGAAGCCACTGCCGAATGCAAAATTTTCCGCCATCATCCAAGCTGGGCATTGGTGGAACATGCGGATGTCATGGAGAAGGTCTGGCTCCTGGCCGGCCGGCCGGATTTCGCCCGCCGCAGGATGATTGATGCAAGGCTCGCGCTCACGTTGCAGATCCACGGCGTCACGGACTTCGCGACAGCAAACCCAAAAGACTTTCAATCGTTCGGATTCAAGCGCGTGTGGAATCCGCTCACAACGCCATAGGCCAGGCTGAACCACAGCCGACCAGCGGCAGACTGGCCGTCGCCAGCTCGAAGGGCGAGTGAAACAAATCAAATAAACACGGATAGGCAAAAGCTTCGGCCCGGGCGGCTGCGCCGCGGTGCATGCCTGATTTTTCACGTCGGCTCACGAAAGCTGTAACCAGAACCTTAAATATGTTGCCGAATCTTCTCTTCCGAAATCGGACGACCCGGGTGTGCATCCGGAAGCTAAGGCGTTGTCAAAAAAGGCTTGCGGGCTTCTCCGATGCCTATGGCGATCTTATCTGCCTCGCAAAGGCTCATCCCAACGCGGTCGTTCTCGATATTGGCGCGTTTGTTGGCGATACCGTCGAACGGTTTCGGGACGAGTGTCCGAATGAAATTCACGCCTTCGAGCCCACCAGCGCTTCCTTTGCTATTCTTAAGAAGCGATTCTCAGGCGATCGGCAGGTTACCTGCTGGAATCTGGCGCTGGGCGCCAGTGTCGGAAAGACCAGCTTTCATTTGAATGGCGTCGCGCAGACGAACTCCCTGCTTGCGGCAAGCGAAGCGGGGAAAAAATCATTCGGGCAGGATATTGAAGAAATCAGCAAGGAGGAGGTCAGCGTGGAAACTCTTGATTCCTGGATAGCGCGTGAGATTCCGGGAAGGGAGATCATCCTGAAGGCAGACGTCCAGGGCGCCGAAAGACTTTTGTTTGAGGGTGGCGCGGAGAGCCTCGAGCGAGCGATCATTGCTGTCTATAGCGAGGCTTTGCTCGCGTCGCATTACGAAGGGCAGGCGGATTTGTTCGAGATCGACAGCATCTTGCGAGGGAAACACGGCTATGTCTTGCGCGATCTGTACCGATGTGGCCGCGACGCAGACGGAAATGCGAGTTGGCTGGATGGGCTTTGGCTTCGCGGCAATTTGCCTGCACGGTAATTCGTAAGGAGTGATAACCTTGCATAAGATGATGGAATCCGTTGTGCTTTGTCCGTCTTGTGGTTCCACGGACACCCGGTCCTTGGGAACCATTCCGTGTTCGGACACGTTCGTTGGTGATAATAGAAGAGCATTTCACGCGAACACGCGGCTATTCGAGTGTCACCTTTGCGGCCTCGCTTTTCGGCATCCGCAGGAATCCGCCGCCGAGATTCTCGATGCTTATTCTTCCGCTGATGATCACTCATGGCGGCACAGCATTGAAGAGCGACCCGATTGGAAACTGGCGCGTAGCTTGGTCAAATTGCATGCCAGCGAATCGACATCCGTTCTGGATGTAGGTTGTTATAGGGGCGATTTCCTTGCCTGCCTGGACCTGCCGGGAAGGGTTTATGGCGTTGAACCGAATCGTCTTGCAGCCGAACGTGCGCGCTCCGTGGGAGTCGATGTGATTGCTTCAGACATCGGCCAATTGGAACGGAAGGATATTCTTTTCGATTGGATTACGGCATTTGATGTCCTTGAGCATCTAAGTTCCCCGCGCGCATTCGTGGAGATGAGCGCCGGTCTGCTCAAGCCTGGGGGGAGACTGGTCATCGCGACAGGCTATCGGTCGCATTGGACGTTTCGGCTGATGGAGCCGCGTTACTATTACTGTACGCTTGCGGAACATGTGTCGTTTATCAACCAAAAGTGGATCGGACGGGTTGCATCCGAATTTGACCTCAAGGTCGAGCTGACCCGGCAATACAGTCATTACAGGGCTTCTTGGGGGGAGCGGTTAACGCAGTGCTTGAAGAATGGCGTCTATTCCCTGAGCCCTGAGATGGGAGCCTTGGCGAGAAGGTGCGGCTTTGGTGGAAAGGATGTCCGCAGCAATCCAGGTCTTCTGATGCATCCCCCCCAATGGATGCCGGCCAGGGATCATATCATGGTGGTGTTTCGGCGCGGCGGCGATGCAGACCATGGCGAATAGAAGGAAGATTTCGACCTCGGGAGTGGAGCGGTTGCCGGGCAATGCCATTTGGAGCGTCGCCCAGGTCGTAGTCACCGGGGCGACACTTTTTTTCGTGTATCGGTATGTGATTCAGTCGCTCGGCGCGAAACAGCTTGGCCTCTGGTCCGTTGCGATGGCCGCCGTTTCGATCTCCCGGCTCGCCGAGTGCGGATTGGGCGGCGCAATGACGCGGTTTGTATCGCTTCGGCTCTCGCGCGAAGATATGGACGGCGCAGCCGGCATTCTCACCATCGGGGGTCTGGCGACCAGCGCGCTCCTTCTGGTGGCGCTCGCTGTCCTGCTGCCGTTGGCGATTTGGCTGTTGCCTGTGTTTATCGGCCAGGGGGCGGCAGCCTACACTCCACTCCTGGTGCTTGCCGTGCCCTGCATCTTTTTGCTGGCCAATTCAACCGTATTGCAATCCGGCCTTGAGGGGGCTTTGCGATCGGACTCCCGGATGCTCGCGACAACGGCGGCAAATGTCTCGTATGTCGCGGGAACGGTGCTTCTGGTGCCGCAATTCGGCCTGATCGGATTTGCGCTCGCGCAGGTTCTCCAATCGATGGTCCTTTGCGCCGCTCTTCTGATTTTTGTAAAAAGACTGATCCCCCCGTATCCGAGATTTCGATCTGTTGAAATCCGTCCCATCCTTCGCGAGATTGTGCCCTATGGCGCGCAGTTCCAGCTTATCACCCTGATGCTGCTACTGTTCGACCCGACCACCAAGATTATCCTCGCCCGATTTGGGGGTCTGGATGCCACCGGCTATTTTGAAATGGCCAACAAACTGGTCTTGCAAATCCGGGCATTACTGGTCGCAGCCAACCAGGCGATCGTCCCCGTCGTTTCGAGACTCGGCGATTCCGTGGATCGCGCCGCAAAAATTTACCGACTGAATTACGAGATCATCGCCTCGCTCAGCGTACCGATTTTTTCGGTGATTGCCTGCGCGGCCGGCTTGGCTTCCTTGCTTTGGATCGGGCGCGTCCAGCCGGCGTTTGTCCATTTCGTCATCATTATTTCCTTCGGCTACCTCATCAATACACTCTCGGCGCCCGCGTATTTCCAAAACCTCGGGAGCGGCCAATTGTTTTGGAATACGCTCGGCCATGTAATCATTGCGATCGGGAACCTCGGCTTTGGAGTGCTCGGCGGCATCCTCTTCGGCGCGGAGGGCGTCGTTGCCGGTGCGATGGCGGCGCTGATCGCCGGGAGCGTCGTGATTCTCGTTGCATTTCACCGGCCTCTGAATCTTGACCTTGGAAGTCTGATGCCCGACTTCTGGCAGATATGCGCCGGCATCGCGGGCTTCGGAGTCGCGCTGATGCTGACCCGCACCGGTTCGGATTCCGGATCAGCCGTCAAAATTGGCGAATGGGCGATCGTTGGTATTGTGATCGCGGCATCAACAGTCGCCTTCGCGCTCAGCCCAACGATACGAAGCCTCAAGATTCTTCTTGGGCGGGGAATGCCGTCCGTCAACCGATTTTGAAGTCGTTCGAAGAATCTGCCCCTTACTCCTGTCGTCCAACTCGTATGATTGGAGTCGCCATCTCAAAGGAGATCGCAGTTGAAGGACTTGCGTGTCTGGCGCTGCGACAAATGCCAGTCTTTGACAACGCTCATGGCAAAGTTTAAAATCTCGATCCACCCTGGCTACATCCTGTTGATTGCGTTGGGATTGGTGTCCAATCTTTCGGCCCAGTTGATGGGGCGGCTCTACGCCGGCGATGCGATCATGTTACTGCTCGGCGGGGCCGCGCTTCTGCAAATTGGCGGCTGGCTTCCGTCTGAAAAATTCGCGAGGCATTCCTTATTCATTATTCTGGCATTTCCCATTGTCGCAGTGCTGCTTGATGGAGCCAATGATATTGGATTTGAGTGGGTCGCCAAGGGAGGTGCCCGAAATACGGTATTTGCCATGGCGGTTTGCGCCTCGGCAATGATCATTCGAAGCTACGGATGGAAGGGATGGCTCGGGTTCATTCTCGTCGTCTCTTTGTCACCCGCAATTTTGGCGATAGCAGCGACTGTCCGCGGAGAACAAGGAATGGACTTTATCGTTGTTCTTAAATTCTTCTATGGAACGTCGATTTTTCTGGCGATCGTCTATTTTGTTCGATCGGGCCGATTTGGCGCGGTGGCGATGGTTGCTTTTGGAGCGCTGCTGGCCTTCGCTTTCGATATCAGGGGAGAAGGAACATTATTTGTGGTCTGCGGGTTGGCATTCTTTTTTAAGCGTCTCACCAAGGGATGGCGATTTATTCCATTTCTCGTTATGGTTGTCGCTGTAGTTGTGATTGGAAGTACTGCTGTGCTCTCCTTCTTCTCGAATGCGAACACATTTGATTTGGCTACGGTGGAAAGGCGGGAAGAAAGTTTGAAGCAACGCACCGATATGGCGTGGCAGGCTTGGTATGGCTTTCTGGAGCGCCCGGGTTTGGGCCACGGATCGTGGCAAAACGCGGCGACTTATATTGATTATAGCAATCCCAATGAGGTAATCGGAGTGCATTCCTGGATCCTACAGTTTGCCTTTGAATACGGCCTGCTTGGCCTCGCATTTGGATGCTTACTTGCCGTAGTGGCGGCAAGGGCCCTGTTTTTCTGGCTGCAGAGCGGAGATCGAACTTGCCTATCCAGTTCACATGTGCTGCTCGTAATCTATTTTCTGGCGGACGCTGTATTGAACTGCTGTGTCAGTCCGTTTGGTGGATATTATCGAATCGTCTGGGGGCTTTTGATTGGCGCGGCGATTTGCGTGAACGACTTGTTTGGGAGCCGTCAGCAAAAGGGTGCGCTTCTTCCATTCCGAATCAAGGGCGAAGGTGCCCTTAAGTGGACCATCGCATCGACATGAAACTCCTGGTGGTTACTCCCACACTTGGGGAGTCGCCATGGCTTGTTCATACAGCTTCCGGCGTGGATATGGTTCGCCGGGCTGGAATCGGCATTCGATGGGTCATTGTCTGTCCGGGACAACGGCTGAACGCACTGGGAGAGGCGTTTCCCAACGCGGAGCTTGTTGAGGAGCGATCTCATGGACTTTATTCGGCAATCAATCAGGGAATTCAATTTGCCGGCGATCAGGATTGGGAATGGTTTTCCTATATCAATGATGACGACGGACTGCTTCCGGGCTTTGTCGAGGCGTGTTCGCTGGCGACACAGACGGACGCCGACATCATCTATGGAAATGTGGAATTCGTTGGCGCGGAAGGGGCGACCGCCGGAGCGGTGTCCGCATGCAAACGGCCTGCGGACGCACTGCCTCTCTTTGCCTGCGGGATTACCCCATTCACCCAGCAAGGCACCCTGGTCCGCAGACGGGTTGTCGAGAAGTTGGGCGGATTTGATGAGCGATTAAGTCACGTCGCAGATTCGGAGTTCTGGGTTCGCGCGCTACTCTCGGGAGCGAAAGCCGTTCGCATGGATGCGGCAGTTGCTTATTTCCGGGTCCGCCCGGGCCAACTGAGCAAGAATAGCGCCGTCATGTCTGCGCAAATCAATGCAGTGTCCGACCTTGCCCGCTCGGGCGGAGCATCCCTGGCTGCACGCTGGATGGTACTGATACGATTTCGCTGCGAAAATATTGCTCGCGTACTGGGCCGACTTAAGCACTCTGGGCGGTTGTCGAGCCGATCCCTAATGGCCGGCGATGTTTGAGGTTATCCAAACAAACGGCTCGGCAGGGACGCCTCGCCCTACCGTGCAGCCATGCCGGTCACAAAGGCAAATTGTATGAACCGGATATTTGGAGTCACGCTGCCGGATTCGTTTTCTACCTCAAATCGGAAGCTGGTCTTTCGTCAGGCGTTCTATAAGATTCGCAGAGGGCTGATTCGCGGGGCACTGTTCAAGATGTGCAATTGGCCCCGGGTGGATGGAATGTGCTTTATTGGCCGCGGCACCGAGATTCTCTACCCGGAACTGCTCCAGATCGGAAAGCTGCTGTCTCTGGGGCGCTTTTGCAGCGTCAACTGCCTTTCGACCGGCGGGATAAGGATCGGCAACAGAGTTACGCTTGGAGATTTTGCCTGGATTCAAGGCACATCGCATTTGGCGAATTTGGGGGAGTCTCTTATCATTGAGAACAACGTGTATATCGGCCCCCATGCGGTGATTGGCTTTCACGGAAAAGTGGTGATTCGTGAAAAGACCGCAATCGGCGCCAACTTTCAACTTTCGGCAAGCAGCCATGATTCAGACAGCATCGAAGACATCAATCGCACGGTCGTCCAGAGTATCGGCATTTCGATCGGTCGCTGCTGCTGGATCGGCAATGATGTGAAGATCCTCGACGGCGTAACTGTTGGAAATTACGCAATAATCGGGGCGGGAAGTGTTGTCACCCGCTCCATTCCCGACTATTCCGTTGCCGTTGGCGTTCCGGCGAGAATCATTCGCATCCGCTCCAATGACACGCCAACGTCCCAGGCAGAGGTGGGATGACGCAGGCAATTGGAGGGATTGATATAGCTAAAGAGGAACGGCGTGCGTATTTCCACTATCGAGGAATCCAAGTCATCGACGATCATTTGAATAAATCAGCGCGAATTCCCACTCTTGTAAGGACGCGAATTGGCTCCAATTTGTGGCTGGACCATCTGCTTGAATTCGAAGCAGTCATCCGGAAACATTCGGACTGGAAATCGGTTCCCGGGCTGCGTGCGGTTCCGGCGCTCAAGTTTGTCTCCCGACTTTTTCTTTGGTCGGCGCGAATTCTCGATCCCATCCTTCGATGCCTTCCCATTCGCTGGTCGCGGCGCGATTACTTGTGCGTGGGCTACTTGGCGCCGCATTATGTTCTCTACAAAACCTTTCCTTACTTCTGCCTGCCGAACGCGAGGCGCATCTTATGGATGTATGATGCGTGGGAAAACGAATTCGGCCGGATCGAGGCGCTCATCAGGAACCATCGAATCAACCTCGCGTTCCTTTCGAGCTCCCAGGCCGTCGAACACTTCAACCATCTCAAGCTCGACCGCTTTGCGGCTCACTGGATCCCGGAAGGCATCACCGTAAGCAACTACCGATGGAAGCCCTATGGAGATCGCGGAATCGACGTGATTCAGATGGGGCGAAAATGGGACGCATATCACGAGCGAATCAAACCATTCTGCGAGTCGAGGGGATTGACTTATTTATATGAAAAGGTGAAGGGGGAGATCATTTTTCCCCGTCAGGAGGCGTTTCTGGACGGCCTCGCAAGCTCCAAAATATCCATCTGCGTGCCGTCTTCGATCACTCATCCCGCGCGATCCGGAAGAATCGAGACCATGACTTCGCGCTACCTGCAGTCCATGGCCTCGAAGTGTCTTGTTCTCGGAGTCCTGCCCGAGGAAATGAAGCAGCTCTTCGAGCACAACCCCATCATAGAAATCGATAGGAGCGACCCCTGCGGGCAGCTTCGCGCAATTCTTGCCGATTTCGAGAGCTACACGGATTTGATCGAACGAAATTACGCCTATGTCACCGCACATCACCAGTGGACGAACCGGCTTGAACAGATGATGCAGCAAATGCGGAATTGTGGCGAGGCAGTCGGCGCCAGGCACTGACCATGCGAGAGCAATTGAAAAGGGCCCTGCCGCAATGGCTCCTGTATTTTCTATCTCGCTTCATTTGGGACCCTCCGCGCAGGGCGATATGGAAGCAACTGGATTTGAAATGGAAGCTCCGCAGTGGTCTTACCGTCCGGCTGGCCGGCGGGGCCGACTGGGAGATTTACAACGAGATCCTCGTAAATGGCGAATACGATGAAGCGATCCAGCACGCACTCAGTCAAAACGGTGCGGCGGAGATGCGCGTAGTGGATTTGGGTGCAAACGTCGGATATTTTGTTCTCCGCTTCGCCGATCTGTTTTTGCAAAAGTTCGGAGAGGGAAGGGATTTTTCGCTCGCCGCGGTCGAAGGTTCGCCGCAGGTTTTTGCCGAGCTTGACCGGCGAATTGCGAGCGAGCCCTTGCTGCAAAACCGTGTGCGCCTGATCAACGGCCTGGTCGGTGAGCGTAGCGGCTCCACCTTTATCAGCGAGGGCACCGGGCATTATGGAAACGCCATTTCCGAGATCAGACGAATCGACACGACTCGCGTGGAATATGTCGATCTGCTCGAGTTATTCGGACCCGATCTGGATATCGATTTCCTGAAGTGCGACATCGAAGGCGCGGAATTCGCCTTCATTCGCAATTACACGGCTTTACTCAAGAGGGTCCGGGTGGCCGTTTTCGAATTCCATCACTACGGCGAGGATGTGGCGGAATGCCGGGCGCGACTTCATGAGTGCGGTCTTGATCGAATTTCCGTATTGCGAGAAACGCCCACCTTTACGATTGAACTCTACGGTCGGCAGCAGGGAGCGCCGCTCTCGAAGTGACAGACATTCAGCGCGGATTGCCGCGCATCGCCCGTTGGGTGTTGAGCTTCTGAAGCAATCTTTCGTGCAATCCTAAGAGCCCAGGATTTTGAGCGTGACCCGATGATTGTCGCAATGGGGAACCGCGTTGATGCGGAGACGATTCCGGGCGGCGATGTCGTGCAAATGCGGAAAACCGCGCGGGAATTTGAGGCGCATGGCGTAAGGGTCGAATTTTTTGCGGGCGCGAATTCGCTGCCACCATGCGACATCGTTCACGTATTCAATACCACGCGAGTCGATGCCACTTATGAAATGGTGATGGCGGCGGAGGCCCGGGGCATCCCCGTCGTCGTGAGCACCATCTGGCACTCGATGGAAGAAATGCGGCGGGCCTATGCGAGGATTTACCGGCTGCCGATCTTTCCGATCTGGTCCTACATGGCGGTCAAGGAGTTATATTACCGGCATCGTGCGGGGCAGCGATTCGATCTCGATGCGATGCTTTCGTATCGGCGGCGAATAAGGGATGTGGTGGCGAAGGCCGATGCGATCCTGCCAAACTCTTTGGCGGAGCTTGAACACCTCAAACGGGAGACGGCGGCGGTTCCGCGTCGGGCGTTTATCATCCCCAACGGCTGCGAAGCGCGGCGCATCGAGGGACTCCCGTGGAGCGAACGAACGATGATTGTTTACGCGGGCCGCCTGGAGCCAAGGAAAAACCAAACCGGCGTCGCCCGGGCATTTCGCGCGATGGATCGCCCGCCCGGCGCAAGCCTGTGGCTCTACGGTGCGACGAAAGGCGCCAAAGACGATTATGCCCGCCGGGTCGCGCAGGAACTTGTGGGCCTGGACGGCGGATATGGAGGGGAACTCACGCAGCCGGACCTGTTCGACATTTATTCCCGCGCCCGGGTCGTGGTGCTCGCGAGCTTTTTCGAGACGACGGGCTTGGTGATCCTGGAAGCGCTGGCGCACGGCTGCTCCGCGGTGATAACCGACTCCCCGACCACCCGCGAATACTTCGGGAATCTCGTCGAGTATTGCGATCCTTACGATACGCGGAGCATCGCGGCCGCGATGCAACGAGCGTGGTCCGCGCCGCCTCGGGACTGCTCGGCCTTGCTGGCAAAGTATTCCTGGAAAGAGGCGGCCCGAAAGACATTCGAGGCTTACCAAAGTGTTTTGGCCGGAGCGGGTCGGGCGTGATTTGTGCAGATGCGGCCTTACGATTCCCGTTCAATTGAGAACTGGACTTCCGCATCGTAACCGCATCGCGTTGGCAGGCAGGGGCATCGCGCCGCGATGCCCGGCCGCCGCAGGTGGTCGGAGTTTGGTCGCCGCAGCGCGACGACCCTACCTTTGCTGTCGCAGGGATCATGTTGGTTGATTTACTTGGGCTCACCGGGAGGGTTGTCCTCCCGACACTGGCCTTGGTATTAACCTGCGGAAATCCGCGCAATCTGTGAACGCCCCGTGATTTTATCTCGCTTTCCTTTCCATTTCAGCATCGTTTGCAAAGCGTCTATTTCATTTCGATGTTTCCAGGAATTACAACGGCGGCAAATGGAGTGGTTTATATCTCCGAGGCGATCCGCAGGCAGGCCCGGCTCTGGGGATTTTCGCTGGCGCCCGGCAGGAGCGCCGTGGTCCCATCCCTCTCGGCAAGACTGGTGAAGAGCCGGAAAAATCCGCGCCCGACGCAAACGTGGGCGGGCAGGAGCCTGCGCCTCGTGATGATCGGTGCGCGCTATTCGCACAAGAACGCGGGAGTCGTATTAGCCTTTCTGGATGCGCATCGCGAATGGCTGAAGCCGCGCGGCGTGCAGGTGGTGATCGTGGGATTGCAAACGCATGGCATCCCGCAGGACCTCCTCGACTCGCTCGTGGCCGGGGGATTGCTGGAGATTCGGGATTATGTGGAGGACGGCGAACTGGAGGCCTTCCTCGGTTCCGCCCGGTGCCTGCTGTATCCCTCGTATTGCGAAGGGCAGGGATTGCCGCCGCTCGAGGCAATGAGCCTGGGCTGCGTGCCGGTGTGCTCCGATCTGCCGGTGCTGCGCGAAACCTGCGGCGACGCGGCCCTCTTCTTCCCGCCGGACGATCCGTCGCGCTTGTTCGAGCAGGTCCGCTTTCTCTGCGAGGAGGCGGATGAGGACTGGATTGCCGGCTGGCGGGCCCGGGCGGAGACGGTGCTCTCGCGTTACGACATCGAGACCATCGGCAGCCGCTGGCTGACGGCCTTGCGGGATTTCCGCATCTGCGGATGAGATACGGTTTGAATCTGGAAAGGGGGAAAGGGGGAAGCCAAAAGGGAAAGCTGATGCGGAAATCTGCGCGATCTGCGGTTGAAACCTCTTCGCGGCTTAGCGGCTTCGCGTGAGAATCAGTTTGAACCACCAAGGACACCAAGGACACCGAGGGAAAAACCTTTAGGCATCGCCTGTCTTCGCTTCGCTCCGGCTTCCAATCCGCAATCCGCGATCCCCAATCCGCAATCAGATGACCCTCTCCGCGCCTTCGCGTCTCCGCGTGAGATTCCTTTGAACCACAGCCGACCAGCGGGAGACAGACTGGCAAGCCGCCAGCCCGAAGGGTGAGTGAAACGAATCAAAGAGCACCGAGGACACCGAGCATTTTTAACCACGGATAGCACGGATTACACGGATGGGGTAGATGAGTCCGACATCGGGCTCAGTCCCCCCTCTGCGCAATCTGTGAATGAACCCCTTCGCGGCTTCGCGTCTCCGCGTGAGATTCTTTTGAACCACCGAGACCACCGAGAGGAAATCCACTTTGACGAAGGAGCGACTTCTGCGATGATGCGTCCATGTCGATGGCGCTCGAAGATCTCGCAAAGGAAGCGATTCAGCTTTCGAACCATCAGAGACTTGCCCTTGCCGGCTTCCTTTTGGAAATCGACGAATCCCCCAGTGATCCGGAGGCCGATTCGTTATGGGATCGGGAAATTCGCGCTCGAATCCAGGAGATTGACACGGGCGCGGTAGCGGGAATCCCTTATGCCGAAGTCATGAGAGAGGCGGACCGTCGGATCGCTCCATGACCGTCGTCTTTCTCGAAGAGGCAAAACTCGAACTACTCGATACGATTTCTCATTACGAAGGCGCCCATCGGGGATTGGGTGAACGATTCAGGACTGAAACTGCGAGGTGCATTTTGTGGGTCGCCGATCATCCCGAGCTTTATCGTCTTCGACCGGGCGGCTACCGTCGGATAAACCTAAGGATCTTTCCCTATTACATTCCCTATATCACACGGGGAACATTCCTCTGGATTCTGGCTGTTGCCCATGGCTCCAAAGAACCGGAATACTGGATCCGGAGAAGGACGGGGCTGCATGGATAGGGGAGAAGAAATTGGCGTCGCCTACAGTCAGTTCCCCATTTTGCTTCGCCTGGCTTCGGCTCCCCTTCCCTTCCCCCCTTTCCCCTTTTCCAGATTGGCTTCTTCCTCTCTGCGTCAATCTGCGCAATTTGATTCGCTTCACTCACCCTTCGGGCTGGGCGAACGACCAGTCTGTCTCCCGCTGGTCGGCTGCGGTTGAACCGCGGGAGCCTTTGCTTCTGAAGCGATGGTTGACGCAGGCCTCCATCCTCGACATTTTGAAGGCACCATGACTCCTAAAATTCGGGAATTGCTCGAGAGCCATGATCGGGAAATCCACCGGCTCTGTGCGGACCTTTCGGTGCGCGAGCTTCGGATTTTTGGTTCGGCAGTGACCGCCGATTTCGACCCGGAGCGCAGCGATGTCGATGTCGTGGCGGATTTCCACGACCCGGACGCCCCGGGGATCGCCGACCGATACATGGCTCTCGTCGATGGGCTGGAGGCGATCTTCGACCGCCATGTGGATGTGGTCACGCGACCGGCAATCAGAAATCCGATCTTCCGCCGCGTTGTCGAGCGGACCAGCGAATCGCTTTATGCGGGATGAAGCTTGCAAGCTGCTGGTGGACATCCAGCACGCGCTGGCGGATATCCGGGATTTCATCACAGGGTGCGACCTCGCCGCCTACCGTGCGGATGCCAAATGCCGGGCCGCAGTGGAGCGAAAATTCGAGATCATTGGAGAAGCCTGCGTCCGGCTGCGTGAGACGTGTCCCGAAATATTCCACCAATTCGCCGCCGCCCCCCGGATCATTGGGTTTCGTAACCGGCTGATCCACGGATACGATAGCGTGGACGACGGCATCGTGTGGGATGTCATTGTGCGAAAATTGCCCGATTTCGAGCGGAAAATCGCGTCCCTTTTGGAGACTGGCCCGGAATGATTCGTTTGAACCACCAAGGACACCGAGAATACAATTCGACGTTGGATTCGGATGCGGGGACACGGAGACGCGGGGACTGTCTGAGTGCAGAAAGAGCATTGTCCCGGTCACCCTCTGCGTAAATCTCTGCGGATGGACCACCAGGGGCACCAAGGACACGGGCGGAACGCTGGGGCCGGGAGCGAAGCCAATGCCGAATGCCTATCAAAACTACTTTTCGCTGCCGCTGGATGAGGATCTGGCCATCGAAGTCGGATACGACATGTGCCATGGCCGGCCGATGCCATTCGTTGTGAGGCTGATGGCCCAGGTGGCTGGGAAAAAATTCTGTGTGTCTCGGTTCGACAGCGCCCATCCCGACGAGCCGCCTCACCGGGACGTTCTCGGGCTGCGCGAGGGATTGAGAGGCAAAATCTCCCATCCAAAGCTCGACTACCGGGACGCCGTGAGCTACGCTGTTCTCGATTTCAAAAAGCATGGCCAGACCTACTTCAAAGACTTCCTTCGTCACTGAAGACGCGGCACCCGATGCCAGGATTCTGCACGCGCTCCGGGAGCGGCCGAATGATCTCGCAGCCTTTTTGAGACGACAAGGCGGCACCCCGTGCCGAAATCGGCAGGAGCTGGAAATTGCCACTGATTCGCTCCTCCTTGTCGGCGCCATCCGCAAAGCCAGCCGCCAATTGGATGCTCTCCTTCGCAAGGCGCGGAAAGCCGGCTTGATTTCCTCGCCCAAAAAGTCGTTGGTCGCGTGAGTTTCAGTCTGGACCGCAGCCGACCAGCGGCAGACTGGCAGCCGCCAGCCCGAAGGGTGAGTGGAACGAATCAGAGACCCGAGCGCACAGAGAAAAGCTAAGCCCTTTGGTTTCGCCTGTTTGCCTTCATCTACGGCTGCGCCTCCGGTTTCGGCTTCCCCTCTGCGTTAATCTGCGCGATCTGCGGTTGAACCTCTCCGCGGCTTCGTGGCCTCGCGTGAGAATCGTTTGAACCGCAGCCGACCAACGGGAGACAGACTGGCAGCCGCCAGCCCGAAGGGTGAGGGAACCGAATCAAAGACCACCGAGGACACAGAGAGGAATCCTTTGGTTTTGCCTGTCGGCGATTTGCCTTCGGCGATCGCCGGCTTTGCCTCTGGTTTCACTGCGTTCCGGCTTTCTCCTTTCCCCCTTTCCAGATTGGCATCGGTTTCCCCATTCCGAAATGGGCTTCGCCTGCCTCCGGCCCCCCTCTGCGGAATCTGCGGTTCAACCTCTTCGCGCCTTCGCGGCTTCGCGTGAGATTTTTCCTGCGTTTGGCAGGATTTCCTGCCGCCGGGATTGACTCCGCGGGCCGGGCGTGCTTGATTTCCAGCGATCACGTTTGACGAAGGGGTCATCCGACGGCGGCTGGCGGCCTTGCGCAACATCTGTATTTGCACATAGAACCCGTCATCCCCATTTATGTCGTTCACTGAGCAAGCTCCCCGCAAACCCGCCACGATTGGCGTCCTGATCCCGACTCTCAATGCGGAGAGATCGCTCTCCGACCTGCTTTCGGCCTTGCTCCGGAGCCCGGAGCGGCCAAAAATCCTGGTTCTCGATTCCGAGTCGGACGACCGGACGGTTGAGATCGCGCGAGGCCTGGGTGTTTCCGTGCTGCCCATCCAGCGCTGCCAATACAATCACGGCGCGACGCGGGAATTTGGACGGCGCGAGTTGAACACCGACATCGTCGTAATGATGACGCAGGACGCGATTCCGACCGGCCCCGATATGCTCGCCGAGCTGGTCCGGCCCTTGCGAGAGGGATCGGCGTCCGTCGCCTATGCGCGGCAGTTGCCTCGAAAGGGCGCCGATCTATTCGAGGCATTTCCCCGGGCGTTCAACTATCCCCAGAACAGCGTAATCCGCCGCATCGAGGATGCGCGCAAGTATGGTGTAAAGACCTTTTCGTGCTCCGACTCGTGCGCGGCGTATCTGAATGCCGCAGTGGACGAAATCGGCGGATTCCCCACGATCCTGACGAATGAGGACTACTTCGTCGTGGCCGAAATCCTGCGCCGCGGCGGAAGGATTGCCTACGTCGCCGAGGCGACGGTTTTCCATTCCCACCGGTTCTCCGCGATCGAGGAACTGCGAAGAAATTTCGACAATGGCTACGTGCGCGGCGAGCGCCGGGAGGTAAGCGCCCTCGTCGGGCCCGCCGAAAAAGAAGGAGCGTCCTACGCGAGGGCATTCCTCCTCGCGGTGGCGCGGCAGTGCCCGTGGATGCTGCCAATGGCGGTGCTGCACCTGGCCGCGAAGTGGGGTGGATTCCGCCTGGGCTTCCTCAGCCCCGGGATGCCCGACTGGTGGAAGCGGCTGTTCAGCTCGCAGCCCGGCTACTGGGAAAAGCGGCAGGAGCCCGCGCTGCAGCGGCGCGCCCCCGCGCGATCTTAGCCGCCAGGGCGCGAGGAGGTTCAACTGACTGCGGATTGCGAACCGGGAGCGAAGACAGGCGAAGCCAATTGCGGAATCGGGAAAGGGGGAAAGGGGGCCGAAGCCAATTTCTTCTCCCCTTGGTGTTCTTGGTGTCCTTGGTGGTTCAAACTGAATCTCACGCGAAGTC
>JAQTOP010000084.1 GCA_028713285.1 Terrimicrobiaceae bacterium
TCGGAGAGCGCGCGCTCGGCCGCGAGGCTTCGCAGTTGTTCCGCCGCGCTTTCGGTAATATGAAGCATAAGGCAGTTTTATGGGTGGTCAGGCACGAAGTCAAATGATGCGAGCGGGCGGGGGCCGGGCCACCCGGATTTCGCACATCCCGCGCGCCGATTGAGCGATGGGGCGCATTCGTTTATTGTCCGACGAGGTCGCCAGCCAGGTGGCGGCGGGCGAGGTCGTCGAGCGGCCCGCCTCGGTGCTGAAGGAGCTTGTCGAGAACAGCCTCGACGCCGGGGCCACGCGGATCGACGTGGAATACCACCGCGGCGGCGACAAATTCCTCGCCGTCACCGACGACGGCCGCGGCATGGATCGCGAGGACGCGCTGCTCTGCCTCGAGCGTCACGCCACGAGCAAAATCCGAACAGGACGCGACCTCGCCACGGTGGGAACGTTCGGCTTTCGTGGCGAGGCGGTGCCCAGCATCGCGAGCGTGTCGAGGTTTCGCCTGGTCACCCGCGAGCCGGGCGCCGCGGCGGGCATCGAGGTGCTCGTGAATGGCGGGAAAATCGAAAGCGTGCGCGAGAGCGGAGAGGCGCAGGGCACGCACATCGAGGTGCGGTCGCTCTTTTTCAACCTGCCCGCGCGGCGGAAGTTCCTGCGCGGCGAGCGCACCGAGGCCGCGCACATTGACCACCATTTCCAGGTGCTCGCGCTCGCGCACCCCGCGCTGCGTTTCTCGCTCACGCGCGACAGCCGGCAGGCATTCCTGCTCGCTGCCGCGCCGGATCTGCCTGCGCGCCTGCGCGACCTCCTCGGCGCGGAATTCGCGAGCCAGCTTTTCCCGCTCGACGCCTTCACGCACAACGGCATCACGCTGCGCGGCATGCTCGGGCGGCCGGGGCACTGCCGCAGCGACCGCTCGGGGCAATACGTCTTCGTGAACGGACGCGCGATTCACAGCTCCGCGATCTGGCAGCCGTTGCGCGAGGCTTACGGCACGGCGCTGCCGCGGGGAATGCATGCGCCCGCCGTGCTGTTTCTCGACGTCGATCCCGAGTGGGTCGATTGCAACGTCCATCCCGCCAAGCGCGAGGTGCGTTTCCGCGACGCCATCGCGATCCGCGAGGCCGTGCGCTGCGCCGTGGAGTCGGCGCTCGCGCGGCAGCGGCAGGCCTCGATGGCGGTGACGGCCCGTGTGTTTGCCGAGCCGGCGCGGCCGCTGCCGGTCGCACTGACGAGCGAGCCTTTGCCGGTCGAGTCGATCGTGGCGCACTTTCAATCGCTGCCCGTTGCCGCACCGGCGCCCGAGTTGCCGATTCCGGAGGTGCATCGCCCCGCGCCCGGGCGCTTCCGCTTTATCGGCGCGCTGGCGGCCCGCTACGCGTTGCTCGAGGACGACGCGGGCCTCGTGCTGCTCGACCACCGCGCCGCCCGCGAGCGGATTCTATTCGAGCAACTGCTGCGCCGCATCGAGCGGCGCGAGGCCGTTTCGCAGCGATTGCTCCTGCCTGTGATCGCCGAGGTTGCGCCTCGCGATCTCGCGTGGATGCGGGAGCACGCCCGCCTGCTGGCCGGAGCCGGGCTGCTCGTCGAGCCGTTTGGCGCGGGCACGGTGAAGATCGATGGCGTGCCGCCCATGCTGGCGCACTGCGACCCGCGCGAGATCCTGCTGCGCGTGGCGGATGACTGCCGGGCGGGCGGCGCGAGAGGCGGAGCGCGGGCCGCCGAGGAATCCATCGCGCGGTCCGTGTGCCGCTCGGCGTTAACCGGCCCGGCGCCGGCGGATGCCGCGACGGCGCGGGAATTGCTCGATGAATTGATGGCGTGCGAACTGCCCTATGCGTGTCCGAACGGGCACCCGACAATGATCCATTTCGCGCATTCGGAACTGGCGCGCAAATTCGGACGGCAGGGCTGAGCTGCCCGGCAAGGGTCGCAATTGCGGTGCGCGGCGGATTGTGAGATAAACGTCCATGCACGACAGCATTCGCATCGAGCCGGCCACGATGGAGGACCTGCCGCAACTCGTCGAATTGCTGGTGGACCTCTTTGCGATGGAGGCCGATTTCGTGCCCGATCGCGTCAGGCAGGAGCGCGGCCTCAAGCTCATCCTCGAGCAACCGGCGCGCGGGCGGATCTTCGTGCTGCGCAACGATCACCGCCTGATCGGTATGATCAACCTGCTCATTACGATCAGCACCGCCGAGGGCGGGTTCGTCCTGCTGCTCGAGGATGTCGTCGTGCATCGCGACCACCGAGGCCAGGGCTACGGATCGAAGCTCCTGGAGCATGCCGTCAGATTCGCACGGCAAAAAAACTTCCTGCGCATCACGCTGCTCACGGATCGGGGCAACGAGGCGTCAAAGCGCTTTTACCTCGACCGCGGCTTCGTCGAGAGCGACATGGTGCCGCTGCGCATGCTGTTCCGCGATTGATGGGCGGCAATTTCGGAAAGGGCTTCGAGGATCTCGGATTTGCGAAGGTCGATCACTCCCGCAATTCCCGTTGCGGGCGGCCGGAGGTGATTTTTTGCGAGGGCAAGACGCCGGAGGAAGTCGGCGAAATCGCCTCGCGCATTGCCGCGGAGGCGGGCTATGTGCTCGGCACGCGCGCAAATCGCGCGCAATTCGACGCCGTCGCCGCGCGACTCCCCGCGGCGGAATTTCACGAGCGCGCCCGATGCATCACCAGTGGCGCGGCGAAGCCCTGCCCATCGGCGTTCGCCGTGGGCATCCTTTCCGCCGGAACGTCCGACCTCGCCGTCGCGGAGGAGGCGGCGGTGACGCTTTCGGCCTTCGGCCGGCGCGTCGAGCGGATCTATGACGTGGGCGTGGCGGGCATCCACCGGATGATGGACCGGCTCGACGCGATTCGCGCCTGCGGCGTGTTGATTGTCGTCGCCGGGATGGAGGGCGCGCTGCCGAGCGTGGTCGCCGGCCTGGTGGACCGGCCAGTGATCGCCGTGCCGACCAGCGTCGGCTACGGGGCGAGCTTCGGCGGGCTCGCCGCGCTGCTCGGCATGCTCACGAGCTGCGGGAGCAAGGTGACCGTGGTGAACATCGACAACGGCTTCGGCGCGGCGTGCGCGGCGGATGCGATCCTGCGGCTGGCCGGGGAGGTGCACAGTTGAGCCGCGTGCGGACAGCTTTCGTGCTCGGCGCGGGGCTCGGGAAGCGGTTGCGTCCGCTTACGGACTCGCGACCGAAGCCGCTCATCCCCATTTTCAACAAGCCGCTCGTCACCTTCGCGCTCGATCATTTGATCGCCGCGGGCGTGGAGAGATTCGTGATCAATACCCACCACCTCGCCGCACAGTTCGAGGAAGCCTTCGCAGCCGGCTCCTATCGCGGCCGGCGGGTGGTCCTCGTCTTCGAGCCCGAACTCCTCGACACCGGAGGCGGAATCAGGAATGCCGCGCCTTGGATCGGACGCGATCCATTCCTCGTGTATAGCGGCGACGTTCTTACCGACATCGACCTCACCGCGCTGGTGGAAGCGCACTTTCGCGACGGCAACGACGTGACGCTCGCGCTGCGCGACACGGGGCTCGCCGCCGGCGTGACCCTGGCGGACGGGCGCGTGGTGGACATTCGCGGCCGTTATGGCGCGGAGGGAGCGAGCCACGATTTTGCCAATGTGTCGGTGTGGGGACCGGGAATTTATGAGCGGATTCCAGAGGTGAAAGAAATTTCGTTTGTGCCGGTCCTGTCCGACTGGATCGGCGAAGGCGGGCGAATCGGCGGCATGCTGCGGAATGAGCGGCAGTGGTTCAACGTCGGCTCGCGGGAGGAGTATCTGGCCGTGCATCGGTTCATTCACGAAAGCGGCTGGAGACCGGATTATCTCGCCGATGCGGACTGGCCGCCCGTTGCGCAGGGGGATTCCAACGCGCGTCTCGAGGGCGCCTGCGCGATCGGAGCCGGGGCCGAGATCGGCGCCGGGGCCGAGATCGAGAACACCGTGATCTGGGAGGGCGCAAAAATCGCTTCCGGCTCGCAGTTGCGCGACTGTATCGTGCGCGACCATCGCGTGGCGGCCGGCATTCACGCGCACACCGATTTTTAGGATGTTTCCAGACGACGTAATCCAATACACCCGAGCGCGCTTTCCCGACCTTGCGTCGGAGGAGTTCGAGGTGAGCCTGCTCGAGAAGGGCGGGTCCGGCAGGAAGTTCTACCGCATCCAGGCTCCTTCGGGCCCGACGATGATCGCGGTGAAATACCATCCCGAGAAGGAGGAAAACCGCCACTACGCCGAGATCGCCGATTATCTCGACCGCTCGGACGTGAACGTGCCGCACATTTTTTTGCACGACCACGAGGAGGGGCTCATCTGGATGCAGGACCTCGGCGGGAGGGATCTGTGGAGCTTTCGCAACGAGCCGTGGGCGACGCGCCGGCCGCTCTATGAGCGCGCGCTGCGGCAGGGGTTTCTCCTGCATACGAGCGCGACGGAGCAATGGGACGGGGTGCATCCGCGCTTCGAGATCGAGTTCAATGAGCAGCTCTATCTTTGGGAGCAGAATTACTTTCTCGAGCATTGCCTGTGCGGCGTCTTCGGCCTGAGCGAGGCGGATGCGCGGGCTGCGGTCGATGCTCCCGCCGTGCGCGGACTGGCCGCGCGCCTGGCCGCGGAGCCGCGCGTGCTGGTGCATCGGGATTTTCAATCGCAGAACGTGATCATCCACGGCGGCGAGGCCTGGGTGATCGACTTCCAGGGCATGCGACCCGGCCTTGCCCAATACGATCTCGCCTCGCTGCTCTACGATCCCTACGTGGAACTCACCGATGCCGAGCGCGACCACCTGCTCGGCTTTTACAAGACGCTTTCCGCCGATGCGGCGGACGCCGCGTTCGACGACGTCTTCCACATGTGCGCGGCGCAGCGGCTCATGCAGGCGCTCGGGGCCTACGGATTCCTCGGAATCAAGCGCGAGAAGCCCGAATTCCTCAGCCATATTCCCGCCGCCCGGCGCTCGCTGCGCGCGGTCGCGGCGTGCGTGCCGGGCCTCGGGGACTTTGCCGCGCTGCTGGAGGAGTTGCCGGCGTGAATCCCGGAACCGCGACGCTCGTCATCGAAGCCGTCACGCCGCAGATCGACGGCGGACGTCATCCCATCAAGCGCGCCGAGGGAGAGGACGTCGTCGTCGAGGCCGATATCCTCAAGGACGGCCACGACATCATTTCCGCCGTGCTCAAATGGCGCCGCGCCGGTGATCCCGCATGGAACGAAACGCCGATGACCCCACTCGCCGACGACCGCTGGCGGGGAGTGCTCAGCGTGACTGCCGTGGGTTGCTACGAATACACGATCGAGGCGTGGGGCGACGGATTTCTCTCCTGGCGCGACGAGGTCGTAAAGAAGGTCGATGGCGGCCTTGCGGCCCTCGCAAGCGAGGCGTTGGAAGGCGCGCGCATTTTGCGCGCGGCGGCGGCGCGGGCATTTCTGGTGAAGGAGGACGCATTGAGAGCGGCGTCGGCCGGAGACGCAGCCACGCTCGAGGCCTTCGCCGCGGCGTTGGAAATCGCCGAACCCGCGCGGCTCAAGGAAATCGCGACCGACCCGTGCCTCGAGGGGCTGATGCGCTTCCATGCCGACCGCTCGCTTGCGACGACCTATGGACCGACGCTCGCGATCCGGGTGGACCGTCGCGCGGCAGCATTTGCGGCGTGGTATGAGTTCTTTCCCCGCTCGGCGGAGGGCAGGGCGGATCGCGGTTCGACATTCCGCGATTGCATCGGGCGCATCGACGACGCCCGGGAGATGGGATTCGACGTGATTTATTTCCCGCCGATCCATCCGATCGGCGAGACGAATCGCAAGGGCCGGAACAACGCCGCCGCCTGCGAGCCCGGCGAGCCGGGCGTGCCCTACGCCATTGGCAATTTTCGCCAGGGCGTCAACGGCGGCGGTCACAAGGACGTGGCTCCCGAACTCGGCACACTCGCGGATTTTGACTGGCTTGTAGGCGAGACGCGCGCGCGCGGGATGGAGGTCGCGCTCGATTTTGCGATCAATTGCTCGCCGGATCACCCCTACGTCTCCGCGCATCCCGATTGGTTTTTCCAGCGGCCCGACGGCACAATCAAATACGCCGAGAATCCGCCCAAGAAATACGAGGACGTCTATCCGCTGAACTTTCACTGCGCCGACTGGCGAAATCTGTGGGCGGAGATGCGCGACGTCCTGCTTTTCTGGGCCGGCCACGGCGTGCGCACTTTCCGCGTGGATAATCCGCACACGAAGCCCGTCGCCTTTTGGGAGTGGGTGATCGCCGAGGTGCAGGCGCAGTTTCCCGACGCGATTTTTCTTAGTGAAGCCTTCACGCGGCCAAAGATGATGCGAGCCCTCGCGAAGGCCGGATTCACGCAGAGCTACACCTACTTCACCTGGCGCACCGGCAAGGACGAACTCATCGAGTATTTCGAGGAGCTGGCCCAAGGGGAGATGGCCGACTACTTTCGCGGGAACTTGTTTACGAACACGCCCGACATTCTGCCGGAGCATTTGCAAACGGGCGGCCGGCCCGCGTTCATCGTGCGCGCCGTCCTCGCGGCCACCCTGTCGCCGATCTACGGCATTTACAGCGGGTTCGAGCTTTGCGAGGCCACGCCCGTCCGCGAGGGAAGGGAGGAATATCTCGACAGCGAGAAATACCAATTCCGGAGCCGCGACTGGAACGCGCCGGGCAACATCAAGGATGTCATCACCGCGCTGAATCGCGCCCGCCGCGATCAGCGCGCACTCCAGGAGTATCGCAACCTGCGCTTCCACCCGAGCGACAATCCCGCGGTGCTTTTCTACAGCAAAATGACTGCGGCCCGCGACAGCATCGTGCTGGTGGCGGTCAATCTCGACCCGCACAGTTTTCAATCCGCTTGGCTTGCCGTTCCGATCACCGACTTCGGTTCAAATCCGGCCGAGACCTACGAAGTGCGCGACCTGCTGACGGGGGAGCGATTCCTGTGGCAGGGCGCCCGGAACTTCGTGGCGCTCGACCCGCGCACCCGGCCCGCTCACGTCCTCGAAGTGCGCCGATTGCAAAGCCGCGAACTCGGAGTGAATATCTACGCCTGAATTCCAGACGCATACCCCCGCTCCCGCTCTTAAATATGTCCCTTAGCAATCCCCCCAGTCCCGCCACCCCGGAAGGCGGAAAAATCTTCACGATCGGAACCCTTAGCTACACCAAGGGGGGGCTGCTGCTGCTGTTCTCCTGGTTGATGTGGAACGACCTCTGTCTCATGCTGATGGAGAACGTCGCGCCCACTTTATTTCCGCTTCTGCTCAAGGACCATCACGCTACGAACAGCCAGATCGCGTTCTTTTTCTCGACCCTGCCGGGGGCCTTTACCATCTGGATCAATCCCGTCGTGAGCACCTGGTCGGATCGCTTTCGCAGCCCGGCGGGCCGCCGCCGGCCCTTTCTCCTTTTCGCCACCCCCTTCTGCGCGATTTCCCTGGCGGCCATTCCGTTCATGCCCGACCTGTTTGCCTATCTAAACAGAATTCCCGCATTTGTTCATTTTATCGGCGATCATTCCGCGTTCGTTCTCGTCTTGTTTCTTGGTCTTTGCTTCCTCGCCTATCAGGTATTTAACAGCGTTATCCTTGCCATTTTTACTTATTATTTCTGGGATGTCGTGCCTCAGGAAGTATTGGGAAGATTCTCGGCGCTGACCAAGGTGGTCTCGACGATCGCGGTTTTTATCTGGAACTATTTTCTCCTCGGCCTGGCGGATCACCACATGAAGGAGGTGTTCGTCGGAGTCGCGGTCTTCTTCCTTGTCGCTTATCTGGTCAGTCTATGGAACGTCAAGGAGGGTGAATATCCGCCGACGCAAAAAGGAGAGAGGACCGGTTTCTTCGGCGTGATCGGCTCCTATTTCACAGATTGCTTCAAGCCCTACTATGTATGGTTTATCGCGGCTAATGCCATTTTCCAGATCGGGAACATGAGCAATACCTTTCAGATCTTCATCTTCCGGGATCAACTGCATCTTGACCTGGATACGATCGGAAAAATGAAAGCCATTCCGACGTTGCTGGTGGTATTGGTCGGTTATCCGATGGGGGCGCTGGTGGACCGGTTGAAGCCGGGGCGGGTGATGATCGCGTCCCTTGCCCTCTACGGATTGGCTAATATAGGCGCCTTCTTTTTCCTAAACGGAAAATGGTCGCTTTGCTTTTTCATGGGGCTCATCGCGATTATTGTTTGCGCGTTTGGGATCAGCCAGGGCGTTTTTATCGTGGAATTCTTTCCGCGGGAGAAATTGGGTCAATTCTGTTCCGCCAATGCGCTGACTTATAACATGACCTCTCTCCTGGCCGCCACTTTCGTGGGCGTCTTCTTCGATTGGATTCAGAATTACCGCTATGCCTTCCTGTGGTCCACCGCGTTCTACTTCCTGTCGCTGCCGTTGTATGTGAAATGCTATCTCAACTGGCTGCGTCGCCAGAAGCTCCTTGCCTCGGATTCGGATGGGTTGCTTGCCACTGCGGGTGAGAACCCGGCATGAGGCGGGCTTGGGCTCTGTGACGCGACGGCAATGGACCGCCGCCACCGAAAGGGAGTATGCAAGTGCGCGTGATGGATCGGGCGACGGAGAAATTGAAGGAGGTTTTCGGCTATGAGGCGTTTCGTCCGCTTCAGGCGGAGATCATAGCGGATGCCCTGGCGGGGCGGGATGTCTTCGCCCTGCTGCCCACAGGCGGGGGGAAGTCGCTGTGTTATCAATTGCCTGCGCTGTTGCGTGACGGCCTCACGCTGGTCGTGTCTCCGCTGATCGCGCTGATGAAGGACCAGGTCGATGCGCTCACCGCGAACGGCGTTGCGGCGACGTTTTTGAATTCCTCCCTTGAACCTGATGAGGGGCGGAGGCGGTTGCGGGGATTGCATGAGGGCGGGTATCGGCTGCTTTACGTTGCGCCGGAGCGGCTGCTGCTGTCGGGATTTCTGGAAGATCTGCGCAAATGGAACGTCGGCTTGATCGCGGTGGACGAGGCGCATTGCATCAGCGAATGGGGACATGACTTCCGGCCCGAGTATCGGAGGTTGATCGAGCTGCGAACGATGTTTCCCGAGGTGCCGATGATGGCGCTCACGGCGACGGCGACCGGACGCGTGCGGCGCGACATTGTCGAGCGGCTGGGGCTGCGCGCGCCGCGGGATTATGTCGCCAGCTTCAATCGTCCGAACCTCTTTTATCGCGTCCGCCCGAAGGCCGGAGCGTTCGACCAGCTTGCGGAGTTTATCGCGAAGCGGCCTGGGGACGGCGGGATCGTGTATTGCCTGTCGCGCAAGTCGGCGGAATCGGTGGCCGAAAAGCTGAACCGCGCGGGCGTCTCGTCGCGACCCTACCACGCGGGGCTGGATGCGGCGGTGCGGGCGGCGAACCAGGAGGCCTTTTTGCGCGACGAGGTGCGCGTGATCTGCGCGACGATTGCCTTCGGCATGGGCATCAACAAGCCGAACGTGCGCTTCGTTGTGCATTACGATCTACCGAAAAACCTGGAGAGCTACTACCAGGAGACCGGACGCGCGGGGCGCGACGGGCTGCCCTCGGATTGCCTCCTGCTTTACAGCCGCGGCGACATCCTCAAGCAGAAGCGGATGATCGCCGAGAAACCGGACGCGGAGGAGCGGCAGACGGCGCTGCGCCAGTTGAACGGGATGGCGGGGTTCGCCGAGAGCGCGGGGTGCCGGCGGCGCGGGTTGCTCGAGTATTTTGGCGAGACCTTCGCGGAGGCGAATTGCGGCGCGTGTGACAACTGCCTGTCGCCGCCCGAGGAGGTGGATGTCACGGTGCCGGCGCAGAAATTTCTCTCGTGCCTCTATCGCGTGCGGCAGGCGAGCGGCTGGAGCTTCGGATTGAACCACATTGTGGAAATCCTTGTCGGCTCGAAGGCGAAGGGCATCTTGGAACGGAAGCACGATCAACTTGCGACGCACGGGATCGGGAAGGATCTCGCCGCGGATGCATGGAAGCAACTGGCGGAGGATTTGATCCGGCTCGGCTATGCGGCGCGGTCGGAGGATCAATTTGCGACCGTCGATCTGACTGCCGCCGGGCTGGAGGTGCTGCGGACGCGCCAGCCCGTGCGGGTGCGGCGCACGTTGCGCGCCGTCGCGGAGCGAAAGAAGGTGAAGGGCGATTTTGCGTTCGACGAGACGCTGTTCGAGCGGCTGCGCAAGCTGCGGCGCGAGATCGCGGATGCGCGGGACGTGCCGGCGTATGTGATTTTCTCGGATGTGACGCTGCGGCACATGGCGCGGCATTATCCGGATTCGGACCTGGCCTTCGAGGCGACGCCGGGTGTCGGACGCAAGAAGACCGTGGAGTTTGCCGCGCGCTTCCTGAAAGTGATTCGGGATTACGTCGCGGAGAGCGGGCGGCAGGTATTCAAGGACGAGGAGTAGGTCCTTTGGATTTCTCAAGGCGGGACCGTCACGCGCTCTTGCGGATGAGGCTGATAATGCGGTCGCCCGTGACGAGAGGCGAATGGGGCGCGGGATGCTGGCTGTGGGTGCCATCCGTATGCCGAATGGCCAGCACGATGCAGCGGCCCTTCACGCCATCGACGAACGCGGCAAGCGTCTGCCCGGCAAGGTGGCTTGCCGCGTCGATTGCGGTCTCGCCGATTTCCACGCCGAGTTCCTCGAGGTCGTTCTTGAGGAAGGAGGAATCGCTGTCCAGCACGCCGGCGAGCGAAGGCCGGGTGATGCGGTGGGCGATCTGCATGCCGCCGGCGAAGGCGGGCATGATGACGTCGTTCGCGCCGGCCTGGCGGAGCTTTTTCTCGGTCGCGGGATTCTCCGCGCGGGCGATGATTCGGAGCGCGGGCTGCATATTTCGCGCGGTGAGGGTGATGAAGACGTTCACCATGTCGTTGGGCAGGACGGCCGCGAGATTGCGCGCGGAGTCGATGTGGGCGCGGGCGAGGATGTCCTCGTCGCCGGCATCGCCTTCAAGGGTGAGGTAGCCGAGGCCTTCGGACTGCGCGATGCGTTCGGCGTCGCGGTCGAGCACGAGAAAGGGCTGCCCGGCTTTGACGAGCTCGCGGGCAATGGTTTGTCCGATCCGGCCAAAGCCGCAGATGATGGTGTGGCGTTTCATTTCGTCCATGGTTTTAAGCTTGCGGTGGTCGGCCAGGGCCTTTTGGAACTCCTTCTCGGTGATGATTTTGACGAGCGCGCCGATGATATACACCGTGGCGACCGGGCCGGCGATGATGGTGAGGATGGTGGTGACGCGCAGCAGCGGCGTGTTCACTGGCTCCACCTCCCCGTAGCCAACGCCGAAGATCGTGATGAACACCATGTAAATCGCGTCGCTGAATGTCCATCCCTCGAGGCAGTATGCGAGCGTCGCGACGGCGACAACGGCGGAAAAAATGCCGACGCCGATAAGAATCTGCGTCGCGATCCTGCGGACGTTTTTTGAAGGTGCGTTCCCTAGCACGGGATCGCGTTATGGCAGGCGCAAGGGCGCTTGCCAAGCGGCAGTCGCGGAACTCAGCTCGCCGCGATGTAAATTCCCGCGATGGCGATGGCGGCGCCGGCGAAACGGATCACCGGAGCCGCGGTTGCGCGCTGGATAAAGATGCCGAGCCCGATGCCGGCTGCGTGGAGCGTCGCGGTGGCGAGCATGAAGCCGATGGCGTAAGCGGCGCCGGATGCGTCTTCGGGCATTTCCGCGCCGTGCGCGTGGCCGTGGAAGATCGCGAACAGCCCAACAAGCGGAATGGATGCCGCGAGGGGCAGGCGAACCGCGAAGGCGATGAGCAGGCCGAAGATGAGCACCGAGGCGGCGATGCCGGGTTCGATGAAGGGGACGGGCACGTGCGCCATGCCCAGCGCGCCGCCGAGAGCCATGACGGTGACGAACGTGGCGGGCACGGCCCAGAGCGCGCGTCCGCCGGCCTGCGCGGCCCAGAGGCCGACGGCAATCATCGCGAGTTCATGGTCGAGGCCGAAGAGCGGATGCCCGAAACCGTGGGTGAATCCATGGGTATCGCCGGCGCCGACATGGGCTTGAGCGACGGCGGGCAGGGCGAGAAGCGCGGCGACAGGCAGGGCGATTTTTTTCATGGTCAGGTATGGTGGTCGATCATCGGACTGAGGCGCGTTTTGCGCAATTCCAAATTAGCGGATTTGATTTCGACTTTGCGACTAGTGCGCACCTTGAAGCACGAGTTCACTCACGGCTACGCTCCAGCTGCCGGCTCCGGGATAAATATCGAGAATCTCAAGCGTCATCGTGTCGCCGGGGAGCGATGTAAAATGTCGTCAAAGGTCACAGTTTGCCAGCGCCGACTGTCGGCGAAGGTGATGTCGTAGAGCGGCTTGCCATTGTAGAACATTCGCAGCTTCTTGATGCGGGCGTGCTGCTTCCATGCGGCGACGGCGCCGAGTGCGCCACCGTCGGGCGCCCAAGCGCCGCGCTGCTGCCGTTCAACTATCTCAACTCGCAGCTCGAGCAGGCGCGGCAGGAGATCGAAAACGCAGCCGCGTATCTTGAACTCCTGCTGCTGAAAGCCGGGAAGCGCGGCTCGCGCTAACGCGCCATGGCCCTCATTCCCTCGCCCCGCAGCAGGCGCAAGACGCGCATCGAGATCATCCCGCTCGTCGACATCGTCTTCTTCCTCTTCGCCACCTTCGTGATGGTCTCGCTGTCGATGGTGAAGAACAAAGGCATCCCGGTGAACCTGCCCGCCGCCGCGACCGGCGCGCCGCAGCCGCACGAAGACTCCGCTTTCGTCACAGTGGACGTTGCGGGCGCGTTGTTCTTTAATCGCCAGGCCGTCACGACCGGGCAACTCGCCCAATCGCTCGCGGAGTTCCACGCCGTGCATCTCGACGCGACGGTATTCCTCAACGGCGATGCAAAGGCCCAGCTCGGCGGCGCCATCGCCGTCCTCGACCCAGGGGTGGGCCATTGGCATCACCAAAGTCGCCATCGAAACCCGTCCGCGCGCCGACACGCCGCGAGCCGTGACCTGGGCACCGGCATCCTGCTCGCGGTAGCGCTTCACCTGCTGGCGCTCTTCGCTTTTGGGCTCAGCGAGTCGCCGGCGCCGCTGCCCGTCGGGAATGATCCGATCCAGGTGAGCCTCGTTGCCGCCGCGCCAGAAGAGGCCCAGAGAATCAACCCGCCGGCGGAGCCAGCCGCCACGCCCGAGGAAACCCCGGCCCCGGAGCTCGATGCAACAGCGACTCACCGTCCGGCTCCGCCGCCATCCACCCCGGAGCCTTTCCATCGTCGGCTCGCAAGCCCTCACCGGTCAAATCTGCATCCAGGAAGCCCCAGCCGAGATCGGCGAAAGCCGCGCGCACTATTGCCCGCAGCGGTGCGGTCACAGGCGGCAGAGGGGGCGACACCGCGCCAGGCTATCGCAACAACCCGCAGCCGCCCTATCCGGCCGAGGCCCGCATGCAGGAGCAGCAGGGCCTGGTGATCCTCGATGTGCTGGTGGGCGCGAACGGCCGGGCCGTGAGTGTAACCGTGCGGCAAAGCTCGCGCTTCCGAGTGCTGGACCAAGCGGCGGTCGAGGCCGTGCGGCGATGGAGCTACCAGCCCGGCTGCGTCGGGGGCGCGCCGGTGGCAAGCCATGTCGAGGTGCCGGTGAGGTTCCGATTTGAAAGATAAGTCGTTTGCCGGTCCGGAGGCCGAAGGGACGTCGCGGACAGGGCGGCGGATGGTGAGCACTTTCCTTTGACAGCGGTGGAATTTTATCCGAGCAACGAGGCATGTTGCGGGCCATCGGACTTCTCTTGATGGGTGTGGCAATGCTTTCCATTCTCGGAGGGCATTGGGCCATTCTGCAGGCCGTCGCCTGGTCGCAAATGCTGCGGGACTACGCGAAGGATGCGCCACTCTCGACAGCGGTTGTCAAAACCTTCGATGGCAAGCACCCGTGTCCATTATGCCTGAAGATCGCCCGAGGAAAACGGGAACAGGAAAAGAACCCACTCGCGCTAAAGATTGAAAAGCGGACGACGGTTTTTGTTTTGAATGCCGGCGACGCCTTGAAGCATCCGGTCTCAGGAGATTTTGCGTTCCCGCCGGGAAAAACAGCGTTCCATCCCGCCCGCAATTCGGCCCCTCCCGTTCCGGTGCCGATATTGGCTTTCGCCTAATCGATCAGCACGGCTTCTCCGCCGTTCGGAAGAAGCATCCTTGTATTAAGCACCCGCCTGCCATCGCGGCAGGATGGCGGGCGATCCATCGCGAATCCATTGCCAATTTATGAAAAATCTTATCCAAAAACATCACCGTTCAGGCCTCACCATGGCTGCACTTCTCGTTTTCACTTTCACTTCGCATCACTCGTATGGCTGCGCCTGCGGCTGCGGCATCTACGATGTCGGCACGATCTATAACTTCCAAAACAAGCCCGGCGGAATGGCCTGGCTGGAATACAACTTCCAGTCGCAAGGCCAGAACTGGAGCGGTCTCCGGCCCGCCGTATCGGGAAACAACGACGACAAGTTGATTCGCACCTCCTGGCTGAGCGCAGGCTTCCAATACTTCCCGTCGAACAAGTGGGGATTCGACCTCACGATTCCCTCAGCGAATCGGCTCTTCAAATCGGTCCCGGAAGATGGCCCCCCGGGGAAAACGGCAACCGTGAAGTGGTGGTCCCTTGGCGATGTGCGGATGAATGCCTACTACACCGGATTTTCCCCGGATATGTCCACGGGCGTGAATCTGGGGCTGAAGGTGCCGACCGGAAACTGGAAGGAACCCGGCGTCGATCGCGATACGCAGATCGGCACGGGCAGCACCGACTTGCTGCTCGGGTTTTACCACGAGGGCAGCTTCGCGAAATTCTCACCCTGGAAATGGTTCGGCCAGACCCAGCTCGACGTGCCGCTCTTCACCCAGGCCGGCTATCGCCCCGGGGTCGAACTCGATGCGGCGGCGGGCTTTTACTACGCGGGACTGAGCCTCGGAAACGTGAAGATCAAGCCCATCGGGCAGCTGCTGTTCTCGTATCGGGCCTCCGATTCCGGCCCGAATGCCAGTCCCAACGACAGCGGCTACGAGCGGGTGTTGTTGTCGCCCGGCGTGGAATTCGACGTGCATCCACTGCGTGTGTATGCGGACGTCGAGATTCCGGTAATCGACAACGTCGTCGGGAACCAGCTCATCTCCTACTGCCAGCTCAAGGTCGTCGCGAGCATCATGTTCTAAGAGGGTGTGAAAAAAGTCCAATCAGAACTTATAGCGAGCGAGTCTGCGAGCCATGAGAGAACAGGAAGCAATATAAATGAAAGCTTCGGAATGGGAGGTTTTGGCCTCGTAATCTTTGGAAA
>JAQTOP010000085.1 GCA_028713285.1 Terrimicrobiaceae bacterium
CGGTTTGGAAGCCGTCGAAGATTGCCCAACTGCCCTGGAATCCATAGGTCCAGCCTTGGGTGAGCTCGCCGAGATTCTGGAACGCGGTGTTGTTCCGCCAGGTGTAGTCCGCGGTGGCGGAGACGGTTGGCAGGTAGCCGGCGAACTGGACGTGAACGTTCTCGGAGTTGGATAGAATATTCTGCCGCTGGGCCTTGAGCAGCGGACTGCGCTGGATCGCGATGCGAATGGAGTCGTCGGGGTTGAGCGCGCGCGGCCGGTAGGGCAGCGTGCCGACGACGTTGAATGGGACGACGCTGGGCTTCGAGGTCTTGTAATCCATGCCGAGCGTCTTCACGAGCTGGTATTGGGCGATGCGCAGGTTGTTGAATGCGCTGATGAGCGGCGGCTGGGCATTGGCGAGAGCGACCTGGGCCTGGAGGACATTGAAACGCGGCACGGTGCCCGCCTCGTAGCGGCTCTGCTGATCCTTGAGCTGCTCGGTGAGGAGATCGACGGACTGCTGCTGCGCGACGACGAGGGCGCGGTTCAGGATGACCTGGTAGAAGGCGACTTTGACGCTCGCGATGGTCTGGTCGATCGTCTGCCGCAGACTGAAGTAGGCGCTGTCTTCGACGAATTTCGCGGCGCGGATGCCCGCGATGACGGCGCCGCCATTGTAGAGCAATTGGCTGGCCTGGAAGCCGACGTTCCAGCTCTTGTCATTCGTGAAACTCCGACCGCCGCTGAGGCCGCTGAAGTCGAGAGGGACCGTCGTTCCATCCGGCAATGGGATGACGAGGGTGCCGCCGCCCCCGGAGCTGGGAGTCTTCGGATCCACCAGGCTGCGCTGCTGCTGGGTGAAGCCGGCGACGGCGTTGATCTGCGGGAAGGCCTGCGCGCGGATCTGGACGACCTGGCCGTGGGTGAGGCGGATCTGCTGGACGGCATTCAGGACATCCGGATTCTGCTTGAGGGCGGTGGTGATGGCTTCGTCCAGCGTGAGGTCGGGGACGGACGGATTCCGCTGGCTTTTGGCAAAGGCCTCAATCTTCGCGACGGCTTCCTCGTTGAGCTTGCGGATCGTCGCCTTGCTTGGCGTAACGTCCTCAGGATTGCGCTGGACGTCGGGCACGGGTGTGGGTGGCGGGCCGGGGTTCGCGAGCGAGGGATCGAGGTCCGGCTCGATGGGCATTGGCGCGGGGGGCGGGGTCGGCAGTGTCATGGCGCCGGGCATGGTCGCCGAGTAGGTCGGGTCGGGAGTCGGAGAAGGCGCCGAGGGAATCGCGGAGTCGGAGAGAGTGGCCGAGTAGGTCGGCGTCGCCCCGGGTGTCGCGGTCGGAGTGGCCGTGGCGGATGTCGGCTGGGCTCGCGCCGAAGCGGCGAGGATGAGGGCGGGCAGCAGGGCGCGTGCGACGGAACGGAAATTCATACGGGAAAAATCAATCCGCCGACGGTATGCAGGTATCGGCGTGGGTTTGGCAATAGTTGAAGACCTTGTCGTAGATTTGAACCCACATGATTTGCTCGTGCGGACTGAGTCCGCGCATGACCTTCGAGAGATTCGCCATCATGTCCTGGCGGATCAACGCGACGAGATCGACACCTTTTGGTTTGATGCGCACGAGGACTTTTCGCCGGTCGAGCGGATCGGTCGTGCGTTCGACGTAATCCAGCCGCTCGAGCCGATCAACGAGCCCTGTCGCCGCCGCGGTCGTATGGCTCATCTTCGCGGCGATTTCGGTCATGGACAGGGTTTCGTGCGTATTGATGTGGCTGAGCAGAAAGAACTGGGCGGATGACACCTGGCCGGCGGCCAGAGTTTCCGACAGTCGCGCGAGAAAGCAGCGCTGCAGCGAGAGAATGATGTCGGCCAGACGCCCGATCGACTCGGTTGAAATAGCGAATTCCTCGTCGGCGATCATCGGATTCTTAACCTCATTGAAAGTTAGTTTCGCTTAAGCACAGGGGTCAATCAACAATTCCCTGCGACCGGGTGGCGGGGCGGAAGGACGAGAGGCGGCGCCGGGAGATTCTCATGGTTTTGGAGAGTAAACGCGGTCGCCGGCGTGCGGCTTGCCGTTGACGATGTCGGCAATGAAGAAAGGCGGGTTGCGGTCCGTGGTCGCGCGCAGGACGCCGCTTTCGGCGTCGTTGCCGACGGAGTTGAGGGTTTCGCCGGGGGACAACGCGAAGGAACTGGGCGCGTCGATGAGCACGTAGCCTTCCCGTTCGTTGACGAGCTTGATCGTGCCGATCCATTGGGGGGGAGCGGCGAGCGGGGGCAATTGTTTTTTCGGAAATACCTTGTGCCACATGCGGCCGACAAAGCCCTCGGTTGGCCTGTTGGGAATCAAGATCGGGGTGGGGGCAGGCATCGGGGCGGCGGAAGACTCGGGATGGTCGAGCGAAGGCAGCGTTTGGCGATCGCCGGTGGATACGCTGAACGTCGCATGGCTCAGGTCGGAAGAAGGCGTCGGCGTCGGTTTGCCTGGAAAGATCTTCCGCCACGTCTTCGAGAAGAAATTGGCGCGGTGTGGCGTTGGCGCGGGCGACGGGCTGGGCGAGGCGGCCGGCGTGGGAGAGGGGGTGGCTTGTCTGGCGGGCGCTTGCGGCGCGGGTTCGCCGCCATCGACGCGCGCGGTCGCGGTGTAATGAACCTCCGGAGTGGGAGAGGGGTTGGGGCTCGGGCTGGCGAGAGGCTTCGCTTTCGCCACGGGGGCGTGGCGTGCGGGCGATTTTTCCTTTTTCGTCGCGCAGGAAACGAGAATGCCTCCGGCGAGCGCGACCAGTGCCAGCCAGCCAATTCGACGCGTCATGATTCGTCGGAGAGCAGGATGGTGAGGCGCTTCGGGCCGTGCGCACCGAGCACGAGGATGCGCTCGATATCGCCGGTGCGGCTCGGCCCGGTAATGAACGACAGGAACGCGGGCGCCTCGCCGCCGTGGTTGCGCCGAACGGCGGCGTAGGCGTCGCTGATGTCGCCGACGATCTGGTCGCGCGTGGCGAGAATGACGTGATGCGGCGGCAGGACGGAAAGCACGCGGCCGCCCGCGCTGCGGGAAGTCACGAGCACGCTGCCCGTCTGCGCCACGAGGCAGTCGCAGCCCGTGATTGCGGCGTCGGCGGACTCGATGTCGGGCACCGTATAGCCGCTGTCCGTCCACGTGACGGGCAGCCCGAGAGAGTTGATGGCGTCTTCGCCGGCCGCGAAACGATGGGCGGCGACGCGACGCCAGCCGGCCCCGGCTGCCAGCGCGTCCAGCCGCGCGCGCACCTCCGCGTGATTCGCGCAACGGACGAACTCGGTTTTCAAATCCGCGGAATTCTTCGCGAAGAGCGCGACGCGGCCTTCCCGGTCCGCCGGCACGGGGGGCAGCCATGCCTCGGGAGATTTCGCGGAGCCGTCGGCTGGAGCTGCGGGGCCGTGGGTCTGGAGGTGGCGCCGCGGCGCGGGCGCCTGGAGGGCCTCGCGGATGCGGGCGAGAATGCGGTCGCGGGAATCAGGCACGGTCTGCATCGGGAGCGGATGGAGCGTTGCGGCGCTGCCGCCAGGTTTCCTTGAACGACTGGGCGGGGGCCTTCGGAAAATCGCGCGTGTTCGTCCATGCGCGGATGGGATTGAGCGGCGTGCGCTGGATGAGCGGCTGGAATTTCGTCGCGAGGCGGTTGAGCGGCGCGGCGAGCCGGTAGAGGCGGGGGCGGCGCATGACGAGTTCAAATCCGCGCCACAGCCATTTCTCGAAAAAGGCGGCCTTGCCCTGGACGGCGTTCCGGCGGTTCTGGAGGAGATGATGGTGGAGGTCGATGCGCACCGGGCACGTCTCGGTGCAGGCGCCGCAGAGCGTGGAGGCGGCGGAGAGGTGCTTCCAATTTTGCAGGCCGCGCAGGTGCGGAGTGATGACCGAGCCGATGGGGCCTTGATAGGTCGTGCCGTAGGCGTGCCCGCCGACGTTTTTGAAAATCGGGCAGACGTTCAGGCACGCGCCGCAGCGGATGCAATGGAGCGCGTCGCGCTGCTCGGGATCCGCGAGGATGCGGGTGCGCTGGTTGTCGAGCAGGACGATGTGCATCTCCTCGGGTCCGTCGATCTCGCCGGGCTGGCGCGGGCCACCGAGCATCGTATTGTAGGCGGTGATGGGCTGGCCGGCGCCCGCGGTCGCAAGCATGGGCAGGAGGATGGCGAGGTCGTCCAGGCGCGGAACGACTTTCTCGATGCCGACGATGGCGACGTGGATCCGCGGCAGGCTCGTGCTGAGGCGCGCGTTGCCTTCGTTCTCCGTGATCGAGATCATGCCTGTCTCGGCGACGGCGAAGTTCGCCCCGCTGATGCCCATGTCGGCGGCGCAGAATTTCCGCCGCATCACGCCGCGCGCGATCATGGTGAGTTCCTCCGGCGTCCCGGCGTGGGGCGAGCCGAGCTTTCGCTCGAAGGTCTCGCTGATTTCGCCGCGCGTGAGATGCATCGAGGGAAATACGAGGTGGTAGGGCGGCTCCTCGCGGAGCTGCACGATGAACTCGCCGAGATCGCTCTCGACGACTTCGTGGCCCGCTTGCTCGAGCGCCTGTGCGAGATGGATTTCCTCGCCGGTCATTGTCTTGGACTTGATGACGGTTTTTACGCCGCCTTCGCGGGCTACACGGCAAATGTAGGCGGTGGCCTCGGCCCCGTCGGAGGCCCAGAAAACCTTCGCGCCGCGCGCCGCAATTTTTTCCGCGAACTCCACAAGGTGGCGGTCGAGATGATTGACGGCTTCGTATTTGATCCCAGCGGCGGCCGTGCGCGCCTGCTGCCAGTCGGTGTATTTCGCCTTCTGCTCGTCGCGCTTGAGGTAATAGCCGCCGAGCGCTTTCTGCATGAGCTCGCGGTGCCGCAGATCGTGCGCGACGCGCCCGGCGTCGCGATGGAACTGGGCGGAGGTTGCGGGCGCGGACATCGAGGTGCCAATTATGCGCGGGTGATCGCCGGCACGCAAGGCCGGCGACGGGCTGGAAAGTTTCCCGCAACCCCGCCTGCGGCGCGGGGTTTCCGACTAAGTAACCACCATCATGAAACGTCTACCTCTCCTCGCATTGTGCGGCGCCGCGACGGCGCTGTTTCCCCTGATTCCGCTTTCCGCCCAAACGCAGGGCGATGCCGGACCACCTCCGGGCGGGCCGCCGCCCCATCGAATGAGCATCGAGGAGCGGCTGGATCGCATGAAAAAAGATCTGAGCCTGAGCGATGATCAAATCGGCAAGCTGAAGGCGATTTTCGACGAGCAGAAGACGGCGCTCGATCCGATCTTCCAGGACAAGTCGCTCTCGCGCGAGCAGAAGCGCGAGAAGGCGAAGCCGATCATGGAGGACACGAAAAAGAAGATCAACGAGGTTCTTACGCCCGAGCAGCAGACGAAGCTGGAGGCGATCCGCAAGCAGCACCAGGAGCAGCGCAAGGAAAAGCAGAAGGACAACTAAACGATTTGTCTCGAATGGAAAATGGCGGTTCCGGCTTCGGTCGGGGCCGCCATTTTTTTGCGGCGGGGTCAGTCCGTCCCCGAGAGCACCTCGGCGAGGTGCAGGCACTTCACGGCGGAGCGCTGCCTCCGCAGAATGCCCTGGACTTGCATGAGGCAGCTCGAGTCGTTTGACACCACGCAGTCCGCCGTGGTCGCGAGGATGGACGCGCATTTGACCTCGCCCATCGCGGTGGAAATTTCGGGATATTTCACGGCGAAGGTTCCTCCGAACCCGCAGCATGTTTCGGCCTCGGTCATCTCGACGAGTTCCAGCCCGCGCACGTTGCGAAGCAGCTCGCGAGGTTCGCGCTTGATGCCCAGCTCGCGCAGGCCGTGGCAGCCGTCGTGAAACGTGACCTTCGCCTCGAAGCGCGCGCCCAGGTCGGTGACGCCGAGTGTATTCACGAGGAACGAGGAGAACTCGTGCGACTTCGCGGCGAGCGCCCGCACCTCGGCCTCGCGCGCGTGGCCGTGAAACAGCTCGGGATAGAATACCTTCATCATGGCCCCGCAGGAGCCCGAGGCGCCGACGACGACGTCCGCGTCGCGAAACGTGTCCATCGAGTGGCCTGCGAGATTGCGCGCCTCGTCCCAGTAGCCCGAGTTGAACGGTGGCTGGCCGCAGCACGTCTGGATCTCGGGGTAGTCCACCTCGTGGCCGAGCCGCTCGAAGATTTTGACCATGCTGATCGCCACGGACGGAAAAAACTGATCCACGAAGCAGGGAACGAACAAAGAAATCTTCACCGGCCCGGGATTACCGCACAAGTTGGGCGCCCGGTCAAAGAATGCGCGCGCGGGGATTATTTTGCGAGGCGGGAAAGTTCGACGATTTCTGGTTTGACAAGTCGGCGGAGGGATGGTCTCTTCTTGACCCTTTTCCATGAAGACCTTTTCGGCCAGAGCACAAGACGTAAAACGAGACTGGTGGGTGATCGACGCCAAGGACCAGATGCTTGGGCAGGTTGCCGTCAAGGCCGCAACCCTGCTGCGTGGCAAGCACAAGGCGATTTACACCACGCATGTCGATACCGGCGATTTCGTGGTCGTCATCAATGCCGACCACATCCGCGTCGGCGGCAAGAAGGACGTGCAGAAAACCTATATGAGCTTCTCCGGTTACGTGGGCGGCCATAAGCACGAAACCTTCCGCGCCCGCCGCGAGCGCCGGCCCGAGCTGCTCGTCGAACGGGCCGTCAAGGGCATGATCATGCACAACGCCCTCGGCGCCACCACCTATCGCAAGCTGAAAGTTTACAGCGGCGCCGAGCATCCGCATGAGGCTCAGAATCCGAAGGCCGCCACCCTCTAAATTTGTAAAATGAGCAACGAACACACCGCCACCGGCCGCCGCAAAAACGCGATCGCCAAAATCTGGGCCCGCGCCGGCTCCGGTTCGATCCGCGTAAACGAGCGCGACTTCACCGATTATTTTCCGGGCCTCTCGTTGCAGAACGAGATTCTCCGTCCCCTCGAGCTGGCCAACAGCGTTCACGCGTATGACCTGCGCGTGAGCACGACCGGCGGCGGCATTTGCGGCCAGGCCGGAGCTTTGCGCCTTGCGATCAGCCGCGTGCTCATCGAGATCAACCCGGAGTTGCGCCCGGTGCTCAAAAAAGAAGGTCTTCTCACGCGCGATCCGCGCATGAAGGAGCGGAAAAAGTCCGGTCAGCCGGGCGCCCGCAAGCGTTTTCAATTCTCGAAACGCTAAACGCTTTCCCTCCCGAGGAAAAAAGCCGCCTGCCCGTCTCTGGCAGACGGCCTTTTCTTTTTTTGTCCTGCGATTTCGTCAGGCGATTCCGCAGCAGCCGTCCGGGTGTTCAGCCGTCTTGCGGAGGCTGCGGGAAGGTTCTAGAGTCCGGTCATGCCGACTTACGTTTACGAGACCGTGAAGCGCCCTGCCCACCGCTACGAGATCAGGCAAAGCATGAAGGATGATGCGCTGCGCACACATCCCGAGACCGGCGAAGAAATCCGGCGCGTGATCACGGGCGGCTTCGGCTATCTGGCCAGGGGCAAACGGTCCGCCGCCCCCGCGCCGAGACCGCGAGGGGGCTGCGGATCCGGAGGCTGCGGCTGCCATTGACCGCGCCTGCCGCGTCGCCACCCTCCGCCCTTGATGACCACCAAACGCGCCCAGCTCGGCATCATCTTCCTCACGATCCTGATCGACATGATCGGGTTCGGCATCGTGATTCCGGTCCTGCCGCTCTATGCCGAGCACTACGGCGCCACTGCGCAGCAGAATGGCCTGCTGGTCGCGGTCTTCTCGCTCGCGCAATTTCTTTTCGCGCCGTTGTGGGGAAAGGTCTCGGATCGCGTCGGCCGCAAGCCGGTGTTGTTCGTCAGCATCCTCGGATCGGCGATCGGTTTTCTCCTCATGGGCACCGCCGGTGCGCTGTGGATGCTTTTCGTCGCGCGCGTCATTGATGGGGCCGCGGGCGGCAATATCGGCACCGCGCAGGCTTACATCGCCGATATTTCCACGCCCGAGGAGCGCGCCAGGGCGATGGGCCTCATCGGAGCGGCGTTCGGCCTGGGATTCATGTTCGGTCCGGCGATCGGTGGATTGATGAGCTGGAAATTCGGCTATCAGTCACCCATGCTGCTCGCTGCGGGCCTTGCGCTGGCAAACGCGTTTCTTGTGCTCGCCATACTGCCCGAGAGCCTGCCTGCAGACCGGCGCGGAATTCAAAGGCGGTCGTCGATTTTCGAAGTCCTTCAGCATTGCAACCGCCGCGTCTATCTCTCAGTCACGGCCATCTATTTTTTCCTGACCACCGGTTTTTCCATGATGACATTCGTCTATGCGCTGTTCGTGTCTCACCGTTTTGGAATCGGCACCTTGGGGACGGGCAATCTCCTTGCGCTGGTCGGATTGATCGGCGTCGTGATTCAAGGCGGCCTGATTGGCAGGCTGGTGAAGCGCTGTGGCGAAGCCCGGCTGGCGACATCGGGCGCGTTGATTCTCGCCGCGAGCCTTTTTGCGCTGCCGCTGGCGACCGGTCTCGGCACGCTCGTTCTTTACAGCGCCGGTGTGGCTGTCGGGAACAGCCTGCTGATGCCGACGCTCACGAGCCTTGCCTCCCGCAGCGTCGATGGGCACTGGCAGGGTCGCGCGCTTGGGCTCCTCCAGTCGGGCGGAGCGCTGGCGCGGTGGGTCGGACCGGCGGTCGGCGGCTGCCTGCTCGCCTTGGACGTCAGCCGCCACGCAGCCGTCTATGCCCGGACACCGCTGTGGCTTGGCAGCGCGCTGGTGGCCTTCGCGTGGGCGCTGACCCTTCTTCTGCCGCGCAAAACCGCCATTGCTCCGCTGCCAGCCGACGAGCCGACGACCGCGTAGTCTCGGTTTGGAGCCGGGCATTCGTGACGGAGATTTTGGCATTGCCAGCTTGCAGTGCCTCCCTAGCATTCGACGGGCCACTCCCATGCTTCTCCACACGCCCGAACTGAAAATCTTCACCGGCACGGCCCACCGGAAACTCGCCGAATCCATCTGCGCCTATCTTGGCGAACCGCTTGGCGACGCTTCGGTGAGTTCTTTTCCGGACGGCGAGACATTCGTCAAAATCAACGAGAACATTCGCGGGCGCGACGTCTATATCGTGCAGCCGACGTGTCCGCCGACGAACCAGAATCTCATGGAGTTGCTCATCCTCGTGGATGCGGCCCGGCGCGCGAGCGCGGCGCGGATCACGTCGGTGATTCCGTTCTTCGGCTACGCCCGGCAGGATCGGAAGGATCAGCCGCGCGTGCCGATCACGGCGAAGCTCGTCGCGAATCTCCTCGTCGCCGCGGGCGTGCAGCGGGTGCTCACGATGGACCTCCACGCCCAGCAATTGCAGGGATTTTTCGACATTCCGGTCGATCACCTCTACGCGCTGCCGGTCCTCATGCATTACCTGTCGTCGCGCAATCTGGAAAACCTCGTGGTTGTTTCGCCCGACGTCGGCGGCGTCAAAATGGCATCGGCCTACGCGCAGGCCCTCGGGGTGAGCCTCGCCATCGTCGTGAAGAAGCGTAAATCCTCCACCGAAACCGAGGCCTCGCATGTGATCGGCGACGTCTATGGACGCAACGTGCTGATCGTCGATGACCTCACCGAGACGGCGGGCACCATCACGAATGCCGCGGCCATTTTGCGCGACCGCGGGGCGCAGGAGATTTATGCTGGCATTTCGCACGCGGTGTTGACAGATTTGGCGGTTGAGCGATTAAAGAACTCTCCGATCAAGGAATTGATCACCACCGACAGCACGCCGGTTCATTCGGGCGCGGCTGGCTGCGTAAAGGTGCTATCCGTAGCCGAGCTGCTGGGCGAAGGCATCAAGCGCATCCACGAAGACGAGTCGGTGACATCGCTCTTTGAATTGAAGAAAAAAACCGAACAGTAATTCCGTTATGGCCAACCAAGTAAAACTCTCCGCCCGTCCGCGCCTCGAGGCCGGTCGCAATGCCGTGAAGCAAGTGCGCGCGCGCGGCGCCGTGCCCGCCGTCATCTACGGCGCGCACGAAACTCCCGCCAATCTCGAAGTGGACCGCAAGGCCATCGAGACCCTGCTCGCCCACGCCGCGAGCGAGCACGTGCTCGTCGATCTCGAAATCGCCCACGCCGGCAGGACCACGAACAAGCTCTCGCTCATCCAGGAGATCCAGCATCACCCGGTGCGGGGCGAGATTCTGCACATCGATTTCCACGCTGTCTCGACGACCGAGACGATCACCTCGGAGGTTCCCATCGAATCCGTCGGCGAGCCCATCGGCGTGAAGACCCACGGCGGCCTGCTCCAGCAGCAGTTGCGCTCGCTGGACATCGAGTGTCTGCCGCAAAACCTGCCCGATCTCGTGGTGGTGGATGTCTCCGGACTCAACATCGGCGACTCGATCCACGTGAAGAATCTCACGCTGCCCGCCGGCGTCACCGCGCTGGCCGACGCCGACATCACCGTCTTCCTCGTTTCCGAGCCGACCGTTGCGGAGGAGCCCGTGGTCGCCGAGGCGCCTGCTGCGCCCGAGGTCATCAAGGAAAAGAAGCCGGAAGCCGAGGCTGAGAAGAAATAAACCCTTTCCCGTATGGAGGGCTCCTGCTTTCGCCTCGTGGCCGGACTCGGGAATCCCGGCAGGGAATATGACCACACCCGCCACAACGTTGGCTTCTTCGTCGCGGACGCGCTCGCGCGTCGTTTCGACGCGCAATTCGTTCATGAGTCCAAGTGGAACGCTGACGTGGCCCGCGCGGGGGAACTCGTGCTCATGAAACCCATGACGTTCATGAACCTCAGCGGCGAGTCGATTGGCGATTTCTCGCACTATTTCAAAATCGAGCCGGACGAGGTGCTGGTGATCATCGACGATGCCGCCCTTCCGCTCGGCCGCCTGCGGCTGCGCCGCTCGGGCAGCGATGGCGGGCACAACGGTCTGGCCTCAGCGCTCATGCATCTTGGCACCGAGCAGGTGCCGCGCCTGCGCGTGGGAATCGGCGGATTGGGCGACCCCCGCGCCGCCGGGGATTCGCTCACGGGCCACGTGCTGGGAAAATTCTCCGCATCGGAACGCGCGGAACTTGACGAGGCGGTGAACCGGGCGGCCGACGCCGTCGAACTTGCCCAGGCCAGCGGATTGGCCGCCGCCATGAACCGCTACAACTCCAACGAAACAAACTGAATCATGAAAAAACGATATGAAGCCCTGCTCGCCCTGAACACGCGCGGCAAAGAAGACAGCTCGAAGGAAATCATCGAGCGCCTCGAACGGGAGTTCGCCGCGGACGGAATCACCGTCGAGCAGGTGCAGCGCCTCGAGCGGCGCGAATTTGCCTACCCGCACGATCACCAGAAGTCCGCCTACTACGTGAACTTCATCATCGCGACGGACCCCGCCACGCTCGAGAAGTTGCGCGCCAAGTTGAAGCTCGACGCGGACGTGACGTTGCAGAATTATCTCGTGTTGCCCCCGGCGAAAGCCGCGGCCTGAGGCTCATCCAGGGAAAACTCAAGGAATCCACCCGGACCATGGCGAACGTCAACAAAGTCATCCTCATCGGGAATCTCACCCGCGATCCCGAGATCAAATACACGCCGAAAGGCACCGCGGTCGTCGAACTCGGTCTCGCGATCAACCGCGTCTATACGCCCGAGGGCGGCGAGAAGCGGGAGGAGACGACGTTCGTGGATGTCACGCTCTGGGGCCGGCAGGCGGAGGTCGCCAACGAATACGCCAAAAAGGGACGGCCCATTTACATCGAAGGCCGCCTCCAGCTCGATAGCTGGGAGGACAAGCAAAGCGGCCAGAAGCGCAGCAAACTGCGCGTCGTCGGCGAGAATCTGCAACTCCTCGGCTCGCGCGACGGGGGCGGAGGCCGCAGCGGCGGCGATGAAGAGGCTCCGGCGCCCCGTTCCCGTCCGGGCGCAAGTTCCGCTCCCGCATCGCGTCCACCCGCGGAGCCCGAGGACGACGACATTCCTTTTTGAGTTGACGGACCGCGCCGGACGTCCGGCGGTCGCCAGAGTTCTATCCCGTCGTGCGCAATCCGCTCGCGATGGCGTTGACCGAGAGCAGCACGCGCGGCAGCAGGGCCGCGGCGTCCTCGGCTGATTTTGCGGCGCGCCATTCGCGCAGGAGCGCGATCTGGCGGCGGTGCAGCACGCCCAGGGCCTCGGCACGGCGCTGGAGCGTGTTCAGCATGCGCGGGCGGCGGTCCTCGACGCGGCCTTGGAAGATGTCGTCCAGCATGCGGCGCGTCTTTTCAAACTCGGCGGTGATGCGGGCAAGGAATGCCTCGCGCAGCGCGGCGTCGGGCACGAGGTCGGCATAGGCGGCCATGATGCCGGGGTCGGCGCTCGCGAGATTCGTCTCGACGTTGGTGAGGACGTAATACAGCACCGGGCGTTCGCGCAGGTTTCCTCGAATTTCGGAAAAAACGGCCGGCCGGGTCGTCGCGAGCGCTTCGAGTCCCGAGCCCACGCCATACCAGCCGGGCAGGTAGTAGCGGGATTGATTCCAGCTGAAAACCCACGGAATCGCGCGCAGGTCTGCAAGCGTGCGGCGGCCGGTGCGACGCGCGGGTCGGGAGCCGATGCGCGTGACTTCCAGCGCGTCGATGGGCGTGGCGTGGGAATAAAAATCGGTGAACCCGTCGGCATGGACGAATTCCGTGTAGGCCGCGGTGCTGGCGTGGGAGAGGATTTCCCACACCTCGTCCCGCTCGGGCATCGGCGCCGTGCCGCTCGCGCTCTGCTCGATGGACACGGCCGTGACCCCGGCGAGAAGCAGCTCGAGATTGAATGCGGCGGTCGGAAGGTTCGCGTATTTTTGCGCAATGGTCTCCCCCTGCTCGGTAAGGCGGAAATCGCCATGGATCGTGCCCGCCGGCAGGGCGTCGAGAAAGCGATGGATCGGCCCCGCGCCTCGGCTGATCGTCCCGCCCCGCCCGTGGAAGAATCGAATCTGCGCGCCGGCATCCCGGCCGACCTGCGTGAGTTCGCGCTGCGCCTTGTAGAGCGCCCACTGGCTCGAGAGGATGCCGCAATCCTTGTTGCTGTCGCTGTAGCCGATCATCACCTGCTGAATGGGCCGCACCGCCGTGCGCGCCGGCGTGCTGCGCCGCTGCGTCTGCTGGTGCCGCAGGCTCGGCAGCGTGGCCGGATGGGCGAGGAATGCCCGCATGAGACCGGCGCTCCGCTCAAGATCGTCCTGCGTCTCGAAGAGCGGCACGACGGGAAGATCGCAAATGAGTTTGCCGTCCTCCCAGCGCGTGAGGCCGGCTTCGCGGGCGAGCACATAGACGGCGAGCAGGTCGGAAAGCGAGCGCGTCATGCTCACGATCAGCGCGCCGATGCCCTCGGAACCATAGCGCGTGACGTGCGAGCGCAGCACGCGATAGCAATCGAGCACGGCGTCCGCCTCGGGTCCGATGCGCGAGTCCGAGAAATGAAAGGGCCGTGGTCCGCTCAGCTCTGCGGTGAGAAATTCCACGCGTTTCTCCTCGGGCCACTCGCCGAAGTTCGAGTCGGCGAAGCCGCCGGCGGCGAGAATCTGGCTGATCGCCCGGTCGTGGAACGCGCTGTTCTGGCGGATGTCGAGCGCGGCGAGGTGGAATCCGAAGACATCGAGCGCGCGGCGCAATGGCCACACGGCGCTGCGGGAGAGCCGCTCCGCGCCGATGGCCACGAGCGACTCGTGGAGCGTGGCGAGGTCCGCATCAAGCTGCTCGGCGAAGCGATAGGAGCCGGGTTCTTCGACGATGAGGGCGTTCTCGTCGCGGTTGCGATCCAGCGGCAGGCGCTCGCGCAGGAGAAGGACGAATTGTTCCCACGGCTCGTCGGCGTGCTGGCGGCGGATTTCGGCGACGCGCTGCGGATCGACGAGGGCGGCCGTCTCGGCGAGGCGTTTCTCGAGCGCCGGCGGGGCGGGCTGCACGAGCACCGAGAGCGGGAGCGCGGAGGCCAGTGCGCGCAGCTCGCGGTCGAGCACGAGAAACGCGCTTCGCCGCAGCTCGGTGAGGGTTTCCTGCGTTACCTGGGCAGTGACGAATGGGTGTCCGTCGCGGTCTCCGCCGACCCATGTGCCGAAGCGCGGGCGCGGCCAGGCGGAGTGCGATTCCAGCAGATCCTTGGGAAATCCCGCGCCTTCCCAGGCCTCGGCGAGCGATTGGTCGAGCAGGGCGACCGCGCGGGGAAACACGTCGCGCAGGTGAAAAAGGATGCCGGTCCGCTCGGTGGCGATCTCGGGTTTCTCGAGCAGAATCTCGCCGGAGCGCCAGAGGCGTTCTAGGGCGACGGTGAGGGCCTCGCGGAGCCGGGCCCGCTCGGCGGGCGATTGGCCGGGTGCGGCGATGGACTCGAGCAGGCCGTTGAGCACGCGGTGCTGCGCGAGCACGGCGGGGCGCTTCGACTCGGTGGGGTGGGCGGTGAGCACGGGCTCGACGCGCACGCCGGGGAGGCTTTCCGCGATCTGCGCGGCGGTGAAGCCGCCATTTTGCAGGCGGCGCAGGTAGTAGGCCCAGGTGCCGGTGTTGTCGCAGGACTGCCCGGCGATCTCGCGCAGATGGCGTGTGCGGCCGGCGGCGCATTCCTCGACCATGTTGAGCAACTGGAAGGCGATGGAATAGGCCTGCTCGATGGATTGCGTGCCGGCGGCGACCGCTTCGTCGAACGAGACGCCCGCCTTCCACGGAAGCAGACCGGCGGTTTCCTTCTCGCCGAGGGTTTCCAGCACGGCGGCGAGGCGGTCGATGAGGTATTCGATGTCGGCATCGATCTTCGCGATGCCCGTGGAAATGTAATCCGATGTCTCCCTTTGCGCTGCCATTCCGGGGAGCTAGTTAGAGCGGACCGCATGCCAGGCGGCAACTGCGATTTGGGAAATCCGCGGACTGCGAGATCGGGGCCGCTTCCAGCGCGTTCTCTCCGCAGCCTCCGGCTTTTGCTCGCCTCCGCCAGCATTTGCGGGAATCTTGCCGGCTTTCGCGCACAGCAGCATTAGCCGCCCCATGTTCGAACAAGCCTTCCGCAACATCGACGACGTCCTCCGCAAGGAAGCCGGCTGCACCACCGAGCTGGACTACACCGAGCAGACCTCGTGGCTCCTCTTCCTGAAATACCTCGACGGCCTCGAGCGCGACAAAGCCGACGAAGCCGCGCTCGGCGGGAAGAAATACACCTTCATCCTCGAACCCGCCTATCGCTGGGAAAGCTGGGCCGCGCCCAAGGGCCAGGACGGCAAGCTCGA
>JAQTOP010000006.1 GCA_028713285.1 Terrimicrobiaceae bacterium
AGCGCGTTGAGGCATTTGCGCGCATCGCCATCGCTGATCGTCGCGAGATGCGCCGCGGCGTCCCCATCGAGCACGATGCCCCGCCCGCCCAGCCCGCGCTCCGCGTCGGCGAGCGCCCGATCCAGCAGCTCGCGCAGATCGGCCTCGGTGAGCGGCTCGAGCTGAAAGACCTGCGAACGTGAAACGAGCGGAGAGTTCACGTAGAAATACGGGTTGTGCGTCGTCGCCCCGATCAATCGCACGCGCCCGCTCTCGACGTCGGGCAGGAGCACGTCCTGCTGCGCCTTGTTGAACCGGTGAATCTCGTCGATGAAGAGCAGCGTCGGCGGCCCGCCCCGCTCCGCCCGCACCGCCGCCGCGGCCATTACCCGCCGCAAATCCGCCACGCTGCTCTCGACCGCGTTCATCCGCTCGAATCGCGACCGCGTCGTCGCCGCGATCACCTGCGCGAGGCTTGTCTTGCCCGTGCCCGGCGGCCCGAAGAAAAGTAGCGACGAGACCCGATCCGCTTCGATGGCGCGGCGTAGCAGCTTCCCCTCCCCGATGATGTGCCGCTGGCCCACGACCGCGTCGAGCGTGCGCGGGCGCATCCGCGCGGCGAGCGGCGCGGACGCGGGAATGGCCGCGTGCGCGTCGTCCGGGGTGAACAGGTCCTCCATCCCGCCACTATGTCAGCGCCCGAAAAGCTCGCAAGACACGGTCGCTCGTGGGATAGTGCAGGCATGAAAACCCTCCTCGCCGCCGTCGATTTCAGCGAAGCCTCCCTCACGGTTGTCGCCAACGCCGCGGAGTTTGCGCGTTCGCTCGATGCCCGTCTCGTGCTGCTCCATGTGGTCGAACCGATCGCCAGCTACGTGCCGGTGGGCGCTGCGATGGACGTGATCGAGACCGCTCCGCCGCCGATCATGGAGGAGGATCTCGCCGCCCAGAAGGAACACCTCAACCGCCTCGCCGAAGGACTCGAGAACGTAGAAACCGCCGCCATCGTCGGGCTCGCCGCCGACGAAATCGTCAACCAGGCGGAAGACCGCGGCGCCACGCTCATCGTGCTGGGTTCGCACGGCCACGGCGCGATCTACAATCTCTTCGCCGGCAGCGTCGTCACCGGCGTGCTCAAGCGCGCCCGCATTCCCGTGCTCGTCATCCCCATCGGCGACCGGATGAAATAGCGCCGGCCACCTTGTTCGAAAAAGCGTCCTATCCGGCGCTGACCTGGCGATAGAGCCGGTCCAGCGCTTCAGCCACCGCCGCGCGGGAAAATTTCGACCGCACCGCCGCCGCGCCGCCCGCCGCGATCCGCGCATACAGGCCCGGATCGCCGATCAGCCGCTCGACCGCCTCCGCCACGCCGCCGGCATCCCGCTCTTCGCACAGCAGGCCGCCGACCTCGTGTTCGACCGCCTCGGGGATGCCGCCGTGCCGCGTCGCGACCACCGGCAGCCCCGTCGCCATCGCTTCGAGCAGCCCATTGGGGATCCCTTCCACATCGCCCGCCACCGTTTCGCTCGGATGCAAAAAGACGTGCGATGAAGCGAAGAGCTCGCGCAGCGCCGATTGATCGAGAAATCCCGCGAAGCGCACCCGGCTCGCCACGCCGAGCTGCGCCGCCCGCTCGCGCAGCTTCGTATCGAGCGGTCCGGTGCCGGCGATCACAAGGGTCATTTTCGGGTGGCGCGGTGAGAGCTTTGCAAAAGCCGCAAGAGTCGTCACCAGCCCCTTCTTCGGAACCAGCCGGCACGCCTGCACGAGTTGAATCGAGCCGTCCGCAGGCAACGCCCGTTCGCGAAACTCCAGCTCCGGCAGGGCCGTGCGAATGACGGTCAGTTTCTCGCGCGGACACCCGAGCCGGTGCACCGCCTCGACCAGCGCCTCGCTCCGGCACGCCACGCGCGCCGCCTGTGCGAAGATGCGCTTCCGCGCGGCGCGATAGCCCGGCGTGGCGATGTCGCCGGCCACATCCGCGCCATGGAACGAAACGACGACCGGAATCTCGACGCTCTCGATCAGCGGCAGCAAATGCACCGCGACATTGCCGAAGAAGACATGCAGCACGCGCGCCCGCCGCTCGCTCAGGACCGCGCGCAGACGCGCCGTCTCGCCGCGGCTGATTTGCCACGGCGCGAGGGTGAAATGCCTCTCGACGGCCCGCGCGGCGAAACGCCAGGGCGAACGCGGCACGACTTCGAGGCCGTCCATCGGAAACGTGCCGGGGTTCTCGACCTTTTGCGCGAGCACGAGCGGCTGCCAGCCGTCCAGCGCGAGGATTTGCCGGTGCAGGTGGTGCATCTCCGGCTTGAGGTAGGTCGCGCAGAAAAACGCGACGACCGGTTCGTTACCACTCAAAGGCGAATAAAATGAAGCCCTTCGGCTTGCCCGGGTCGCGGTCGCTGTGCGCCACGTTGTTTTCGCCGTTGCCGTATTCCTTGGGCGCGAGGGGATTCACGAGCTGCCACGGTTTCTTGATCGTGAAGATTTCCTTCACGATGCCTTCGATTGTCGGCTTCGGCGCCACCGGCTCATGAACGACCGGCGCCTTCCTCGGGGCATGCGGCGCGACGAACTCCTGTCCCATCGCGCTTGCGGCGACCAGTGCGAACCCGATGGCGAGCAGTGCCTTCATGAAAAAAGAGTTAGCGCAATCCCGCGCCGCCGACAAGCCGCGCGACGCTTGCCACCCGCCGGCCGGCGCGGCACAATCCCCGTTCCCATGGACTTCCTCGGCCAGGCCCGCCGCGTCTTCGACATCGAGATCGAGGGCCTCCGCGCCGTGGCCGCCCGCCTCGACGGGACCTTCGTGCAGGCGGTGGAGGCGCTGCGAGCCTGCGTGGGACGCCGCGGAAAAATCGTCGTCGTCGGCGTTGGCAAGTCCGGCCACATCGGCGAAAAAATTGCCGCCACCCTCACGAGCACGGGCAGCCCGGCCGTCGTCCTGAATTCGTTGAACGCCCTCCACGGCGACCTCGGCATCGTGTCCGACGGCGACGTCGTGCTCGCGCTCAGCTACAGCGGCGAAACGGACGAACTCAACAATCTCCTCCCCGCCCTCGCCCGATTCGACGCCGGACTCATCGCCATCACCGGCAACCCGCAATCCTCGCTCGCTCGCGCGGCCGGCATCGTGCTCGACGTGCGGGTCGAGCAGGAGGCCTGCCCGCTCAATCTCGCGCCCACCACCAGCACGACCGCCATGCTTTCCCTCGGCGACGCCCTTGCCATGGTGCTGCTCGAGGCCCGCGGCTTCGACAAGGACGACTTCGCCCGCTTCCACCCCGGCGGCCAGCTTGGCCGCTCGCTCCTGCTGCGCGTGAGCGAAATCATGCGCGGCGCGGACCGCCTCGCCCTCGTCGGCCCGGACGAATCGATCCTCGATACGATCAAGGTGATGAATTCCCGGCGCGCCGGCGCCGCCGTGATCGTCGATCCGGCGGAAAGGCTTCTCGGCATTTTCACGCACGGAGACTTCGCCCGCCACTTCACCGCGGCGCCCGACATCGCGAATCATCCCGTCGGGCGATTCATGACGCCCATGCCCGTCACGATCCGCAGCGACCGGCTCGCGGCCGAAGTGCTGCACGTCTTGCAAACGCGGCGCATCGACGATCTCGTCGTCGTCGATGCGGAGGGCCGGCCCGTCGGCATCATTGACTCGCAGGATTTGTCGCGCCACAAACTCCTTTGACCCCCGCCGCCCTCCCCGGCTATCCACTTACGTTCACCCAATCTCCTCAATGGCACTCGCAAACGATCTCCGCAAAGGCATGGCCATCCGCTACAACGGAAACCCCGCCATCGTCCTCGAAGTCCAGCACCGCACACCCGGCAACCTCCGCGCGTTTGTGCAGGTCATCGTCCGCTACATCGGCACCGGCAAATCCGCCGACATCCGCTTCTCCTCGACCGAGAAAATCGACCTCGTCGATGTCAACCGCCAGGAACTCGAATTCAGCTACTCCGACTCGCAGGGCTTCCACTTCATGGATCCCGAGACCTACGAGACGATCACGCTCAACGCCGACCTCCTCGCCGACTCGAAGGATTACCTCGTCGAGAACTTGAAAGTCTCCGTGCTCAGCCTCGAGGGCCGGCCCGCCCAGGTCGAGCTGCCCGCCACGGTGGAACTCACCGTCACCGAATCCGCCGCGGGCGTGAAGGGCGACTCGGCGAACAACGTCCAAAAGCCCGCCAGGCTCGAAACCGGAAAGCTCATCAACGTCCCCCTCTTCATCAAGGAGGGCGAAAAAATCCGCATCGACACGCGGACGGGCAACTACATGGGCCGGGCATAGGAAGGCCAATTTGCGCTCTCCGGACGCGACCGTTCTTCGTTTCGCGGCAGACGCAATGCAGGCATATGGCAATTCCCGATTATCAGTCCTGCATGCTGCCGCTCCTCCGTTTCGCGGGTGACGGCCAGGAGCACCAATTAAAGGATGCGATTCTTGCTTTGGCGGACGAATTCGCACTTTCAGACGGAGAGCGAAACGAGTTTCTTCCCAGTGGACAGCAACCCGTCTTTACGAATCGCGTCGGGTGGGCTCGAACCTATTTGAAGAAGGCAGGACTTCTCGCGTCACCCAGGCGGGGATACTTCCAGATCACAGACCGAGGGCGCTCCGTGCTTCAAGAGCGACCCGTTGCGATCAGTCAAAAATCTTTGGAAAGATTCCCCGAATTCGTCGAATTCAAGGCAATCCGACGAGACAAGTCGGAAGATGGCGGGGCTGGCGAGCCCGAGTCGTTGCTTGGACAAACTCCGCACGAAGCCCTTGAGTCAGCATATGACCGACTGAGCGCCGAGCTGGCCGCTGACATACTTTCCAATATCAAGTCCACCGACCCGGCTCTTTTCGAGAACGTTGTCGTCGAACTTCTCGTGAAGATGGGATACGGGGGGAGTCGCAAGGATGCTGGACGGGCGATTGGTCGCAGCGGCGACGAAGGCATAGACGGTATCATCAAGGAGGATCACCTTGGATTGGACAATATCTACATCCAGGCGAAACGCTGGGAGGCAACGATCGGCCGACCGGAGATTCAGAAATTCGCCGGCGCGCTTCAGGGGCAGCGCGCACGCAAAGGCATATTCATCACCACGTCAGATTTCACCAAAGACGCTCGTGATTACGTATCTCGAATCGATTCCAGAATTATTCTGATCGACGGAGCAACCCTCTCTAAGCTGATGATCGAATTTGGAGTCGGCGTTACGCCAGTCGTCACTTATCAGGTAAAGAAGCTGGATTCGGACTATTTCAGCCAAAACTAAAATGCACCGTCCGATTCAGCACGTTTCGATTTTCCAGCGATGCGACACTGCCTCCTTCCGCTCCGAGGCCGCGCAAACCTTCACGCTGGCGACTGGTTCCCGGATTCGGTAAACCGCAGCGTGGCCCGCCGAAAGCGCTCCAACGAGAAACTGCGAGCGGCCCTCGCGCCGGATCTGCGCGCCACGGTGCCCACGCGGTGGGTGAAATTCGTCGTCGGCCTGTTTCTGCTGCCGCCCGCATGGGTGCTTACGGAGACCTTCTTCACGGCCTTCGCCCGGGCCGCGCTGCACGAGCATTTTTGGGCGACGGAGGAGTTCTGGTTCTTCGGGCTCGGGCTCGTTCTGTGGCTGGTCGCCTTCCTCGCGCTGCCGCGGCCGCTGTGGATTTACGTCTTCGGGCATGAACTCACCCACGCGCTGTGGGTGCTGCTGCACGGCGGCCGCGTGAGCCAGTTTCGCATCACGCCGCAGGGCGGGCACATTCTCTCCGACCGCATCAATACCTGGATCGCGCTCGCGCCGTATTTCTTCCCGATCTACAGCCTGCTCGTGATCGCGATCTACGGCGCGGCGGGGTTGTTTTGGGACATGACGCCGTTTCGGCCCGTGCTCTACATGCTCATCGGCGCGACGTGGGGATTCCACATCACCTTCACGCTCTGGATGATCCCGCGCGGGCAGACCGACATCACCTACGGCGGCAACTTCTACTCGCTCGTCATCATTTACCTTCTCAATCTCGCCGTGCTCTCGATCTTTTTGATCGCGGCGTCGCAGGGCCTCACCCTCGCGGGCTTCGGACGGGAACTGCTGGCCAACTCAGTGGACTTTGTCGCCCGCGCGACGCATCTCCTCCGGCTCGGGCGGCTTTGAGCGCGGCCATCGAGTTTCTTCTGCGACTCCAGGCCGAATGCGGCGGAGTGATTCCCGTCGAGCGCTACCTCCGCGAGGCGCTGTATCATCCCGAGCACGGCTACTACGCGCGAAACATCCGCACCGTCGGACGGCGCGGCGACTTCGCCACGTCGGCCAGCCTCGGCGAGGCGCTCGGCTCCGCGCTCGCACGCTGGCTGTGGCTCAATCGGCTGCCCGCGAAGCGGGGCGCGTGGCATGTGATCGAGGCGGGCGCGGGCACGGGCGAACTCGCGCGCACCGTGCTGCGCCGGCTTGGCCTCTTGCGGCGGCGCGGACTCGTCTATCACATCGTGGAAACGTCGCCGGTCCTGCGCGAAGAGCAGCGGCGCGCCCTGCCGCAATACCGCGTGCGCTGGCACGAATCGATGATCGACGCCCTGGCGGAATGCGACGGCCGGGCCGCAACTTTCTCGAACGAACTCATCGACGCCTTTCCGTGCCAGCTCTTCGAGCGACGGGAAGGCGCGTGGATCGAAGTGGGCGTGCGCATCGAGAATGGACGCGTGATCGAATGCGCGCTGGACCGCCCGCCGCCGCCAAGCAGCGCCTTCGCAGGGAACTTCGCCGACGGTCAGCGGGTGGAGGTGCATGCCTCGGCGGCCGAGTGGATCGCCTCGTGGGCCGCCGCCGCGCGCGAGGCCCGGATGCTCACGATCGATTACGGCGACACGGCCCCCGCGCTCTACCACCGCCGGCCGCGCGGCACGTTGCGCGCGTATTTCCATCATCAGCGCTACGAGGGCGTCGAGGTCTATCACCGCTTTGGCCGGCAGGACATCACCTGCGACGTGAATTTCACCGACCTGCGCGCGTGGACGGAGCACTGCGGCTGGCGCACGGCGGCGCTCACCACGCAGGCGGAATTTTTCGCGACCCACGGCGCGGTGCATGCGAGCTTGCACGACGCGCAGCTCGTGGATCACACCGGCGCGGGCGCGGCGTTCAAAGTGCTCGTGCAGGAGAAGGGATTCACGCCCCGGGAGCTGCCGGGCCGATTTCGCTTGTCGCACAGACGCGTAGATGTGGAATAGTTTGAGAAGGATGAAGAAATCCCTCCGCTTCTTCGCGCTCATGGGATCGGCTCTTGCCGGAATCTGCCCGCAATTGCCCGCCGCCTCCTTCTCGACGTTCCAGGCCGCCGATCTTGTCCTCGGACAGACAAACTTCACGTCGGGTGGCTTCCTGACACCCCCGACCGGGGCCAGCCTGCGGGCGCCTTCCGGCATCGCCATCGATCCCGCCACGGGCAAGGTGTTCGTTGCGGATGCGTTCAACAATCGCGTCCTGCGCTTCTCGAGCGCCGCTGCGATGGCCAGCGGCTCGAACGCCGAGGCCGTCTTCGGTCAGCCAAATTTTTCCGGCTCCTCGCCAAACCAGGGCGGCTCTGTCAGCGCAAGCACGCTGGCCGTTCCCACCACGCTGGCCATCGACGGGAACGGCACGCTTTGGGTGGCGGATGGAAACAATCGCGTGGTGGGTTATCTGGTCGCCTCGAGCCTCTCGAACAATCCGCCTGCGGACCGCGTGCTGGGGCAGGCGACTTTCACGACGGCGGCGCCCGGTCTGACCGCTTCGACGCTCAAAACTCCCAGCGGCGCCTGGGCCGATTCCGCGGGCAATCTGTGGGTCGCCGATGGGGGTAACCACCGCGTGCTGCGCTACGACAATGTCGCCGCGAAGGCCAATGGCGCTGCCGCGGACGGAGTGCTCGGACAGGCCAACTTCACCAGCGGCGCAGCCGCCACCAGCGCGTCGGGAATGTCCCCTCCCGGCGGTGTTCACGTGGATGGCAGCGGCACGCTTTGGGTTGCGGATACTGGCAACAGACGCGTGTTGCGATTTGCCAACGCGGCGGCCCGGATCGATGGGGCCCCGGCCGACGGCGTATTGGGCCAGGCCGATTTTGCCTCCACCGCACCTTCGACCACGCAAGCAGGAATGAGCGGCCCGGTCGGTGTCCTGACGGATGCCCACGGATCGCTCTACGTCAGCGACAGCTCCAACAACCGCGTGCTGATCTTCGACGGCGCAAACGGGCTGGCGAATGGCGCCCCGGCCGACGTCGTGCTCGGTCAGCCAGACTTCACCACGAGCGCCCCGGCGACCGCCGCGCAGGGCATGAACGGTCCCGGCGGCTCCGCTCTCGATTCCGCCGGCAGGCTCTGGGTGACGGACGGAACCAACAGCCGGGCGCTCCGATTTTCGCCGATCGTTTCCCCCGCCCCCGGCAAACCAAAGCTCACGATTGCCGGGAAGAAAACCATCACGACCGGCAAGCCGAGCGTTCGCATCCGGGGAACCGCATCCAGCTCCGTCGGAATCGCCAGGGTTGAGTTCAAGGTCGGCACGGGATCCTTCAAAACCGCGCAGGGAACCGCGTCGTGGAAATTCAAGACGTCGATCACCTCCCCGGCCACGATCATCAAAATCCGCGCCATCGACACCACCGGCCGTTTCTCGAAGGTCGGCAAGGTGAAGGTCATTCTCGAATAGCACGCACTCGCCGAATCGTCGCCGCAAGCGATGCCACCTGCTCCGCCGTGTGCGCCGCGCTCACGGTCACCCGGAGCCGCGCCGCGCCCCTCGCCACCGTCGGATGCCGGATCGCGGGAACGAGGAATCCCTCCTCCAGCAATGCCGATGCCCGGTCGAGCGCGCGGCGCTCATCGCCGATGCGCACCGGGAGAATCGCGCTGGACGGATCGGTACCGATCGCGGACGCCAGCATGCGGATGTGGCTCCAGAGCCGGTCGCGAAGCGGCTCTGCTTCTCCCGAATCGAGCAGCGTCACCGCGGCGGCCGCCGCAGCAGCAGACGCCGGCGGAGGGGCGGTCGAAAAAATGAACGTCCTCGCCCGATTGATGAAAAAATCGGCAAGCTTCCGGCTGCCGCAGATGTAACCGCCGGAGGCGCCGAGCGCCTTTCCCAGCGTGCCCATCTGAATCTCGATGCGGTCCGCCACGCCAGTCGCATCCGCCAGTCCGCGTCCGCGCGCGCCGAGCACGCCCACTCCGTGCGCCTCGTCCACCAGCAGCCATGCGCCGTGGCGGTCCTTGAGTTCGACGATCTCGCGCAGCGGAGCGAGATCGCCATCCATGCTGAAGACGCTTTCGGTGAGGATGAGAATCTGCGCGGCGGAATGTTTCGCGCGCGCCCACCGCAAATGACTCTCCAGCTTCCCGATGTCGTTGTGCGGAAAGATCCGCATCGCCGCTCCGCTCATCCGAGCCGCATCGACGAGGCAGGCGTGGCAAAGCTTGTCGAGAATGACGACGTCGTCCGATCCCACCAGCGCAGGCACCGCGCCCAGCGCCGTCGCAAACCCGGTCGAGAAAGTCAGCGCCGCCTCGGAGCGCTTGAACTGCGCGAGCGCATCTTCCAGGGCGGCATGCGGACGCAGCGTCCCGCAGATCAAACGCGATGCGCCCGCGCCCACGCCGTATTCCTTGATCGCGGCCATCCCGGCTTCGCGCACCCGATCATCGGCGGCCAGACCAAGATAGTCGTTGGACGAAAAGTTGAGAATCTGCCTCCCGTCGATAAGGACAACCGGCTGCTGCGGCGAGTCCAGCACGCGGAGGCGGCGCAGCAGACTTTGGGATTCGAGGCAGGCGAGCTTTTCGCCCAGCCACCGGTCGAGATCGCTCATGCGCCGAGCAGGCCGGCCATTTCGCGGGTCGCCTGCTCGATGCCGACAAAGACGGCCCGCGAGACGATGGAGTGCCCGATGTTCAGCTCGACGAGGTGCGGGATGCGCAGGGTTTTTGCGACGTTCGTGTAGTTGATCCCGTGGCCGGCATTCACGCGCAGGCCGAACGAATCGGCCAGCTCCGCGCCGGCGACGAGGCGCAGCAATTCCTCATCCTGCGCGCCGCCGACCGCATTCGCAAACGCGCCGGTATGCAGCTCGACGCACTCCGCGCCCAGTCGCGCCGCGGCCTCGATCTGCTCCGGGTCGGGATCGATGAACAGGCTCACGCACGTGCCCGCATCCTGCAAGGCCAGCACGGTCTCGCGCAGGGCCGCCTCGTTCGCGACGCAATCGAGCCCGCCCTCGGTGGTGACTTCGGCGCGGTTCTCCGGCACGAGGCAGGCGTCCTCCGGTTTCACGCGCAGCGCGATGCGAATGATCTCCGGCGTGTTGCCCATTTCGAAATTGAGCTTCGTCGCGATCGCCTCGCGCAGCCGGAAAATATCGGCATCCTGGATGTGCCGGCGGTCGGCGCGCAGGTGCGCGGTGATGCCCGACGCGCCGCCCCGCTCGGCGGCCAGCGCCGCAGCCACGGGATCCGGCTCGGCATTCGCCAAATCGGGCATGCCGCGATAGCGCGCCTGCCGGATGGTGGCGACGTGGTCGATGTTGACGCCGAGCTTGATCATGCTGCGTGCCTTGCGCGCCGGGAAGTTCCGGCGGCAATCCAAGCCGGCCGGATCAGGCGAGCACTTCCTTGTGGAAGGTCGTCCAGTCGTCGAGATTGTTCAAATCCACCGCGCCGGGGTTCACCGAGCCGTCGTCGGGCAGGCCGGCGGCGGAAAGGATGGTCTTCCGCGTCGCATCGTCGTGAATGTAGCCGAGAATCGCCGTGTTGTTTTTGTAGATCGTCGCCTTGTCGAGCTTCACGCCCGGCTGGGCCTTCACCCACGCCTCGAATGCGACGTAGCTGGGCCGGGTCTTGATGAACTCGCGAACGGACGCCTCGCTCAGATTCAGGGCCGCGAGAACCATCGCGTCGTAGCCCTTGCCGATTCCGGGATAGTCGGGATGCAGTTTGCCCTGCGACTCGAGGGAGACTTTCTGCCAGAGACGCGGCAGGTGGAGGACTCCGAGGGGACCGGCGACGCCGGAGCTGATCAAGGGAACGTAGGTGCTCATGATTGGGTGGATGGGGTGGTGGAAGTTCTGACCGCGACGCGACGGGTTTTGCCGCGCGCGGGTCAGGAACCCTTCTACGGAGAGAATGACTCCTTACCAATAAAAACTTAGTGCCGAAAATGCCGGATGCCGGTGAAGACCATGGCGACGCCGTGTTCATTTGCCGCCTTGATGACCTCTTCGTCGCGCACGCTGCCGCCGGGCTGGATCGCGCAGGTCGCACCGGCCTCCGCGGCGGCGACGAGGCCGTCGGGAAATGGAAAAAATGCGTCGCTGCACACGGCGCTGCCCTTGAGCGAGAGGCCGGCCTCCTTCGCCTTCCAGACGGCGATGCGCGAGGAATCGACGCGCGACATCTGGCCGGCGCCGATGCCGAGCGTGCGGTCCGCGCCCGCGTACACGATGGCGTTGGACTTCACGTGCTTCACCACCCTCCAGCCGAATTCCATCGCCTCAAGTTCGGATTTCGTGGGCGGGCGCTCGGAAACGACGCTGGCCTCGAGTTCGTGAATGCCGGCGCTGTCGCCGTCCTGCACGAGCAGGCCGCCGAGCACGGAGCGCGCGTCGCGGAATTCGTCGCCGGGCAGGCGCAGCAGGCGCATGAGGCGGAGGTTTTTTTTCTTCTGCAAAACCGTGCGCGCCTCGGCATCGAAGTCCGGCGCGATAATGACTTCGCTGAAAATCTCGCTGATCGCCCGGGCGAGCGCGGCATCGACGGGCTGGTTCGCGATGATGATGCCGCCGAAGGGCGCCTGCTTGTCGGTGGCGAAGGCCTTGTCCCAGGCGGCCTTGAGATTTGCATCGGTGGCGACGCCGCAGGGATTCGTGTGCTTGAGGATCGCGACCGTCGGCTTCGCAAACTCGGCGATGAGCCGCGTGGCGGCGGTGATGTCGAGGATGTTATTGTAGGAGAGTTCCTTGCCCTGGAGCTTCTCGAAGTAATCGCCGAAGGCGCCGTAGAGCTCGGCCTTCTGGTGCGGATTCTCGCCGTAGCGGAGGCGCTGCTCGAGCGGGAGCGTCAGCGAGAACATGCCGGCCGGGTGCTGCCCGCCGCCGAGGTAACCGGCGATGGCCCGATCGTAGGCGGCGGTCGTCGAGAAGGCCTTGATCGCAAGCCGCTCGCGGAGCTTCGGCGTGGTCGCGCCGTCCTCCGTCTGCATCTCGGCGAGCACGGCGGAGTAGTCGGCGGGATCGGTGACGACGGTGACGGATTGGTAATTTTTCGACGCGCTGCGGATCATCGACGGGCCGCCGATGTCGATGTTCTCGATGGCTTCGGCGAGGGTGACGTCTTCCTTCGCAACCGTCTCCTCGAACGGGTAGAGATTCACGACGACGAGGTCGATGGGCTCGATCCCGTGAATTTGCGCGGTGGCTGCGTGCTCGACATTTTCGCGGAGATAGAGGAGGCCTCCGTGAACCTTCGGGTGCAGCGTCTTCACGCGGCCGTCGAGGATTTCCGGCGAGCCGGTGAACTCGGAAATTTCGATCACCGAAATCCCGGCTTTTTGCAGGACGTTCGCCGTGCCACCGGTGGAGATGATCTCGATGTCGAGGGCGGCGAGGCCCCTGGCGAAGTCGAGGAGACCGGTCTTGTCGGATACGGAAATGAGGGCGCGCTGGATTTTCATGGAAGCAAGCGATGGGGTTTATCCGCAGATTTCGCAGATTCACGCAGATTAAATTTCCGTCGTTTATTCAGCATCTGTGAAAACCTGCGCAATCCGTGGATCGATTTCAGGCGCTCAAGCGGCGGCGACCGCTTCTTCATGCTGGAACTGGATCTCGTAGAGCCGGCGATAGAGGCCGCTCTCGGCGAGGAGTTCGCGATGGGTGCCGACCTCGACGATGCGGCCGTGATCCATCACGACGATGCGGTCGGACTTGAGGATGGTGGACAGCCGGTGCGCGATGGCGATGACCGTGCGCCCCTGCGCGAGCCGTTCGAGCGCGGCCTGGATAATGCGCTCGCTCTCGGAATCGAGCGCCGACGTGGCTTCGTCGAGCAGGAGGATGGGTGCGTTTTTCAACAGCGCGCGGGCGATGGCGAGCCGCTGCTGCTGGCCTCCGGAGAGCAGGCTGCCCTTGTCGCCGACGACGGTTTGGTAGCCGCGCGGCTGGGCCACGATGAAGTCGTGCGCGTAGGCGAGCTTCGCCGCCGCTTCGATCTCGGCCTTCGTCGCGTCGAGGCGTCCGTAGCGGATGTTTTCGTAGATCGTGTCGTGGAAGAGGAAGCTCTCCTGCGTGACGATGCCGATTTGCTCGCGCAGAGATTGCTGCGTGATCGCGCGGATGTCGCGCCCGTCGAGCCGGATCGCGCCGGACTGCGGATCGTAGAAGCGCAGCAGCAGCGCGAGCATCGTCGTCTTCCCCGCGCCGCTGGCGCCGACGAGCGCGTATTGTTTGCCATCCTCGACCCGGAGCGTGATGTCCTGGAGCGCGTAGCCATCCGGGCCATAGCCGAAGGTGACGCGCTCGAACTCGATGTCGCCGCGCGAGGACTTGAGCACGACCGCATCGGGCGCGTCCTGGATCGTGGGCTCGGTCGCCATAATCTCGAAAATGTAAGTCGAGGACGCCAGGCACTTCTGCATGAGCATGGGAATCTTGCTCAGCGATTTGACGGGATTATAGAGCAGGAAGATGCCGGCGCAGAGCTGGCCGAACTTGATGAAGCTGATGTCGAAATAGACGACATAGAGCAGCGCGAAGACCACACCGACCGCGGAGACGGACTCGATCATCGGCTGAACGATGTCGATGCTCTTGCGCACCCGCATGCTGTTGCGGCACTGCTCGTCGCTGGATTTATCGAACTGGCCGGCCTGGTAACCCTCGCGGGCGAAGGATTTGATCACGCGGATGCCGGAGAACGTCTCCTGCAGGATCACAGCCATGGTGCCGGCCTCGTTCTCCTCGGCTTTGCCGGCCTTGCGGACCTTTTTTCCGTAGATGACGACGGGCAAAATACAAATCGGGAAAAGGACGAGCGTCGTGAGACTGAAACGCCAGTCGATCGTGGCAAGCACGACCACGCCGGTGATCACCGCGACGGGATCCTTCACGAGATCTCCGGCGATCGAGGTGAGCGCGTTTTGCGCCATGCGCGTGTCGTTTAGCACGCGGGAGATGAGCTTGCCGGATTTGGCCTTGTTGAAGAAATCGAGAGACTGCGACGTAATGTGCGCGAAGAGCTGGGTGCGCAGGTCGCGCAGCACGCGGTAGCTCACCCAGGCCATGCAGTAGGAATTCAAATACGAGAAAATCCCGCGCGCGATGATCGCCGCCGGGATGAGCATGATGATCCAGACGAAGCCCCCTGCTTCGTGCATGCCGGGGCCGGTGGCGTCCCGGCTGGAAAGCGGATTGAGTTTGAGCATGGACTGCCCGCCGCCCGGAAAGGCTTTGCCAACAATGCCGATGACGAGCGGAAAGACGCCGTTCAGCAGACCCGCGACCACGCCGCAGACAAGCCCAGCGACGAAGCGCCCGCGATAGGGCTTCAAATAGGCCGCAAGCGCCAAGTAGGGTTTCCAAAGCCGGCGGATCAGCTCGGGGAGCGGGAGTTTTTTCGTCTTGGGATCAGCCATTGGCCAGGGGAGTCACGCTATACGACGCCGCGGAAGGGAGAAACAAAAAGCGTCACGGCGCGATCGGGCGCAGCAACGCGAGATACCAGCGGATGGCCTCGGGGCCGCAGACGAGCCAGAGCGCCGCGCCGAGCGCGAGGTAGGGGCCGTAGGGAATCCTGCCGCCCGCCCTGCCGCGCGTGAGGAGCATCGTCCCGCCACCGATCAGCGCGCCCGCGACGGACGAAGTGGCGACGGTGAACAAGACGGCCTGCCAGCCGAGGAACGCGCCGATGCACGCCAGGAATTTCACGTCGCCCAGGCCCATCGCCTCGCGCGGAATCACCACCGCGCGCAGCACGCCGGTAAATTCGCGGACTTCTTCGATCGGCGTCTCGCGCGCATCCGCGACCATGCGATTGAAATACACGCGCACCGTTCCGTCGCGCACGGCCGCGCCATTGAGCACCGCGTGCTCGCACTCGATCAAGAGCGCATCGGACTCGCGGCTGAAAATTTCCTGCCACGGCCAGCTTTCCTCGCCGATGACGAGGCGGGGATTCTCCGGGTCGGGCTCGAAGCGGAAGGGCTGCGGCTCCGGCGGGGCGATGCGCTTGCGGCCGAAGGCGAGCTTGCCGGCCTCGACGACCAGCCACAGTAAGCCCGCGCCGAGCACGGCGCCTGCGACCGAGAGCAATGCGGCCTGCCAGTGCGACGCGACGCCCATCAGCGCGGGCAGCGCGGCGCTGAGCGCGATGCCCGCGGCCGTGCCCCCAAGCGTGATCCTGTCTGGAATGATGTAGTGCTCGAAGTCGATGAATGTCGCCGTGATGAGCAGCGCGGCGAAGAGCGCATAGATGGGCGCGAGGGGGAGCCCGAACTTCAGCCAGAGCGCCAGGAAGGCGGCGCCGGTCAGAATTTCGACGAGAAGGTAGCGCGGCGATATGGGCGCGCCGCACGAGCCGCAGCGGCCGCGCAGCAAGAGCCAGCTGATGATCGGGAGGTTGCGATGCCAGGGGATCGCCGCCTTGCAATGCGGGCAGAACGACCGGCGGGGGTTGTCGAGTGAGATGCCGCGCGGAAGCCGGTGGATGCAGGCGTTGAGGAACGAGCCGACGACCGCGCCGAAGAGGAACGCGAAGACCGCGTGGACGCCCGGGGGCGTCATTCCTTCGGCAGCCGCTCCTCGAGCAGCTCGCACAGGACGTGGAGGAGGAATTTCTGCGCCTCCTGGATGCGCGCCGTCTCGCCCCCCTCGACGATGATCTCGATCTCGGCGGCGCCTTTGGTGAAGCCGCCCTGGCGGCCGAGGAGCGCGATGGTGCGCACGTCGGCGCGCCTTGCCTCCTCGATGGCGTCGAGCAGATTGCGCGACTTGCCGCTCGACGAGATGATGAGGAGGACGTCGCCCTTTTGCCCGAAGGCCTTCACCTGGCGGGCGAAGACTTCCTGGTAGGCGTAGTCGTTCGAGATGGCGGTGATGAGGCCGGCGTCGGTGTTGAGCGCGAGGGCGGGGTAGGGCCGCCGGTCGCCCTTGAACCGGGCGACGAATTCGGTGGAAATGTGCGCGGCGTCGGAGGCGCTGCCGCCATTGCCGCAGATGAGGAGCTTGTTGCCGGCGAGAAATGTCTTTTCGAGCATGTCGGCGGCGGCGAGGAGCGTCGCCTCGTGCGGTTTGAGCGCCTCGAAGGTCTCTACGGCGTCATGGAGCGAACGGTGGAAGTGGGTCATGGATGGAGTGGTGGTGGCGCTCATTTGCGGATGAGTGCGAGCCGGGGGTCGATCACCAGCAGCGCATCAAGATCAGGCCAGGCCTCAGATCCCTGCGGCTGGAAGAGATGGAGATAAACTTTCACCGCGAGCGGCGGGTGCTTCGCGGCGACGGCGTCCACTGCGGCATCGACCGTCTCGCGCGCGGGCTGCGCGGGGATATTGTCGATCAGCCCGTCCTCGTGCGCGAAGCCGCAGGCCGAAAGGAAGTCGCCGAGCAGGGCGCGGTGGGCGCCGAGCAGCCAGTTTTGCAGCACGTCGAGGGCGATGTCTTCGTTGGCCGGCTGGGCGAGCGCGGCCCGCATCCATTGATGACGATCCGTCCGCGGCTTCCGCTCGAGGAAGACGCTGCGCAATCTGCGGCGCGATGCCGTAACCTGCATGCAGCCCTTGTAGGCGGCCTTGTTGGTCTCGTGCAAGGATTCAAAAAGCTCGTGCGCTTCGGCGGGCGCGAGGCCGGAAAATATGTCGGATGCGGTCACGTTCGATCAATCGGGGGTGAAGGGTTAATGTGTCGGAGGGTTCGAGAGCAAGAGCGGTTTCGCGACCGGCGGCGCGGCGCGCCGATGTTCCCAACCGGTTTGACACGCCATGCCAAAGCGGCTTTCATCGGCGCGCATGAGAGGCATCCTGGCCGCGGTAGTGGCGTCTGTATTACTCGCGGCCTGCGCCGGCCCCGAAAAACCACCCGTCTATCTCGAGAAGGCGAACGTCCTGCCGGTGCAACTGAACGACCGGTTCAAGTTCCGCAAGCAGGATACGTTCTTCAACGACCCGCGCACCTACCTCGCCACGCAGAGCGAGGCGATGCGCTTCTTCCGCCTGCGATTGAACTACGGCGTCGTCACGCCGCGCGATTACGACGAGGTCACGGGCAACTTTTTTACGTTCTTCTGGTGGGCGCACGAGCGGGCCGATGTGACCGTGCGGCTGGAATACCGCCAGGCCGCGCTCGGCGATTACGTGATGGCGCAGGAGCGCTACTATCCGAATGCCAGCGGGTCGTATAAGTCGGATTTCAAGGTGACCGGCGACGAGTATCTCGAGCATGGCCGCGTGACCGCGTGGCGGGTGCTTCTCATCGTCGAGGGGCGGATCGCCGCCTTCCGCCAATCGTTCATGTGGAAGTGACGGATGGTGGCCGCATTGACACGTCCCGCAGCCCAGACATAGTTTACCCAGCCTCGTGAGTCCAAAATCCACGATACTTGCCGGCCTCTACCACCAGGCAGTGTGGTTGAGGGTCAATGGGCGCGGCACCTTTCAAACCAGCGCGGGCATGAAGGAATACACCCGGCGCATGGTGCAGCGCGGCCATCGGGAATTCATCGTCGATCTCGCCGATTGCGAGCTGATGGATTCCACCTTCATGGGAACCCTCGCCGGCATCGCCCTGCGCCTGCGCGAGATCGGCAGCGGCAGCCTCACGGTGCTTCATCCGAATATCCGCAACCGCACGCTGCTCGAGAATCTCGGACTCGATCATCTTTTTTCTTTTGAATCGCCGTCCGACGCGCCCCCCGCGCCCCGGCAGGTCGCGCAGGAAACACTCACCCCGCCGCCTCTGGACCCCGCCACGCAACACGACACGATCCTTTCGGCTCACGAGGCGCTGGTCGAAGCCGACCCCGAGAATGAAGAACGCTTCCGTGACGTGCTCGATCTGCTGACGCAGGAATCGCAGCCGAACGCGGCGGATACCTGAATTCATGCGCCCCGGGGGAAACAACGGATTGCTCGATTGCTCGGCTGGCGCAAGTCCACGCGCCTCGCGCTGACCGCTCCATCGCATGGACTGGACTCTCGTATTCGTAGGGCTCTTTTTGGCATCGACGGCCGCATGGATCGCCACCTCGGGTGTGTTGTCGCGGCGCATTCGCCGCTCGGAGAAGGCGCGGTTCGACATCGAGATCGAGGAGGGACGCGTATTTGAATTCCTGCACAGCCTGGGAGAGGCCTTCGCCGAGGGCGTCCGCTCGGCGGATTTGCATCGATTGATCGCCGAAAGCGCCGCCCGCATCCTCGATACCCACGGCGGCGCGCTCTATCTCACGGATCGCAACGACGTCGCGATGGTCCCCGCGTTTCTGTCGAAGAGCTGCCCGCCGCTCATCGACGTGCCGCGCCACGTGCTGGAGCAGGGCGTAAATACGCCCATCGCGGTCGAAAGCTACGTGCGACTGCACGCTGTGAAGCCCGGCGAGGGCCTTATCGGCGCCGCGTGGCAGAACGCCGAGCCCCACCTCGTCGCCTCCGATCTCGAAGCCCTCAATCTCCACCGCGACCGATCGCTCCAGCTCGGCTCGGCGCTCATCGGTCCGCTCATCTATCGCCGGAAATGCCTCGGCGTCCTCGCGGTCACGGCGCTGCCGGGCGCCACGCCCTTCACCGATGCGGATGTGAAGGTCTTTCGCACGATCTGCGAGCAGTCGGCCTTCGCCCTGTATAACGAAGTCGTCTATCTCGAGGCGAACGAGAAGAAGCGCCTCGACCACGATCTCGAAATCGCCCGCGAGATTCAGAGCATCCTCCTGCCCTCCGATCCCCCGCCCGTTCCCGGCTACGAAATCAGCGGCTTGAACATTCCCGCCCGCCAGGTCAGCGGCGACTATTTCGATTATCTCGTGATCGACGACAACCGCACCGGCATCGCCATTGCCGACGTCTCCGGAAAAGGCGTGCCCGCCTCGCTCATCATGGCCATGTGCCGAAGCGTGATTCGCAGCCACGCATCCACCCAGACGTCCGCCGCCGAGGTGCTTCGGCGGGTCAATCGCCAGCTCTACCCCGACATCAAGGAGGATATGTTCATCAGCATGGTCTATCTCATCCTCGACGCGCATTCGAACGTCGTTCGAATGGCGCGCGCCGGCCACGACCCGCCCTACGTCTATCGCGCCGCCACGGACAGCATCGAAAACCTGAACCCCAAGGGCATGGCCCTCGGAATTGACAGCGGGGAGGTCTTCGATAGAGTGTGCGCGGATTTCGAATTCACGCTCGAGCCGGGCGACTATGTCCTGCTCTACACCGACGGTGCCACGGAGGCGCTCGACGCAGAGGGCGATGAATTCGGAACGGAACGGCTCGTGCACAGCCTCAAGGCCAGCGCGAGCGGGAGCGCGGCAAGCGTCATCCGCCAGCTCACCGACGACTTGAAAAGCTTCGTCGGCACGTATCCGCAACACGACGACATTACTTTGATTGCCATTCGCAAACTATGACCGAGCCCGCCAATCCACCGGCCGAAACCGAACCCGCCTCTACAGAATCCGCTTCTGCCGGTACCGCCGGGAAGCCCGCAGACGAGGCCCCGCGCGAGGATTTGGAGAAATTCAAGGATCTCTACCTGCGCAGCAAGGCCGACCTCGACAACTATAAAAAACGCACCGCCCGCGAGCGCGAGGACGCCATTCGTTACGCGAACATCGCGCTTCTCGACCGCCTGCTCCCCGTGCTCGACAACTTCGATCTCGGCCTCGACGCGGCGCGCCAGAGCGGCGACGCCGAAGGAATTCTCCAGGGGATGTCAATGGTGCAAAAGCAACTCCACGATTTTCTGCGCGACAGCGGGGCCGAAGCCATCGATGCCGTCGGCGCGCCATTCGACCCAAATTTCCACGAAGCCATCGGCCACGAGCCGAGCGCCGAAGTCGCCGAGGGCACCGTGCTGCGCCAGGTCCGCCGCGGCTACAAGCTGCGCGATCGCCTGCTCCGTCCCGCAACCGTAATCGTCTCGAAGGGAGCGGAATAACGCGCCGATGAAGACCCAGCGCGACTTTTACGAGGTGCTCGGCGTCGAGCGCGGCGCAGCGCCGGAGGAGATCAAGCGGGCCTACCGCAAGCTCGCGGTCAAATACCATCCGGATAAGAACCCGGGCGATCACGCGGCCGAAGAGCGGTTCAAGGAACTCGGCGCGGCCTACGACGTGCTCATGGACGCCGACAAGCGCGCCGCCTACGACCGCTACGGCCATGCGGCCTTCAGCCAGGGCGGGATGGGCGGCGCCGGCGGCTTTCACGATCCCTTCGACCTTTTCCGCGAAGTCTTCGGCGCCGGCGGCGGCGCGGGCGGCATCTTCGATCAATTCTTCGGCGGCGCCGGAGGCGGCGCCGACGGACGGCAGCGCGGATCGGACCTGCGCTACGACCTGCAAATCACGCTCGAGGAAGCCGCCGAGGGAGTCGAAAAGGAAATCGAGATCCGCAAGCTCGATGTCTGCGACGACTGCTCCGGCAGCGGCGCGCAAGCCGGCTCGCGCACCGTCACCTGCACCGTCTGCCGCGGCCGCGGCCAGGTCGTCGTCTCCCGCGGATTTTTTCAGGTCGCGCAGACCTGCCCGAATTGCCATGGCACGGGCCGCATGGTAGAGAAACCCTGCCGCTCCTGCGGCGGCGAAGGCCGCACCGAAAAAACCTCGCGCGTAAAATTAAAAATCCCTGCCGGCATCGAGCACGGCGCGCGCCTGCGCTCGAACGGCAATGGCGAGGCGGGCCTGCGAAATGGCGGCTCGGGCGACCTCTACGTCATCGTCCACGTCAAGGAGCACGCGATCTTCGAGCGCGAGGGCGCGGACCTCCGCTGCGACGTGCCGATCCCCTTCACCACGGCCGCGCTCGGCGGCGAAATCCACGTCCCGACGCTCAAGGGCGCGATCAATCTCAAAATTCCCGCGGGCACCCAGGGCGGCGCGGTCTTCCGAGTGCGCAACCAGGGCCTGCCCTCGCTGAACGGCGGCGGGCGCGGCGATCTCTTCACGCGCGTTCAGGTCGAAGTGCCGACGAAGCTCGACGGCGAACAGCGCGCGAAGCTCGAGGAATTCGCGGAACTCTGCGGCGACGACAACACGCCGCTCCACCGCACGTTCTACGACAAGTTGAAGGACTTTTTCAGCTAATCTTCCTCATCGTCGTCCTCGTAATCCTAATCCCGCAGACGATGGGGATGAAGATGACGATTACGAGGAAGATGAGAGGCGGCTTACGACGGCGAGGAGTTCGTCGGGTTCCACGGGCTTTGCCAGATGATTTTGGAATCCAAGCTGGATGGCCTTCGTGCGGTCTTCCGACCTCGCATAGGCCGTGAGCGCGACCGCCGGCAGGACATTTCCCCCGCTTTTCTCAAGCTCCCGAATCCGCCGAATGAGGGAGTAGCCATCTTCCTTCGGCATTCCGATGTCGCAAACGAGCACATCCGGCTTCGACTTGAGAATGCTTTCCATCGCCTCCGCCGCGGAGCCCGCCGTGGAAACGGTTGCTCCGGCCATTTCCAGCAGCCTTTTCATCAGCTCGCGGGCATCGGTTTCGTCGTCCACCACCAGCACCCGGACGTTGGCAAGGGAGACGGCCGGCAACGGCTCGGTCTCGCGCCGCACAGCCCTCGGGTGCAGGCGGTCCTTTTCCGGCTCGGGTTGCACGGCCACAAGCGGGAGTTGAATGACGAATGCCGCGCCCTGCCCAATGCCGCCGCTTTTCACGCGGACGGAGCCGCCGTGCAGCTCGACCAATTGCTTGACGATGGCCAGCCCGAGGCCCAGCCCGCCGTGGCGGCGCGTGGTGGACGCGTCCGCTTGTTGAAAACGGTCGAAAACATAGGGCAGGAATTCCGGGGCAATGCCCTCGCCGGTGTCGAGGACGCTGATTTCGACGTGCGAGTTGACGCGCTCCAGCAAGATATGAACTCTGCCGCCCTTGGGCGTGAACTTGATGGCATTGTTGAGCACGTTCCAGAAAATCTGCTGCAGGCGGTTCGGGTCGCCGGAGATCGGGCCGGCAAACGGGTCCACCACGGCTTGCAGCCGCACGCCTTTCGCCTCCGCACTGGCGCGCACGGTGTCGATGGAGTCGTTCAGGATGGCGGGCAGATCGATTTGCTGCTGCACATCCAGCCGCACCTTGCCGGAAATAATGCGGCTCATGTCGAGCAGATCCTCGATGATCTGGGCCTGCACGCGGGCGTTTCGCTCGATGGTCGCGAGGCCTTGCTTGAGATCCTCTCCCTGAAACTGCCCCTGCTGGAGAAGCGCCGCCCAGCCCAGCACGGCATTGAGCGGCGTGCGAAGTTCATGGCTGAGTGTCGCGAGGAATTCATCCTTCATTCGGCTTGCCCGCTCGGCCTGCGCGCGCGCCTCCCGCTCGCTGTCGAGAAGCCGCAGCCGCTCGCGGCTGGCCTCTTCGGTTTTTTCCAGCGCTTTTTTAAGCTCCGCCTCCACTTTTTTTCGTCCGGTGATGTCGCGGGCCACTTTCGACGCGCCGACGACATGACCGGCGAGGTTCTTGATCGGCGAAATCGTGAGAGAGACGTCCAGCGGCCTGCCGTCTCTGGCCAGGCGAATGGTCTCGAAGTGCTGGAGGCGTTCGCCATTGCGAATGCGGGCGAGGATTTCGTGCTCTTCCGCCTGGCGGTCGCGAGGAACCAGGCGCATAATGGATGTCCCGATGATTTGCTGCGCAGTATAGCCGAAGATGCGCTCGGCGCCGGAGTTCCAACTCGTGATAATCCCCTCCAGATCCTTGCCGATGATCGCGTCGTCGGAGGAGGCGACGATGGCCGCCAGCCGGAACGACACGATCTCGGCATGGTGGCGCTCCGTCACGTCGCGAAAACTCCATACCCGGCCCGCGCCGCGGTCGCCGATGAGCAGGACTTTGGAATAAAGCTCGAAAATCCGCCCGTCCGACAGCTCGAGCACGTCGAAGCTCTCCCGCGCGACGGTGGCGATTTCCCCGATGCGGGCGAGAAATTTTTTCGGATCGGAAAAAACGCTGCTCGCGAGGCTCCATGCGCTGCCGGGGCTCGCGCCTTCCAGCGCTTCCCGCGCAATGCCCCACATGGCGAGATACTTCTCGTTAAAATGGGTGACCGCACCTGTCCCGTCGGTGACGAGGATCGCATCCGTGGCCGATTCCAGCGTCGCACGCATGATGACGAGCGCCTCGGCCAGTTCTTTGGAGCGCTGCGCGAGCGCGTCGTTTGAGCGGCGGATTTCCTGCTCGGCGCGCTGCCGGATTTGAAGGATGGAAGTCGCGGTCTGGAGCACGGAGAATCGCCTTTCGCCGGCCTCGTCCTCGGATTCCATTCGATCAGCCATTGATTATTTTTTGTGCCATCGCCGTGCCTTCGACCCGCGCGCGAATCTTCGCAAAGGGCCGTCTCCCGCGTGGTCGAGGTGTCATCGCAAAACGGGGAGAACCCGCAGTCGTCCGTGGTGCCTAGTTGATCCGCAGGAATGTATCGCGCCGCCTCCACGATGCGGTCGCATATTTCGCGGGGATTCTCCACGCGCGGAGCGATGGGCGACACGACGCCGATGAAGATGCGATGCTCGGGCCTGAGATATTTTTTGATGATCTTTAGCACGCCTGCGCGGTCCGGCTCGGCAGCCAGCGCGATGTAAAAATTTCCCGCCTGGAGCTGGAACAGGCTCGGCAGCAGGTCGGCGTAGTCCACATCCGCGCTGTGGGTGGAATCCCTGTCCCCTCCGGGGCAGGTGTGAATCCCGATCCGGCTCCGCTCCGCCTCGGAAAAACGGCTCAGCGCGAGATTGTTGAGTTCGATAAAGCTCGTGAGCAGCGCGCCAGATGGATCGATCTTCACCGCGAGCCGGCCCTCGGTGAAATCCACCTGCACCTTGTGTGCGCCCCTGGAAAAACACCCGCGGTGGAATGCTCCCGATCGGCTCGGTTGGAAGGATATGGCTCAGGTTTACAGATGCTGGATGCCGGCCCGCCAGCCGTCAAGGGCATCCCTTTCGTCGGCACCCAGCCACAGCGGAGCCATTTCAAGAAACGGGCTTGCCTCCGGTAACGGCGATCACCTCTCCGGTGACGTAGGTGGAGTCGCTCGAAGCCAGATAGACAAATGCCGGTGCAAGCTCGGCCGGTTGTCCGGCGCGGCCCATCGGAGTGTCTTTGCCGAATTCCTTCACTTTCTTTTTGGGCATGGTGGCCGGAATTAGCGGAGTCCAAATCGGACCCGGCGCAACGGCATTGACGCGCACCCCTTTTTCAATGGCCAGATCTGAAAGCGCCTTGGTGAAAGTCACGATTGCCCCTTTGGTGGTCGCGTAGGCCAGCAGGGCCGGGCTTGGCTGATAGGCTTGAATGGATGCGACGTTGATGATCGTTCCACCCGGTCGAATATGTGGCAGCGCCGCCTTGCAGAGATAAAACATCGCATAGACGTTCGTCTTGAACGTGCGGTCGAATTCCTCGCTGCTGAAATCCTCGATCGTCCTTTTTGTGCGTTGATGCGCGGCATTATTCACCAGCACATCCAGGCGGCCCAGCTTGGCCACGCATTTGCCCACCAAGGCTGCGCACTGCTTTTCCTTGCTGACGTCTCCGGCCGCCAAGATGCAGCGCCGCCCCTCATTCTCGACAAGCTTCGCCGTGTCTTTGGCATCGTCGTGTTCGTTCAAATAAGACAGCAGAAGATCCGCGCCCTCCCTGGCAAAAGCCAGGGCCACCGCCCGCCCGATGCCGCTGTCGCCCCCGGTAATCAACGCGACTTTCCCAGCCAGCTTGCCGCTGCCTTTGTAAGATTTCTCACCGTGGTCCGCGGACGGCGACATTCTGCGCTCGCTGCCTGGCGGCATCTGCATCGGCTGCGGATAGGGCGGCTTCGGATGCCTCTTCTTAGGGTGGGGCGACATAGTGGGTTATTTTTTTAGGGAATCGGCTTTCGCTCACACGATGGATGGGACGATTTTTCCTCTCTGAAATACGTCCAGCCTTCGCCGGCATGACGAATGTAAAACATGCCAGCGAAATCTAAAAAACAGCAGATGGCGGCCGGTGCAGCACTCGCCGCGAAGCGCGGGGAACAAAAAAAGTCCAGTCTCAGGGGTGCTTCCAGGCAAATGGCCACATCAATGACGGAGGCTCAGTTGAAGGACATGGCGAAAACAAAGCGGAAAAAACTGCCGGCACGAAAATAGGCTCCCTGCCCCGCAGCCCTTCCCTCCACGCGAATCGTGACGGCGGTCAAGCCGTCACGGCTCGCAAAGAGATTCTACCAAGGACGCGGCACCACGACATAGCCGCCCCTCGGATAGCTGCGATAAACCACATCGCCAGCATAGTAATAGGATGCACCCCGGTAAACGCGGGTGCGATAGCCCGCTGGCAAAGTGGTGACTACGGTTTCCTGCGCCACAGGCGCCGTGTCCGTGACCACGACAGTCCTGTCCGGAGTGTGGCGCTCATAGCTAATGCACCCGGCTGTGGTGACAGCCATCAAAGCCGGAAGGAAGAATGAAGCGATTTTATTCATAAGGTTGGGATTATTTGCATGGAGATCGGCGGCCGCGCCGGACTCGCGCTTATCTTTTAGAAAAAATGTGCGATTATCACGGAGACGGATTGCTTTCACGCCGGACGATTTTCCAAGTGCTTTCATCGGCCAGAGCACAAAGGTCGGCATCTTCCCACAGGCGTTCCGCGCCAACGTAGGCGGAGGCATTGTTCACGAGACGGCAGCCTTCCGGCATCGGGTCGATCAATTTAGCATTGCCGCCTCCAAGCACAATTTCGTCCGGGTGAAAAACGTCGCGCAATAACTCCACGGCCTCCTGCACGGCTTCGAGCCATGTCTTGATGCCGTATTCTTTCAAGGCTTCCTTGGAAAGGCGATCCATGAACCGCTCGTTGTTGCTAAACTTGATCATGCCGATCTCAATCGGCACCACGATGTCATCCGCGATGATGCAGGTGCCGACGCTTGTGCCGAAGCCGAGAAACAGAAGCCGCCCATGCATATAGTTTCCAAGAGCCTGCATGGCCGCGTCGTTAATGAGCCGCACCGGCTTGCTGAAGGCCTTTTCAAAATCGAAATTCAACCAGCCGCCGCCGAGGTTGAACGGATCGCGCACCGGCTTGCCGCGGCGCATGAGGCCGGGGTAGCCGATGGAAATAGCATCATAAGTCCAGTCTTCGCTCCCGGCGATCACGCCCTCGGCCATCTTCGCCGCGCTGAAGCCGGCGCCCGACTTTATTTTACGCATTTCGCCATCGCGGGCATTCATGAACTTCGCGTTGCTGCCCCCTACATCGATCATTAATATATTCATTGAGCCTGCTTGTTTTCCACGGCCTCCAGGTCTCCGCGCAATAGGGAATCGATCAATTCGGCAACGCCCGCCCCCGCATTCGAGCGGGTGACGAAGTTCACACGCTCCTTGAGAGCAGGCAGAGCGTTGGCGACAGCCGCGGACAAGCCGCAGCGTTCCAGAAAAGCATGGTCGTTCTCTGCATCACCCACTCCGACCACCCCGGAAAATAGAATGCCGCGAATATCCAGCGCGGCCTGCAATCCACTGGCCTTGTTCACCCCGGCGGGCAGCACCATCACCGCTCCTTTGTTGAAAATCACATGGAGTTCCAGCGCCATTTCCTTGATCAATTCAAGAACTGCAACTTCGTGCGGTTCGACCGTGGCGACAATGACCTGTCCCGCTGCAACGGGGATGCCGCGCCGGCCAAGCTCCGCGGCAAATTGCGGCGGGGGCGGCGGGGCCATCACGCGGGTCTCTTTTGTAAGGGGCGAATACAGCACGCCGCCATTCTCTGCGACCACGGAATCGAACAAGCCCATCACGCCGGGAGCGCCGGCGAAGTCTTTTAACCCGCGGCCTGTCACAAGAAATGTCGCGGCCCCAGCGTCCCTGACTCTTTGCAATGCCTGCATCGTGGCCTCATCGACCATGCCATCCGTGGCGATGGTTCCGTCAAAATCCGTTGCAAAAGCCAGCCACTTCATCATCACGATATCGTGCAAGGCCGCACAGGCGCGTTTGCGGCTGGAGCAGAAATCAACGAATGCACAATAAGGCGAACCGAAAAAATCCGCCCAGGCCGCTTTCCAGCCCGGGCGGGAGGTTTTTTTCTAATCGAGAATTATTTTGCTTCGGCCATTTCCGCTTCATTGTTGACGACGCCCTCGGCGATTGCCGTGAGCTTGTCATCCGCCTGGATCTCCTCATCCAGCGTGTCCTGGAGAAGCTCGGCCACGTTCTTCTCCCCGAGAAGTTCCGCAAATGTGCGCGCCGTGCCGTAGCCAGCGATCTCATAATGCTCGACTTTCTGGGCGATGCTAATAATGAGCGCATCGCGCACGGCGTCGGTGGCATCCTCCCCGATCACCTTTTTCCCTTCCTCGATCAGCCCCTCCATGGCCTTGCATTTCTCGCGGCCGGTGGTGGCGTCGAGCAGTTTCAATGCTTTTTCCAGCCGTTCGACATGCCCTCTGGTTTCCCCAAGATGCTCCTCGAAAGCCGTGGACAATTCCTCGTGCGTGGAGGCTTTGGCCATTTTGGGGAGTGCCTTGGTCAGTTGATTTTCGGCACTGTAAAGATCCTGAAGATCGTGAACAAGTGCGTCGCGCAGGGTATTAATTTTCATAACAGTATTTTATCGCTGGGCACCCCATGGGAGGATGTCAGGAAATTGCAGGCAATTCCCTGAGAGAAGGGTCAGGGGCGGCGGCCTTATCGCAGCCGCCGGTGTCATGCCTCGAGCACTCGCTGCAAATCCGAGAAACCCACCGGCTTTAGCAACCAGGCATCGAAGCTCGATTTTCCGGAACGCTGGCGCAATCCTTCAGGCTCGTGTCCTGTCACGGCCACCAGCCGAACTCCATGAGCCCAGGGCCGGGCGCGAATCACCCCGCAAGTGTCGTAGCCGCCCAGCTTGGGCATGCTGATGTCCAGCAGGAACAACTCCGGCTTGAAAACCGCAGCGCGCCTAATGCATACATGCCATCCGTCGCCACTTCAGTTTCAAAGCCCATCCGCTTGAAGCATCATTTCCAAACTTTTCGCCGAATCTTCATGATCGTCCACGACCACGGCGCGGCGCTTCACGGCTTTTGCTTCGGAAGATTGCGGGGAGCGACTGGACGGCCGGAATAGCAGGCATATTTTATTCGCAGATCGCATGGCAGCGGAGGCATGGACGCATCACAAAAATATTCCCCGACAGCCACCTCAATCAATACATCCACCCATTGTCCGACATGCGATTCATTATCGGAAACACGGCTTGAATACCCTCTCCGCTAAAAACTAAACCCAAAAAAAATGACAACTCTCGAGATCAAAGGAAACTGGAACACCATCAAAGGCAAACTTAAGCAAAAGTATGGCCAGTTGACGGATGACGATCTTGCCTTCGTGCAAGGCAAGGAAGAGGAGCTGCTTGGTCGCCTTCAAACCCGCCTTGGCAAAACCAAGGAGGAAGTGCGCAGCGATATCGAACAGCTCGGAAGTTAAATAGCAACTCAAAAAATATGCTTCATTATGCCATAGTATTTCTAGTCGTGGCCCTTATTGCGGGATTTCTGGGATTTGTGGGAATCGCAGGCTTGGCGGCCGAAATCGCCAAAATTCTGTTTGTTCTTTTCTTAATCCTATTTATCATCACATTGGTCATCGGACGGCGGCCTCCTGTCTAAGTTAGTGCACGCGCTTTGCCGCAAAATAAGCGGCAGGGGGCTTTTTTTTGATATCAGCTCTGCGCGATTCTGTTTTTTCGCTACAGCAGGCGCGCCGCATTTTCACTGAATTCGGCGCTTTTCAATCTCGCATCACCATATCCAATTGCTTTTGCCGGACAATATTGAAACGTTCCACTGCACTCTTGATATAAATGCCCGGAAATTCTCCGAAAAACTTCCTGTCGATTTTATTGGTGGAGGATCATCTGGATACTGCGCAGGCGATCGGTCATTTTCTTATGGCGCTTGGACATTCCGTGAGGACAGCCGATTCCGTGGAAACGGCGGTCAAGAACGTCGTTGAACACCAATTCGATTTGATCATCAGCGATGTGGGACTGCCGGATGGAAATGGCGTCAGCTTGATGCATGGCATTCGACCGTTCTGCAGCACACCCGCCATTGCCCTTACAGGATACAGCGGGGAAGACGATATCGCGCGGTGCAAACGGGCGGGCTTTAATCTTCATCTCACGAAGCCCATCGATCCGGCGACATTGCAGGAGGCTATATCATCCATACAATCTTCCTCGTCCTCTTCATCGTAATCTTAATCCCTCAGACGATGGGGATTATGATGAAGATTACGAGGACGAGGAAGATGAAAACACCGCGTCCCGCTCGAGCGCCGAAAGCTCGCGCCACGTTCCGACCGCAAGGCCGTCCGGCAAATCAAATTCGCCGATCCGCACCCGGATCAATCGCAGCGTGGGATGGCCGACCGCCGCCGTCATCCGGCGCACCTGCCGGTTGCGTCCCTCCCGCAGCTCGATCGCGATCCATGCATCGGGTATCGCCTTGCGCACGCGAATCGGCGGATCGCGCGGCGCAACCCTGGGCTGCGGCTCGATCCGCCACGCCCGCGCAGGCAGCGTGATCCTCCGCTGCACCGCCACGCCCTCTGCCAGCGCCCGGAGCGCCGGCGCAGCCGGCTCCCCCTCGACCTGCGCCCAGTAGCGCCGCCAATGCCCGCGCGCCGGGTGCAGCAGGCGGTCGTTCAAACCGGGCTCATCCGTCAGCAGCAACAGCCCCTCGGAATCCGCGTCGAGCCGGCCCACGGGATAGACGCCTCCCGGCAGGCCGCATTCCGCCAGCGTCCGCTGGCCGGACGACTCGGGCGTGAACTGACTGAGCACGGCGTAGGGCTTGTGGAGCGCAAGGAGCATGCGCGATTGATCCCTCGTCATGCCGTTCGCGTCAGCATAAAATCCCGTTGTGCTCGTGACGTGCGATCAAATGAAAGGCATCGAGGCCGCGGCGTTCCGGCGTGGAGTCGATCCCGAGCGGCTCATGGAATCCGCCGGCTCCGCCATTGCCCGCGCGATCCTCGACTTCTTCCCCACGCCCGCTCTCGCGACGGCCCTCTGCGGCAAGGGCAACAACGCCGGCGACGTGCTCGTGGCCGCCCGCCGCCTCGCCGGGCTGGGATGGGAAATCGAAATCGACCTCGCCTTTCCCGAGTCCGAACTCTCCCCGCTGCCAGCCAAGAAACTCGCCGAGCTGCGGAGCGTTCAAAAATCGAAAGTCGAAAACCGAAAATCGAAAATTCTGTTGGACGGCCTCCTCGGCATCGGCGCGCAAGGCGCTCCGCGCGAGCCGGTGGCCGCTGCAATCCGCAGCCTGAACGAGCAGCGGAGCTGCCATGGAGCGTTCGTCGTGGCGGCGGACATTCCGAGCGGATTGGATGCGGATACGGGACAGCCCGGCGCTCCCTGCGTCACCGCCGACCTCACCGTGACGATCGGCCACGCCAAGACCGGTCTGCTTGCGGACGCCGCAACGAATTTCGTCGGCCGCCTCGCGCTCGCGCCGCTCGATGAGCTGACTGCCGGCGCGGGCGATCCCGCGGAATTGATCACGCCGGAATGGCTGCGCCCCCTGCTCAGCCCGCGCTCGTTCGATTCGCACAAAGGCATGTGGGGCCGAATCGGCATCATCGCCGGCTCGCGCGGCACCCTCGGCGCGGCGCGGCTTTGCGCCGAGGCGGCGCTGCGGTCCGGCGGGGGATTGATCACCCTCTATGCGCTGCCCGACACCTACGAGTTGCTCGCCGCCACGGCGCCGCCCGAGGTCATGGTCAAGCCGGTTGCAAGCTACGTGGAGGCGCTGTCGGACCGGCTCGACGCGATCGGCATCGGCCCCGGCCTGGGTCTGGCGCAAGACCTCGCGGTGCGCGAAATCGTCGCACGATTTCCCGGCCCAATGGTCGTCGATGCCGACGCGCTCAACCTCCTCTCGCGGCATTCCGGCGCATGGGATCAGCCCGCCGGCCCGCGCCTCATCACCCCCCACCCCGGCGAGATGGAGCGGCTGTTTCCCGCAGGCAGCAAGCTTGCCCGGCGCGCCGCGGCCGAACAATACGCCGCCCTTCATCCGGTCACCGTGCTGCTCAAAGGGGCCCGCACCGTGATCGCGCAGGCCGGCGCGGCGACCGCATTCAACACGACCGGCAACCCCGGCATGGGCAGCGGCGGCATGGGCGACGTGCTCACCGGCGTCTGCGCAGCGCTCCTGGCGCAGAGGCATTCGCCGCGCGATGCGGCGATGCTTGGCGCGTGGATTTGCGGCCGCGCCGCGGAGCGCTATGTCTTCGGCCCCGGCGGCTCGCCCGAATCGCTGGTCGCCGGCGAAATCATCCGCCACCTCGGCGGAACGCTGCGCGAGCTGCGCGGCTAATCCGTGCCGGTCGGTTTGCGGTGCAGAAGCGGCAGCGCGCGCGACCTGAAGGAATCGAAGCCGGGCTGGAGGCGGCGGAACAATTTCCGCGTCTCCTGCAGCGGGAGGTCCTCGATGAAATACGCGATCGCCGCGCGCCCGACCGCATACGTGCCCGCGCCCGCTACGATGCCCGAGATCGCATTGCCCCAGATCGGGAAAATTTTCAGCAGCGCGCGCGCTCCCTCGCGGAACGCAAAACCGACGCCGATGTTCAAGCCCAGCGAACCCGCGAACTCCGCAATCAGCCGCGCGCTCGCCGGACGTCCGCTCACATAGACGATCATCCCGACGAGGAGGGATTGCAGGGTCGTGAGCACCGGCATGTCCGCGAGCGGAATCGGCTGCACGCCGATCACGCCGCACACGGCGGTGAAGGATTTCAAGAGCGACGTGGCAATCGCCGCCTGCGCGCCCCGCGCCCGCGTGAGGCGGGCGAACTCGAGCTTCGCGCAATTCGGGAGGCACGCGCACAGCGCCTCCGCCGCAGCCTCGGCGGAATCGGATTCCGCGCCGAAAACATGGAGGGAGCGCTGGACGAACTCGCGCCGCGAATTCAACAGCGCGCTCAATCGCGCCCGCGCGGCGGCGGCCTCGCCGCCGAAGGCCAGCGCAACCATTCCCGGTCGCACACCGTCCGGCTCGTCGGCAAGCGCGACGCGCGCCACGGCCACCGCGAAGGCTTCATCGAAACCCTCCGCGGCATCCGCTTCTCCGCGCAGGAAAACGATGGCGTCCGGCCGCTGCGCCGCGAGGCCCGTTTGCACCACGGCATCCGGCGTCGAGGCGCGCGCATCGAGCACGTCGATCGCGCCGCGGTCCGCCACACGATACGCGCGCCAGCCCCGGTCGGCGTCGCCCGTTTCGACCGGCACCCCGCCCAGGAAATGCAGCAGCGCGGGCACGGTCGTCTGCACGGCGCCGCCGACCACCAGCAGGCGCGCGGGCCGCTGCTCGAGGAAGAGTTCCCGCAACGGCACCAGCTCGCGCAGAATCGGCTTTTGCACGCCGCCCGGCAGTTTCTCCACGAGCGACGCGAGCCGTTCGTAGAGCTTCAGCACGCTGTCACGGTTCAAAATTTGCAAGATCTTCGAGCAGGATGTCCGTGTGTTCGGCGGGCTTCACCCGGCGGAACACGGATTTGATGCGGCCGTCGGGGCGAATGACAAACGTCGTCCGCTCCGTGCCCATGAATTTTTTGGCATACAGGTTTTTCTCGACCCACACTCCGTAGGCTCGAACGATCGACTGCGCCTCGTCGCTGATGAGCGGAAACGGCAGCCCGTATTTCTCGATGAACTTCCGATGACTCGCGACGGAGTCCACGCTCACGCCGAAAAACGCCGTGTCCGGCCGCAGCAGGCGCGACCAGCGATCCCGCATGTCGCACGCCTGCGTCGTGCAGCCCGGCGTATCGTCCTTCGGATAAAAATACAGCACCACCGCCGCGCCCCTCAGCCCGCTCAACCGCACGGTTGCGCCCTCGGGGCCGTATGCGCCGCCAACGGCCACCGCCTCGAAATCGGGCGCGTCCATGCCGGGAAGCAGTTCCACCCGTTCCATGGTCACACCCGTTGTGGGCCGAGCCAGTCGAGCGCCTTCACGTAGCTCTGGCGCTCGAGGTAATGCCGCAGCCTCGGGTCGGCGTCCGCCGGCAATTCCCCCGCGAGCCGGTCCACCGCCTCCGACGCCTCGATCAACTGCGCAAGGTGCGCCTTCGGATCCCGCTCGTAGAACTGACGGTCCGCGACAATCGCGAGCCGCCGCTCCAGGGCGTCGCGCAGCTCCTCAAAACTCGTCTTCACACCGTGGACATCGCAGCGAACGCACCGGCGCGCAAGTCCCGAGACAAGCCGTGGCGAATCCAGGCCAACGGGACGCGGACCAAATCGCCCGCGAGAATTCGCGAAACATTGAGGGTTGAAATCGGGAGGCAGCCGTGTTTGAGTTCCCGGCTCGCAACGAACAAATCCTGAGTAGCTCAGTGGTAGAGCGGTCGGCTGTTAACCGATTGGTCGTAGGTTCGAATCCTACCTCAGGAGCCATTTTGTAACTGATTTGTTTTCAGTTACTTAAATGCTGTTGAGGTCAGAATTTTGGGCCGTTTGACAGCAGGATTGCCCGCAAACTTTAGGATGGTACCCGAGTTTGCAGTGCGTCGCACGAGCTCTGCCACAGCGGAAGAGCCCATGACTCCGCAAGACTTCCACTCGCCACCGGGAGTTCGAGCGGCGCATGTGGAATTCAAGAAACACGCACGCGCGAATCTGCTACCGGCATTCCCATATTGGCGTCAGGCCCCTAGCTGCGCGTATCCGATCACCGAAGCCTGCTGCCTCGCGAACGGAGGATTTCTCCATCCGTCTCCCGCCCCGCCGACGAATCAAGGGTGATCCCGCAAAATCCAAAAAACAGCAAATGGCCGCCGGCGCCGCCCTCGCCGCCAGGCGCGGAGAATAAAGCAAATCCGGCCTCAAAGGCGCTTCCCGGCAAATGGTGGACTCCATGTCCGAGAAGGAACTGCGCGACTTTGCGAAGACGAAGGACAAGAAGTTGCCGGCGAAAAAGGATTGAGCGATCTAGACTCGGGAAAGATCCCGCAATCGCGGCAGCCTTTGTTTGATCGAAAGGACGGGCTCGAACAGGTCTCCGAGTTTTTCCACGCGGTTCAGCACGTGATCGCAGTCGAAGCTCAGCGGCTCCCTGCGTTTCACCGCCTTCTCCACTTCCGCCCAGGAAACCGGCGTCGAAACCATGGGCCGCTCCCGGGCGCGCAGCGAATAAACGTTGATCGTCGTTTTCTTGCCGTCGTTTTGGCTCCAATCCACCAGCACTTTGCCTTTGCGCAGCGACTTTTGCATCCGCGAGACGACGAGCCTGGGCGACTGTCTTTCGAGCACCTCGGCGACGGCATGGGCGAATGGTTTCGTTCGCTCATACGTCACAGCGGTATTGAGCGGCACGTAAACTTGCAGTCCTTTCGAGCCGGAGGTCTTCGGGAAAGTTTGCAAACCCAGCGCCGCGAACGCGTCACGCACCAAAAGCCCCACAGCGCAGCACTCGAGAATGCCGGCCGGCGCGCCGGGATCGAGATCGAATGCGAGCGCGGTGGGACGCTGGATCGCCGGAGCCTTGTGCAGGAAGGTATGCAACTCGAGATCGGCGAGGTTGGCCGCCCACACCAGCGCCGGCAGGTCATTCATCACGCAATAATGGATTTCGCCGCCGTCGGTCTTCGGCACCTTCGCCGTCTTCACCCATTTCGGCCGATGGGGCGGACATTTTTTTTCGTAAAAGAAAAGGCCCTCCACGCCATCCGGGTAGCGTTTGAGCGTGATCGGCCGGGCCTTGAGATGCGGAAGGAGAACGGGCGAGATGCGAACGTAATAGTCGATGACCTGCCCCTTGGTGAAACCGGCTTTCGGATAAAGCACCTTGTCGAGATTCGAGACCTCGATCTTGGCACCGCCGACATCGAGCATGGATTTTGCGCTCATGCCTCCTCGCGCACGACTTCCCGGGCATCCTTGTCCTCGCGAAGACCGAGAAATACCGGCTGGCGCAGATGATTGTCGCGCGTCCATTCCGAGAATCTCACCTGGCAGACCATCGCGGGCTCCACCCAATGGCATCGCTTCATTTCCGAAGCGGTGAGGGACTTGCCCCTTCCTGACGAACGAGGCTCGGGCAGATTGGAGAACGGACAATCTTCGCGCGCGATCTTTGCAAAGCGGCCATGCAGGACCCTCAGCAGCGCGTAATTGAATCCGGTTCCGACCTTGCCGGTGAAAACGAGCGTTTTGTTCCGATGAACCCCCACGAGGAGGGCGCCGAAATATTTGCGAGAGCCTTCGGGATCGGTGTGGCCGCCGATGACGAATTCCTGCTCCCGGAGCAGTTTGAGTTTGATCCAGGCGCCGCTCCGCCGTCCGGGTTCATAGGCTGAATCCTTTCGCTTCCCGATGAGGCCTTCCAAGCCGATCTCCCGCGCCCGCTCGAGCAATGGAGCCGCCTTGTCCCCTAACGGCGCGGAATACCGGATCAATCCCGACCCGGAAGGCACCAGCTTTTCCAGCATGGCCTTCCGCTCCGAGAGCGGCCGCGTGAGCAAATCTTTGCCGTTCAGCCGTAAAAGGTCAAAGACGTAAAAATACAGCGGCGGGCGTTCCTCTCCCAACTCGTAAGCCTGGAGCCGCTGGAACGAAGAGACTCCGTTTTCGTCGAGAGCCACGATCTCCCCGTCGAGGATCGCATCCGTCACGCGAAGCCGGGCAACGGCCTCCAGGATTTCCGGAAACTTCGCGCCGAGATCCTTCTCGTTTCGGGAAAGCAGGCGCGCTTCATCGCTCCCGCGCAGGGCAAGTGCCCGGAACCCGTCGAATTTGATTTCGTAAATCCAGCCTTTGTCGCTGGGCGCGTGCGCCGCCAGCCTCGCCTTCATCGGTTCGACAAAGCCGGGAATCGGCGCCGATTTCGTTTTCTTCGCCGTCTTCGAGTTCCACACGCGGTCGCTCGCCGAAAGCTGCTTCATCGATTTTCCGGAAGCCACCGATGTGTCGTCCATTCGCCTGGACACGGGCTTCATGCTCTCGCCACCGCGAATGAGCAGCCATTGGCCGTCGTCCCGCAGCCGCACGAGATGCCACTCTCCTTTCAGCTTCCGCCCGTGCAGCGTGAAATGAAGCTTCCCGGCATCGAGGTCCTTCGCGGGAGTCTTGCTCAACGGCTCGAACGTGCCGGCGTCCCAGACCATGACCGTGCCGCCGCCATACTGGCCCGCGGGAATCGTGCCCTCGAAATCGACGTAGGAAACCGGATGGTCCTCGACCTGAACCGCGAGCCGCTTCTCGCCGTGCTCGACTGGCACGCCTTTTGGCACCGCCCACGATTTCAGCGTCCCGCCGATTTCCAGCCGGAAATCGTAGTGCAGCCTCGAAGCGTCGTGTTTCTGGATAACAAAGCGATAACCCGCTTTCGTTGCTTTCGATCCGCGCGGCTCCGCGGTTTTTCGGAAGTTTCGCTTGCGCGTGTATTCTTTCAGCGACATGGGCGCCTAGGCCGCTTTCTTCCGCGACGATTTGGGTGATTTTCTTCTCGCGGACTTCTTACCCTGGGTCTTTTCGATGCTTTGCTGCAACACCGACACGAGGTCGATGATGTTCGTCGGCTTGGATCGCCTGGTGGTCGCAGGTGCTTGCCGTCCGCCATGCTCGACCTTTTCTTCGATCATTTTTTCGAGGGCGTCGCGATATTCGTCGGTATAGTCCTCGGGCCGCCATTTTTCGCTCATGCTTGCGATGAGCTGCCGGGCCATCGTCATTTCCGACCTGGCCGGCTTCTTCTCCTGTGGCGACTTGAATTCCGAGGTGTCGAGAATCTCGTGCGGAAAATGCATGAGCTCGAGCATGAGCCCGCGTTCCTGCGGCTTCACCGCGGCCAGGTGCTGCCGGGTCTTGATGACGACCTTCGCGATGGCGATCTTTCCGGTTTCCTCAAGCGCGTCGCGCAGGAGCACATAGGCGCGATCTCCGCCTTTTGCCGCCTCCATGTAATAGGGCTTGTAGAAGAGGAGCGGATTGACCTCCTTGATCGCCACGAAATGGAGAATATCCACCGTCTGCGTCGCTTCAATATCGACCCGGGCAAAATCCTCATCCTTGAGAATCACGAACTTTCCCTTCTCGTATTCGTAGCCCTTCACGATGTCCTCCCAAGGCACCTCCTTGCCATCGGCCTCCGCCACGCGCTTGTAATTGACGGGGCTTAGATCCTTTCCCCGGAGCAATCGGAATTTCAGTTCCTCGCGTCGCGTCGCCGGGTAAAGCGAAACGGGAATATTGACCAGGCCGAATGTGATGGCGCCCTTCCAGATAGCTCTCATGATCGTATTCTGGAATCGCATCCCGCGGGTCCGCCGGCGGTGTGATCCGACGACCGGAGCAAAGCCGGCAACCGATCCCCGGACATGCCGGCGCGGATTCGGATCGGAATATCGGGATGGACCTATCCTCCGTGGCGCGGGGTTTTCTATCCGAAGGGCCTACCGCATCGCGAAGAACTTTCGTTTGCCGCAAAGGCACTCCCGACGATCGAAATCAACGGGACGCATTATTCGCTCCAAAGTCCCAAGTCGTTTCAACACTGGCATGAACAAACCCCCGCGGACTTCGTCTTTTCGGTGAAAGGAAGCCGTTATATTACCCACATGCGGCGACTGCATGACGTGCAGATCCCGCTGGCGAATTTCTTCGCGTCAGGCCTCCTGGCCCTTAAGGAAAAATTGGGGCCGATCCTGTGGCAATTCCCGCCGAGTTTCCGTTTCGAGCCCGAAAGCTTCGAAAATTTTCTTCGCCAATTGCCCCAGGATACCGTAGCCGCCTCTGGGTTCGCACGGCAGCATGACGAACGGTTGAAAGGCCGCGCCTGGCTGCGACCCGGGCGCAAGCGGCGAATCCGGCATTGCGTCGAGATTCGCCATCAAAGCTTCATGGTTCCCGAATTTTTCGCCCTGCTACGCCGCTATCGGATCGCGTTCGTTTTCGCAGATGCCGCGGGCAAATGGCCGTATGCCGAGGACCTCACCAGCGACTTCGTCTATGTGCGGCTGCATGGAGCGGAGAAACTTTACGAAAGCGGATATACGGCATCCGCGCTGAACACCTGGTCCCGGCGCATCGTCGCCTGGGCAAACGGAAAGAAATGCAAGGAAGCAGTGCTCGTCACACCGCACCGCGCGCGCCGGATCCGCGACATCTTCGTTTACTTCGACAACGATACAAAGGTGAAGGCGCCGCGCGACGCACGACGCCTTCTCGCCAAACTCCACATGCGTGCTGCCTAACGGCGCGAATCCACATCACCGCGGCAATCACCTCATGTGCAAGAGGCATTCCACTCCGGGTCTCGATCTCTTCCAATCTTCCCCGGCGAAATCACATGAATTTTGTCTTTGGGATCAATCATCGCACGGAGTCCGTCGGCGATTGCCGAAACGGATGGATATTTCCAGCCACCGTGAAAAGTCACAGCGAAAGCGCAGCACGGTTCAGCTCCGACTGAATTTTGCGGATGCCGTCCAGATGCTTCTGGATGACTGCGCTCGTCCTCTCCGCAAATTCCTTCAAATCCGGATCGGACAGACCTTTCGCAGCCGCCTGAAACTCGGCCAAATCCTTTTCGTCGTCGGTCACCATTTCGCTTACATAGGCGGCATCGAAGGCCTTCCCCGTGAGGCCCGAAAGCTTGTCCACTTTGGCCTGCAGCTTTTTGGGCAACTACAGAAGCAGTTTGATGCCTTCCTTGGCGGCGATCGATGCAAGCTCGGCGCCAGCCTTGCCATGGTCGGTCACCATCAGCAGGAGTGGATTCGTTGCAACGGTGGGAAATGGCCGCAAGTCCGTCGCAGGACGATTTCAATGCGCCTCGGCAGCAGGATATGCGGCGCAGCTTCCAAAGATCTGCCAGGCGATTGGAAGGGTCGTCAGCACACCGATTGCGGCCAGCGTCCACCCCGCCGCCCGTCGCCGTTCCACGCTGAGGTTATCGGCGAGCAGAAACGCCACGCCGGCGGCGAGCATTGCGCGCGTTCCGACCGCAAGGCCGAGCATGGGAACGGAAAGGGTAATTTCTTTTGGAGGCTTCATGACATTGATAGATCGGGCCCCGCAATCGGTGCGACCGTAAGGATATCCTGCACCCACTCGGAAAAAATCTCCGCGGGGCCGTTTCCACTCCCACCGGCTTGAAACGGACCACTCGATTGGTTCCCGGCCCCGCGGTGGATGCCACGGAATTGCAACCACACTGGCATCGTCATGCGAAACCCAAATGGAGGTTTCCTCCGCCATGGACCTGAAGCTGCTGCGACGCTGCCTGCTGGAAGAGCTTGGGCGACTCCATCACTCGACGCTGAGCGTGGGTGAGTTGCTTCCAGATATCGAGCGAGCGATTGGCTGGCAAGGCATGCTCGATCCCGTCGCGCAGTGCGAAGCCCGCCAATTGGAAACGTTTCGGCGCATGTTCAAGCGTTTCGAGAGCGTCCCTGCCGAAAACTTCGGCCCGGCGCTTGCCGGCTTGCTCGCGGAAGTCCGGGAGGATTTGTCGCGGCAAAGCAATGTCTACCCCCCTGCGGCCGTGGACTTCCGTTTGTTGGCCGGGCTGGCAAAGCTGCTCCACTACAAAATCGCGGTCCTGCGATCAGCGATTCTCGCCGCCAGGTTGATCGGAACGCGCGAGATCGAGGAGGAATTCGAGCGCTGTCTGGGAGAAGAGAGCGAAAACATCGGGCTGCTCATCGACCTCGCCGGGAATACCCTTCACCTCTGCTGCGCCGATTCGTCAGACGAAATCGCCCGCGCGATGACACACACTCACGCCGGATAGGCGCCGGTCACGAAATGCTCCAAATCCTCGATGGCCGTGCTTTGAGCGCCGATGATCCAGTTGACCACGTCTCCGATCGAGATGAGGCCGACCATGCGGGCGCCTTCCATCACGGGCAGATGCCGGACGCGATTGTCCGTCATGAGGCGCATGCATTCCTGGACGGTGTCCTGCGGGGAAACCACAATGAACTCGCGCCTCATGATGTCGGCCACGGCCGTCTGCCGTGAAGCGCGCCCCAGCAGGACGACCTTTCGCGTGTAGTCGCGCTCGGAAATCATCCCGAGAAGACGTCCGTCTTTCAACACAGGCAGGGCGCCAACGTCCCTCTCGGCCATCAGGGCAATGGCATTGAACACGGTATCGCCAGGATCGACGGACCAGATGGCGGCGCCTTTGCGTTCAAGAATCGACCCGATTGGAGTGGCGATTTCCATGGTTGGTCTGGATGAAGTAGTATCGAGCGCTTTTTCAAACAACCCACCGGAGGGTTTTCGATTTGCACCGATAGACCTCCGCCAATCGATCCCGCTACGACGGGTTTGAGCCCCGCCAGGCAGGCTTCCTGTTATTTGCTTGTGACCGTGCTGGTGCTGCTGTTGTAGGCGGAGGTGGTCGACCGTTCGTGAGAGGCGCAACCAACGGCCAGGATGGAGATGGTGATGACGGCGAGAAGAATCGCGGATGCTTTCATACACGGTGGAATCGCTTGCCGAACATCAATTGGACGTTCCCGAAAGGCTCCGTCCGCTTCCCGTTCTTCTCCAATATGGGAAATTCTGCAAAATGCATTGATCGAGCGCCTTCGCAAGCCTGGCACGCGTTAAGGAGAAGCAATGTTCAATCTCAAACAGGAAATCGTCACAGGCGAATGGGGTTCCCCGGTGCTCAATCTCGGATCGGATAACCTCAACACGGGCAAACGACTCGGCGAGGAAATCCGCATCCCGTTTTGCCCTCGCAATCAGCGACTAATCGCTTGCTTATCAAGGATGCCAGTTGCAAAAGCTTCGCAGGAAGAATTCAGAGCGTCGTTTCCACCACCATGACCGCCGCCGAACTGCACGCCGCCGAAGCGGAGCCGACCGGTCTCTCGAACGCGCTGACCGCGCTGTGGTGCGATGCCCACGGAGATTGGAACAAAGCCCACCGCCTCGTGCAGGATGACGCAGGCCCCGACGCCGCCTGGGTTCATGCCTATCTGCACCGCAAGGAAGGCGATGAAGGCAACGCGCACTATTGGTATCGCCGGGCGCGACGGGACTTCTTCAACGGCTCGCTCGAAGACGAATGGACGCACACCGCCGCGGGGCTGCTCTCCCGGCCATGACGTGCGGCACGGAGAGCAAATCGGCGGTGGTTTTTGGTCAAGCTCCGCAGTTCGATTCCGCTTTCGAGCCGTTTCGCTCGGCACCGCCGGGTTTCTCCTTTTCGGTTGTTCAAAACCGCAATCGCTCTCGAAGGAGGCCTACGTCTGGCAGCAGGTTCGAAGCGAATCGGTGCACCAGGCGGTGCGGAGGGCAGTGGGCGTCCTGGACGGGCTTTATCTCCACGCTGCCGATATCTCACGGCACGGGCATGGACCAGAGGTTCATCGATTCGATGCCCCGTGGATGGAGGCTGCCTCATGCCGGGAAACGAGTCGGCACGGTCATCCGGATTCCCTTCGCAGAAGGCGGACTGGGCAGTTCGCCACAAGCGGCGACCGCCGTGGCGGAACTGATCGCATCGATTACGGAAGGGGCAATGCGCTCGGGCGCGCGCTGCGACGAAGTTCAGATCGACTACGATTGCCCGACATCAAAACTGGGGCTCTACGCGAAATTTCTCGCTGACCTGAAGGCGGCTTGCGGCAATGTGACCGTCGCGTTTACGGCACTACCTTCGTGGTTGGGGAATCCGAATTTCAAAGAACTTGCCCGGACCTCCGGCAACTAAGTTTTGCAGGTGCATTCACTTCGACTCCCCGGAAAGAATGACTCTGAAGCGATTATCTGTGATCCCGGCGAGGCGAGGGCGGCCATTCGTGCCACGGAGAAAATCGGGGTTCCGTACCGAGTGGCGCTCCCGACCTATCGCTGCATCGTCTTACTCGACGGCGAAGGCCGACGCATCGACGTAGTCTCCGAAGGCCGCATGCCTCCGACAACGCCGGGCGCGCGCGCGATTCCCGGAACGTCGGATCCGGTGGAATTGGCGCAGTTGGTCTCGGAACTCCAGAATCATCGCCCTCGCTGTCTCAAGGGTGTGATCTGGTATCGCCTTCCAGTGGATTCGGACCGGATGAACTGGAGCTGGCCACGTTCCTTGCCGTTGCTGATGGCCGACGACCCGTCTCTCGCCTCGACGTCTCGTTCACGCCCCATTCCGAAGGCTATTCGACGATTGAAATTCGCAACGTCGGCGAAATGTCGGAGCGCCCGCCCAAATCGATTACCGTTCACTGGGACCCCGGGAACTTCGAGGCGTCCGACGCGCTTGGCGGCTATCAAGTGAACGCCGATCCAAGCCGGCGCTCCTGCCATTTTTTCCTCACAGAAACCGCCCATACCAAAATCGTCCTGAATCCGCCTTATCTTAACGCCATCCTCTACCCCCTTTTACCGAACAGACCGTATCCGCCATCCGCATCAGCCGATTGAACACATCCCAGACAGCTTTTTCGGTCCGTCGTTGATGAGATTTTTGTCGCTGTCGCGCGTCTGCGCGATCCCGCCGACTGCAATGTAGCCGTTCGTGTGTATAAAACCGATCTGGAACTTTGACATGCCGAGGCAACCCGATGTGATGAACGGACATCGTGTAGCAAGTCGCACCCCTTACCGAATTCGCAGCCAATGCTCCCTCAAGCACACGCGCAGCGGGTTAACCGGGACAGTGCTCCGTGGCGGGATGGCGTCGGGATGTTCAGTTTGACGTAGGCGACCTTCGCCCTTTTATGTGACCCGACTGTCTGGTGCATTCCTGTTCCGACATGTTGTGCATGTGGCGCTGGAACGAAATGGCCAAGGAGGCCGGATCCCTCACAGGGTGTTCATAGCCGAGAAGCTTGCTGTGCTTCATCCTCGCAAATAGGTTGGCACCGCCAATGCTATCGGTTGGCTCGCGGGTTCATATATCTGAAAACCTGGGTTGGGAGGGACTCGAACCCTCAACCAATGCCTTAAAAGGGCACTGCTCTACCATTGAGCTACCAACCCGTTCGCTCTTCAGGAGGGCCCGGAAGCTACGCAACCGGTCCCGTCGGCGCAAGTTTCGATTTGACCCGCCGCCGCGGCTACTTGAGCGCAGCGACCGCGTCCTCGACCTCCCGGGCGTGCGTGGCGGTCTGCGCGTTCGGCGAATACCAGACCACCCTGCCGTCGCGGATGAGAAACGACTGCCGTTTCGCCATGCCGAACGGCAGCGTCGGAACGCCGAACGCCGCGATGACCTTCCCCTCCGAATCGGCGATGAGCGTGAACGGAAGCTGGTATTTTTCCTTGAACGCCTTTTGCGCGGCCGGCGTGTCATGGCTGACGCCGATCACGTTCACCCCGATTTTTTTGAGATCCACGATCGAGTCCCGCAGCGAGCAGGCCTGCGCCGTGCATCCCGGCGTGCTGGCCTTCGGGTAAAAGTAAACGAGGGTGATTCCCTTCGCGCAAAGGTCGCCGAGCTTGACCGGCTGGCCGTTTTCGTCGGGCGCCGTGATTTCCGGAGCGGCGGCTCCGATGGCGAGCGGGGCGGCGTGAAGGTGGATTCCAAAAAGTCCGAGAAGGGTCATCGCGATGGCGGTTGGGAGAGGCTTCATTTTCAAAGGGACATACGCGCGGCAGTGTAGCTCGGATTTTGATATTTTGCGAATGCCCTTGTAGCGTGCGCTGCACATGGTTCTCCCTCGCAGCGGTTTCCTGTTTGTTCTCCTCGTCGCCTTCGGAGCCGGCTGCCAGCGGCCTCCCCCGGCCGATCCACGGCTGCAGGCTCCGACGGGGCTGATGCACGAGGCCTCCGCACGCGGGTTGAAAAACATCTTTGCCAACCCCCGCGCGCAGCCAGCACTGCGCGGGCGGTCCCTGGCGCTCGCTCCCGCCACTGGTGAGGACGCCGCCGCCGTCCAATCGCCGACCCTCTGGCGGAAGCTCGACCGCGCCCGGCGCTTCGATGCGGTGCTGCTCGCGGGACCGGTCGGCGAATTCCTCCCGCTGCTGACGCATCTCGCCGCTTCGCCCGATTTCCACCTCGTGCGGGCGGACAATTGGGGAGCCCTGTTCATCCGCGAACCTTCCGCGCCCTACACGCCGCCGGAGGTGAATTCGATCTCGAAGGATTTTCCGAACGCGAACGACCGCGGCATCTACCTTTCGCAAATGGCGCTCACCCTCGACGCCATCGGCGAGGTCTCGGCGGCCCGCGCCTATTCCACCGCCGCCATCAACTGCGCGCCACGGCAGCCTGTGGTGCACATCGCCGCCGCCGCCCTTGCGCTCAGCCACAAGGAATATCCGCGCGCCGTTCAACACGCCGGGCGCGCGCTGGAGCTGCATCCCCACGACCCCGCGGCACTCGAAGTCGAGGCGCGCGCGCTGGCGGCGGCCGGCGCAGTGGAAGAAGCCTGGGTGGTGGCGAACGAGCTGAAGGCCCGCGCCGCGCCGGATGATCTGAACGCGCTCTTCCTCCACGCGCGGCTCGCGAATGCCGCCCATGCCTACGGCGCGGAGCAGGATTCTCTCGAGCGACTCGTTCATCTGGCCGAGGAGCGGAAACTGCCGGCGAGCGACTACCGCGTTTACCTCGGTCAATGCTACGCCCGCCAGGGTCTTGCGCGCCCGGCCCTCGATCAGCTCGACCTCGCGTCGAAAGATCCAAATCTTACCGCGAAGGAACGCGCCGACCTCGACACGGCGATTGAAACCGTGCGCAAACGCGCCGGCACGCTGAACAATTGACGCCGCCCGCAAGCGCAAACCCGGCGCTTCCCCTCGCCGCCGCGAGGCGCTAGTTTTGCGCTTTTCCCATGAAGTCGAAAGATCCCGCCGCCAGCTTGCGCCCGCATTCCTCGATCGTGCTAGACGGGCCGCATCGCGCTCCCAGCCGCGCCATGCTCTATCCGGTCGGCTTTACCCACAAGGATTTCGCCAAGCCGCAGATCGGCGTCGCCTCGACCTGGAGCATGGTCACGCCGTGCAACATGCACATCGACCTGCTCGCTCGCGAAGCCGCGCTCGGCATCGACGCCGCCAAAGGCAAGGCGACGATCTTCAACACGATCACGATTTCCGACGGCATCTCGATGGGCACCGAGGGCATGAAATACTCGCTCGTCTCGCGCGAGGTCATTGCCGATTCCATCGAGACGGTCGTCGGCTGCCAGGGCTACGACGGCTTCGTCGCCATCGGCGGCTGCGACAAGAATATGCCCGGCTGCATGATCGCCATCGCGCGATTGAATCGCCCGGCCGTCTTCGTCTATGGCGGCACCATTCTCCCCGGCTGCCTGAATGGCCGCAACCTCGACGTCGTTTCCGTATTCGAGGCCGTTGGGCAGCAGGCGGCGGGCAAGATCTCCGCCGCCGAGGCGCTCGCGGTCGAGAGCTGCGCGATCCCCGGCCCCGGCTCGTGCGGCGGCATGTATACAGCGAACACGATGGCCTCCGCAATCGAGGCGATGGGCTTCAGCCTGCCGAACAGCTCCGCCCAGGCCGCCGTCTCGCAGCATAAAAAGGACGACTGCCGCAACGCCGGCGCCGCCGTCATCGAAATGCTCCGCCGTGGCATCAAGCCCTCCGACATTTTTTCCCGCGAGGCGTTTGAAAACGCGATCTCGGTCGTCATCGCGCTCGGCGGCTCGACGAATGCCGTGCTGCACCTCCTCGCCATCGCCCATTCCGCGAATGTGAAGCTCTCGCTCGACGACTTCACCCGCATCGGTAAACGCACGCCCGTCCTCGCCGACCTCAAACCCAGCGGCAAATACCTCATGAACCAGCTCGTCGAAATCGGCGGCATCGTCCCACTCATGAAGGAGCTGCTCGCGCATGGCCTGCTCCACGGCGACTGCCTCACAGTGACCGGCAAAACGCTCAAGCAAAACCTCGCTCCGTTCAAACCCTACCCGGCCGGCCAGCAGATCGTCGCGCCTGTGAAGAAGCCGCTCAAGAAGGACAGCCACCTCGTGGTTCTGCGCGGGAATCTCGCTCCCGAGGGCGGGGTCGCAAAGATCACCGGCAAGGAAGGCGAGCGCTTCCACGGCCCGGCGCGCGTGTTTGAATCCGAGGAGAAGGCGCTCGACGCCATCCTCGGCGGCAAAATCAAGGCCGGCGACGTGATCGTCATCCGCTACGAGGGACCGCGCGGCGGCCCCGGCATGCGCGAGATGCTCTCGCCCACGAGCGCCGTGATGGGCGCAGGGCTCGGCAAATCGGTCGCCCTCATCACCGATGGCCGCTTTTCCGGCGGCACGCACGGATTCGTCGTCGGCCACATCACGCCCGAGGCATTCGAGGGCGGCCCGCTTGCCATCGTGAAAAACGGCGACCCGATCACCATCGACGCCGCGCAGCGTTCGCTCTCGCTCGACCTTCCCGCCGCGGAGATCCAGACCCGCCTCGCCGGGTGGAAAAAACCGAAGGCGCGCTACCGGCGCGGCGTCCTCGCGAAATACGCCGCGCACGTCACCACCGCCTCGCTCGGTGCCGTCACCGACGCCGGTTTCTAGCCTGTGCCAGCCATGCGAGATTTTCCCGTTTCCCTTCGCGATTCCCTGCCTCTGCGCCGCTACCTGGAAATCTCCCGGCAGCCCGCCGGCTCCGCCTTCCACACGTCGCAAGTCTCGATCAGCTTCGGCGAGACCATCGACGCCGCCGCGCTGCGCGCCGCATGGGAGGCGGTGACTCAGGCTCACGCAGCGCTGCGCTGCGCCTTCAATGCGGAAGGCGGCCTCACCGAGGCCGCCCGGCCGGGATTCGCATGGAAGGAACTCGATTGGCAAAACACCGCATCGGAGGAACTCGGCGCGACATGGCAGGCGCTCGTGGATTCCGATTCCGCCGCGCCCATCGCCTTCGACACCGCGGCGCCCCACCGCATCACGCTCATCCGGCTGCCGAATGGCGGCAGCCACGCGCTGTGGTCCTTCCACGCCGCCCTGCTCGACCACGCCTCGATCTCCACCGTCCTGCACCGGTGGCTCCACACCTACGACTGCCTGCGCTCCGGCGCGGAGGCGCCGCGCTTCGACCCGCCGACTTCCAACGCACCTTCCGTCGAACCCGAGGATGCGTGGAAAACCGCTTTCGAGCGCTTCTCCCCCCCGCGTCCGCTCATCGTCCTGCCGCTGCCCCGCGGCAACGAGCCCGCCGGCACGCGGCGCTCGATCTCGCATGTCTTCGAGCGGCCCGAGCGCGCGGAATTCGCCGCCGCTGCGAAAAATCTTGGCGGCGATCCGCGCAGCCTTTTCGGCGCGGCGTGGGCGTTCGTGCTCGCGCGCGCCACCGCGTCCGACGATGTCCTGCTCCTCGAACCATCCCGCCCGCAGGGCGGCGTCGGACGGCTCGAATCCTTCCGGCTGCATCGCCGCAAGGTGGATGGGCACCCGACAAGCGGAGACCTCGTGCGCGCCTTCGCGGCGGACGCCCCGCCCTCGCCCCTCGATCCCGCCGCCATGGCCCAGGCGCTCAATCTGCCCGAGCCCGCGCTGGAGCCCACCGGATCTTTCGTTTTCCGCGAGCACACGCTCAACGACCGGCTCGTGCTCGAAATGCCGCGCTGGATGGAAGCCGACGCGCAGTTGATCCAAAACACCCCCATTCCGACCACGTTGCGGGTCGTCGCCACGGACCGCCCCGAGATCGCGCTCGACTACGACCCCGCCCGCCTTTCCGACACCGCGGCGCGCACGCTCTTCGAGGCGTTTCGCGGCACGCTCGCCGCATTCGCCGCCGATCCCTCGCTCACGCTCGACACGTTCGCGCTGCCGGGCGCGCCCTCGGAAGTCGAGGCGCCCGAGGTCCCGTCGGCCTTCCGCTCGCTCGTTCCTCAAGGCATTCACGAAATCTTCGCGGATGCCGCGGCGGAATCGCCCGACGCCATCGCCGTGGAATTCGGCGACGAAAAGCTCACCTTCGCGCAATTGAACAACGCGGCCAACCAGCTCGCCCGCCTGTTGCGCAAGCGCGGCATCGAGCCCGGCGCGCGCGTCGCCATCGCGATGCCCCGCTCGCCGAAATGGGTCACCGCTCTGCTGGGCGCGCTCAAGGCCGGCGCTATCATCGTGCCGACGCGCGTCGAGGATACCGGAGCCGACGTTCGCGGGTGGATCGTGGATTCCCTTCCCGAGGGCGACGAGCGCAAGCCGGTCGTCCAGATGCAGGCGGATGCCGGCCCCCTCGCGAACGAAAAATCCCGCGGCGTGCAGAACGAGACGAACCCAGCCTCCGATGCGATCGCGTGGAAGTCCGACTCCGCGAGCGTCGCGTTGAGCCATGAAAAGCTCGCCGCCGCGTTGCAATACCGGGCCGCGCTGCTGGCCCTCAGCCCCGGAGATCGCGTGCTGCAATTCGCCCCGACGGCCACATTCTCCGCCGTCGAGGAAGCGCTCGCCACGCTGCTCAGTGGCGCGACGCTCGTTCTGCGCGCCGAGGACCGCTGGCCGACGCGCACGGCATTCCAGGAGTTCATTCAAGAAAAGAGCATCACCGCCCTCAGCGTGCCCACTGCGTTCTGGAGCCAGTGGACCCACTACCTCTCCGACCTTTCGCTCCGCGCGCCCTCCACGCTGCGCATTGTCGTGACGACCGGCGAACTCCCCGCGCCAAATGCCGCCGCCGCATGGCGCGCCGCCGCGGACCAGGCGCGCTGGCTGCATCACACCACCGCGGAAATCCCCGGCGGCCCCGGACTCAGCGCGGAGTTTGCGGACGACGCCCTCTGGGTGGCGGCCCGCCTTGGGGAGCCCGGGCCTGCGACGCTCGCCCGGCTGGTCGATTCGCGTGGTCTCATCGTGCCGGTGGGCATGCCCGGCAACGTCGAGATCACCTCGATCCACGCGCAGGAAGCATTCAAGCCTCTCGGCATTGAGGCCTTCGCCTCTCCCGAAGGCGCCTTCTACGCCCGCTCGCAACTCCAGGCGATCGTCGCCGGCCCCTCGCCGGAGGTGCTCGCCGAGGCCATCCGCCACGCGGCGGCCTCCCACCCGGGCGTTTTCGACGCCCATGTCGAGCACCGCCTCATCTCTGCGCGACACGAATGGTGCGTGTGGATCGTCCCGCAGGACTCCGAACGCGGCGAACCGCACGACTTCCGCGACTGGCTCGCGGCGCGCCTTCCCGCGGCGCTCCGTCGCATCCGCGCGCTCCCGCGCTTCCCGCTCGACGACGCCGGCGGCATCGACCACGCGGCACTGATCGAGTTGCTGCCAGAGGACGCCGCCGCACCCAGCCTGCGCAAAGGCTCCGACGTCGAGGAGCGCTTCCGCCAGGCCATCTCGCGCGCGCTTGGCGGCCGCCGTATCGAACTCGACGAGATTCTCACCGACGGCCGCACGAAGCCGGTCGTCGCGAAGCTGCTGCTCGAAGCCGTCTCGCGCGAGGAACCCCGCGTCGAACTTGCGGACTTCACCACCGGCTTTTCCGTCCGCTCGCTCCTGCGCAACGTCCGCAGTCGCCGCACCGGAAAAGACAGCCCATGGACGCCGCTCCAGCCGCTCCGCGCTTCCGGCAAGCTCCCGCCGCTCGTTTTCATTCACGACTTCGATGGCACCGCGAAGCCCTTCGCCGGCCTGGTCGCGCATCTCGGCGACGACCAGCCCTGCTACGCCATCACGGCGCGCGGTCTGGTCGAGCCCGACGCCTGCCATTCCTCGATCGAGGAAATGGCCCGCGCGTATGTCGAGGCGCTCCGGGTCTTCGATGCCAGCGGCCCCTATCGCCTCGCGGGCTACGGCTTCGGCGGACTGGTCGCTTTTGAAATGGCGCGCCAGCTCACCGCGGCGAACGCGCAGGTCGCCCTCCTCGTCGCCCTGGCGACCGAGCCGCCCGCCGGCAACTCGCCGACGGGTTTCCTCCTCGGCGGCTGGAAGCGCGCTCTGCCGGCATTTCTTGGAGGCAAGCCCGCCGGGGAACCGAACGGCCGCCGCCGTCGCACGCAGGATACGCCGGTCTTCCGCGCGAACCGCGAGGCGGCCGGAGCCTACGCCCCGCCCCAGGCTTCGCTTGCCGCGCAGATTTTCGCGCCCGAGCGCGAGTTTCCATCCTATTCCACGGTCCAGCGCGGCTGGTCCGCATGCTGTCGCGACGCACGGTTCTACCAGGTCCCCTGCTCGGGCCGCGAAATGATGGACGAACCCGCCGTCGAGGCCGTGGCCCGCGCCATTACGAAGCTCGCCCGCTCCGAGGCGCTCGACACCGAGCTGGAAACATAGCACGCAACGCCCGGGCTTGAGCCCGATCTCGCGACTTTGTAGCGTGCGGCTCCGTGAGTAATCTACTTGAACGCATCCGCCCTGCCGCCGACAGCGGCCTTCTCCTGCCCGCTTCGGCAAAGAACCTCGCCGCGTTCCTCGTTCACAATCGCTCGTCCGTCAGCCTCGCCGCCATCGACGAATTGATCGCGGCCGAAAACTGGACCGAACTCGACAACCGCTTCTTTCGCACCCTCGCCTTCGGCACCGGCGGATTGCGCGGCAAATCCATCGGTGCGGTCGTTACCGCCGCCGAGCGGGGCGCGGGCGGCCCGAATGGACGTCCCGAGCATCCCTGCGTCGGAACGAACGCGATGAATTATTACAATCTCAGCCGCGCCACGCAGGGCCTCGCAGCCTACGTCCTCGAGTGGCACGCGACAAGCGGCCGCACTCAGCGGCCCGCGATTTGCATCGCGCACGACACGCGGCATTTCTCGCGCGAGTTTGCGGAATTCGTCGCGAAGGTCATCGCCGATCTCGGCGTGGACGCCCTGCTCTTCGAGGGCCCGCGCTCGACGCCCGAGCTCTCCTTCGCCGTGCGGCAGACGGGCGCGGCGGCCGGCATCAATCTCACCGCCAGCCACAACCCGCCGGAATACAACGGCTACAAGGTCTATTTCGCCGACGGCGGCCAGATCGTCGAACCGCACGCCAGCCGGATCATCGCGCGCGTGAACGCCATCGCCGGGGAGAGCTACGAGCCCGTCGCCGAACGCGGACGCATCGTCGCACTCGGCGCGAATATCGACGCTCCGTATCTCGACGCCCTCGAATCGCTGCTGCTCGATCCGGCGGTCGTTCGCAATGCAAGGCTCCGCATCGTATTCAGCGCCCTGCACGGCGTCGGAGGCGAGGCCAGTGTGCCGATCCTCCGGCGCGTCGGCTGCGAAGTCTCAACCGTCGCCGCGCAGGACGTTCCCGACGGCCGCTTCCCGACGGTAAAGTCGCCGAACCCCGAAAATGCCGAAGCCCTCAATCTCGCCATGCGGCAGGCCGACGCCGGGGGCACCGATCTGGTTCTCGCCACCGATCCCGACGCCGACCGCCTCGGCGTGGCCGCGCGCAGCACGGACGGCGCGCTGCATCTGCTCACCGGCAACCAGCTCGGCTCGCTCATGGCATGGTATCGGGCGATGAAATTTTTCGAGCTTGGCCGGCTCACGCGCGAAACCGCCTCGAGTGGCGTGATCATCAAGACATTCGTCACGACCGACCTGCAAAAGGCGATCGCGGAGAAGTTCGGACTGCGCTGCGTGGAAACGCTCACCGGATTCAAATACATCGGCGCGAAGCTCGCGAAATACGAGGCCGACGGCGGCTCGATCTTCGTTTTCGGCGGCGAGGAAAGCTACGGCTACAGCGGCGCGGACTTTGTGCGCGACAAGGATGCCAATGCCGCCGCGGTGATGATCGCCGAGGTCGCCGCCTTTGCGAAGTCGCGCGGCCAGACCCTGCCGGAGTTGCTCGACGCGCTGTTTGCCGAGTTCGGCGTGCATCTGGAGCACAGCGAATCGCTCGTGATGGAGGGCGCGGACGGCGCCGCGAAAATCCAGGCCCTGTCGCAATCCTACCGCGACCATCCTCCCGCAACGATCGCCGGTGCTGCGTTGATTCGAACGCGCGACTTCGCGGCGGGCGGGCTCGTCGATGTGGAAGGCGACGCCATTCCTCCCGAGTCGATGACCATTTTCGACGTCGAGGGCGGCCTGCGCGTCGCCGTGCGCCCGTCGGGAACCGAACCCAAAATCAAATTCTATCTATTCGTTGCGGAGCCGCCATCCGCCGACGTTGCGGCCGCCAAAGCACGCGCACGGGATCGACTCGACGCCGCCTGGGCGTGGCTCGACGCGGACGCCAAAACTCGCGGCTCGAATGTGCCGTGATATGAAGGCTCATCTTCTCGCAATCTCAACGCTCGCCCTCATTCTTGTGGCTTGTGACGCGAAGAAACCCCAGGCGAAACCCGCCACGCCGACTCCCGTCGCGGAGACCGCCACGCAGCGCATCCAGCGCGAAGCCAGGGAAATGGCGGGCGTGGCGGCAATCGCCGCAAGGGAGGCCGCGGCTCGCGCTTCGCAGGCGGCCAGTGACGCATCGAAAGAAGTCGAACCCGCGATGAAGGACGCCGGACAATCGATCCAAAACGCCGCCGGCAGCGCGCTGCAATCCCTCAAAGGCGCCGCCGATGCCGCGCGGGAAAAAATCCACGAGGCCACCGCTCCGACCCCCACGCCGAAACCCGCCCCCTAGGCTGGCAGCGTGTCGTCGAGCCAGGCGAGCAGCGCGGTGATCGTCTCCTCGTTCTCGTCGCCCATGTTTGAGATTCGGAAGGTCGCGCCCTTGAGCTTTCCGTAGCCGCCGTCGATCACGCAGCGGTATTTCTCGCGCAGACGCTTGATCCACTCGGCAACATCGACTCCGCGGGTGTTCTTCACGCACGTGAGCGAGAGCGAGCGATAGCCGTCCGGCGCGAAAAACTCGAAGCCGCGGCTCGTCACCCATTCGTGAACGATGCCATTGAGCCGTGCGTGGCGGGCGTGTCGCACATCAACGCCCTCTTCGAAAATATCGTCGAGTTTGGAACACAGCGCGTAGATGTGCGAGATCACCGGCGTGCTCGGCGTCATGTCCTGCTCCTGGTTCTTTTTGAACTCGAGGAAGTCGAAATAATACCCGCGATCCCGCAGCGTGGCCGCGCGCTCGAACGCCCGCTCCGACACGCTGAAGAGCGCAAGCCCCGGCGGAAGCGCGAGCGCCTTCTGGCTGCCGGTGAGCAGCACATCGATGCCAAGTTCATCCATCGGGATCGGCTCGGTCGAAAACGACGAAACGGTATCCACGATGAAAAGCACGCCGGGGTATTTTTTCACGACGGCGGCGATTTCCTTGAGTGGATTGCGGACGCCGCATGAGGTCTCGTTGTGAATGAGCGTGATCGCATCGTAGCCGCCGGCCGCCAGCGCGGCATCCACCTGCGCCGGCAGGATCGGCTGCCCCCACTCGACCTGTAGGGCCCCGGCCTCCTTGCCGCAGCGCTTGCTCACATCGAACCATTTGTCCGAAAACGCGCCGCACATGCAGTTCAGCACCTTTTTCGCGACGAGGTTGCGGATCGCTCCCTCCATCACTCCCCACGCCGAGGACGTGGAAAGAAACACCGGCTGCCGCGTGCCGAAGAGCGTCTGCAAGCGCGGCTGGATTCCCCCGTAGAGCTTTTTAAAATCGCCGCTGCGATGCCCGATCATGGGGCTGCAGAAGGCGTGAAACGTTTTTTTGGAGACCTCGACCGGTCCCGGGATGAAGAGCTTGACGTGTTCGTTGGTTGGCATGCGAGGAGCGTCAATCCTCCCAAATAAAGTTCTCGAGCCGCAAGTGCTTTACACGCTCCTTCGCCTCGCCGGCGCGCGGTCCCGGCACGGCGGCCATCTTTTCGTAGATGGCGGCGGCCTCCTTCAGCCTTTCACGATTGATGAGAAGCTGCGCCGCGGCAAATCCGGCTTTGTAATACCAGAAATACTCCGGCTGCCGGTCGCGCGGCGCGACAAGCACCTCGTAGTATGCGGAGAGGGCGCCGTCCACGTCGCCCGCCTGCTCACTCGCCGCGGCGGCGTGCGTGAGCGCCTCGTTCCGCTCGGAGGGCAATGCATCGGGAGAGCCCGCGATGGCGCGCCATTCCTTGATCGCGTCCTGGAGGCGCTCGGGCTGGGCATGACTGAGGGCCAGCAGCGCATCGCCCTTTTTCAAACGGGCGGCGAGGCGCAGCCGCGCGTCCTTCGTCGTCGCGATCAGGCTGTCGAGCGTCTCCACGCTGTCCTTGGGCCTCCCGCGGGCGCTTTGCAGGATCGCCTGCTCCCAGCGCGCCTGTTCGGCGAGGACGCCGGATTTCTCCTGGGCGACGTCCTCGAGCAGCGGCGAGATCGCCTCCTCGATCTGCTCCGGCACCATGCTGCCGGCAGCCGCCCGCGCCGCAAGGAACAGCGCGCTCTGGCGCAACGCCGGATCGCTGGTGCTGCGACCGGCCTCCTCGAACTGAAATCGCGCGCCCCGGTAATCTCCACCCCGCATGAGCACCTCCCCCCACTTCATGCGCACTTCCGCTTCGTGCTCGGAATCCGGATGGTGCGCGATAAAATCCTCCGCGGCCCGGGCCACCCCATCCACAGCCTTCGTCGATCCGTCGTCCGCAAGATAGACCGCGAAGTAATCCCTCTGGTCATCGTTGCCCGCCGCAGCGGAATTCGATACGCGCCGATACTCGGACCTCGCGCCGGCCAGGTCGCCGCGCTGCCAGCGCCATTCCGCGAGAGCGAGCCGCGCCCGGTCGCCGACCACCCCGCCGTGATCCGCGAGCCAGGCCAGTTGCTCGCCGGCATCAGGATTCCCGAACCGGGCATTCTGAAACGCCTGCGCCAGTTCGATCCTCCGAGCCGTCCCCGCGCTCTGCTTGCGCAATGCGCTGAAGATTTCCGCCGCCAGCGGTTCGTTGCCCGCGACGATTGCAGACAGCGCCGCATTCGCCAGAGCCTCCTCCGCGATGCCTGGGTCGAGGTTCGCCGCCGCCACGAAGGTTTTCGAGGCTGCGGAATAGTCGCGGGCTTGATACTCCGTCGCACCCCGTAGAAATCGCAACTTCGCCCCGTCCGCACGATCCGCCGGCTCGCCGCTCGACGTGACGAGAGCGGTGGCGGACGCCGTTTGACCCGATGCGACGAGGAGCCGCGCGAGGCGAATAGTCGCCGCAATGCGCAGCGGCTGCTGCGGATATTGTTTGATAAATCCGCCGTAGTTCCGAATCGCCCGGTCTGTCCGCCCCTGTCGCTCGTCGTGGCGGGCAAGGTAATATCCAGCCGCCGCGGCGAGCGCAGGATTACGGTCGTCGTTCTCCCACTGCTTGAGCGTCGCGTTCGAGGGCTCTTTCTCGCGGCTGCGCACTTCGTCGAGTTTCGCAAGCAATTCGCCGATCAGCGGACTGCCGGGATTCTCGCGCACGAACGACTCGATCCGCGACTCGGCCTTCTCATTGTCGCCGCCCCGGGAAAGCGCTTCGGCCTCGCCGATCGCCAATCCGGCTGCCAGCCTGCGATCACGCGGATCGAAATCGTCGTAAATCCGCGCCGCATTCCCGGACTTTCCGGTATCCAGGGCGACCCGTCCCAAGAGGTAGCTTCGGAGATCCTTGTCTTTTCGGCTGCCCGGCCGGACCGCGTCGAGCAACCGCTTCGCCTCGTCGGGACGTCCACTCTCGATAAATATCGTCGCGCTGGCGAGCTGCGCCGCGGAGTGCCGGGCGCTCCCAGTCGGAATTGCCAGATAAACGCCAAGCGCCTCCGGTGAGCGGCCGAGCGCCTCCAGCATGCGGCCGCTCCCAAAGTTCGCCTCTTCGCGCAGGGCGGCATCCGCATGGGCGGCGCGCCGATAGTCCTCGAACGCCGCGGCGTAGTCGCCCTTCTGCGCACGCGCCTGCGCTCGCCAAAAGATAACTTCCGGGTCGTCGCGATAAATGGTTTTCCGCATCCAGTCGATCGCCTCGGCCTCGCGGCCAGACTCGATGAGGCAGCGCGCCAGCTCGACGATCACCGACACAGCCTGCCGTCCTGTCGCCTCGCCAGCGGAGCGTTTGAGATCGTAGATCGCCGCTTGCGGCACGCCATCCGTCCGCGCGGCGCGTCCGCGCGCAAGGGCATCCTCGACGTCCCCGGCCACCGCCGACGGAATTGCCGCGAGCAGAATGAGACAGCGCCAGTTCATCGATCCAATACCGCCTTGAGATATCGTCCGGTGTGGCTGCGCTCGCAAGCCGCGACGGCTTCAGGCGTGCCCTCGGCGATGATTTGACCGCCGCCCTCGCCACCCTCGGGACCGAGATCGATCACCCAGTCGGCTGTCTTGATGACCTCGAGATTGTGCTCGATCACGATAAGCGTGTTGCGCGCGTCCCGCAACTTGATCAGCACTTCGAGCAGCTTGTGAATGTCGGCGAAGTGCAGCCCCGTCGTCGGTTCATCGAGAATGTAAACCGTGCGTCCCGTCGCGCGCCGCGCCAGCTCGCTGGCGAGCTTCAGCCGCTGCGCCTCTCCGCCCGAGAGCGTCGTCGCCGATTGCCCGAGCCGCAAATAGCCGAGGCCGACCTGCAGCATCGTGTCGAGTTTGTCGGAGAGCGACGGGATGTTGCGGAAGAAGCGCGCCGCCTCGTCGATCGTCATGTCGAGCACGTCGGCGATGTTCTTCCCCTTGTAGGTGATCTCGAGGGTCTCGCGGTTGTAACGGCGGCCGTGGCAGATCTCGCATTCGACATAGACATCGGCGAGGAAGTGCATCTCGATCTTGATGAATCCGTCGCCCTGGCAGTGCTCGCAGCGCCCTCCCTTCATGTTGAAGGAAAAACGGCTCGACGTGTAGCCGCGCACGCGGGCCGAGGGGAGCTGCGCGAAGAGATCGCGGATCGGTCCGAGCGCGCCGGAGTAGGTCGCGGGATTCGACCGCGGCGTGCGTCCCACCGCGCTCTGGTCGATCACCACGACCTTGTCGAACTGCTCGATGCCGACGATCTCCCCGTGCGCGCCGGGCTTTTCCTTCGCGCCATTGAGATCGCGGGCCAGCGCCGCGCGCAGGATGTCGTTGACGAGCGTGGATTTTCCGCTGCCCGATACTCCCGTCACGCACGTGAGGCAGCTTGCCGGAAACGCGGCGGTGACATTTTTGAGATTGTTCTCGCGCGCGCCGCGCACGGTCAGCCAGCCGTCGCCGATTTCGCCGGCGAGCCTGCGCTCCTTGCGCGGGGGCACGCGGACCTTCGGCACCCGAATGCCCAGCCGCCCGGTTAAATACTGGGCGGTGAGCGACTCCTCGCATTGCAGAATCTGGTCGAGCGTTCCCTGCGCAACGAGGCGTCCGCCCCGCGGCCCGGCCCCGGGACCGAGATCGAGCACGTGGTCCGCCGCGCGAATCGTGTCCTCGTCGTGCTCGACGACGATCACGGAATTGCCGAGGTCGCGCAGATTGCGCAGCGTGCCGATCAGCCGTTCGTTGTCGCGCTGGTGCAGGCCGATGCTCGGCTCGTCCAGCACGTAGAGCACGCCCGCGAGCCCGGAGCCGATCTGCGTCGCGAGGCGGATGCGCTGCGCTTCGCCGCCGGAGAGCGTGCCGCTCTCGCGATTCAGGCTCAGATAACTCAGGCCGACTTCGTTCAAAAACCCGAGCCGCTGCCGCACCTCACGCAGCACGTCCTCGACGACATGCCGTTCAGTTTCGTTCAGCTCGATGCGGTTCGCGACCTCCAGCGCGCGCGCGACGCTCAATGCGCAGAAGGAATTGATATTCCACGCGGCGCCGCCGGTGTCATTCACGGTCACCGCGAGGATTTCGGGCCGCAGCCGGGCGCCGTGGCATACCGCGCATTCCTTCCAGCCGGTGAAGGCGCGGATGCGGTTCTTCGTGAACTCGCTCTCGCTTTTTTCGAGCAGGCGCTCCAACTGCTGCACAAGGCCCTCGAACGGCTTCTCGACCACCTTCCCACCAATGCCGATTTTCAGCGGGATCGCGCGGTCTCCCGTGCCGAAGAACAGCGCATCCTTGAACGCCCCCGGCAATTCCTTGAACGGCGCATCCTCGTCCGCGCGGAATTCGCGAACGAGCCCGCCGAGGAGCGCGCCGTAGTATTGACGCATGCGCTTGTTGCCCGTGCGCCAGGGCTTGATCGCGCCGGCGGCGAGCGATTTCGCCGCATCGACCATGAGTTCCGGATCGCAAAACATCTGCGTGCCGATGCCGTGGCATGCCGGGCACGCGCCGAGGTGGCTGTTGAAGGAAAAGTGCTTCGGAGTGAGCCGGGGCATCGTGAAGCCCGTTGCGGGATTGCAGTAATCGGTCGAGAAGCGCTGCTCGGTCCAGTCCCCGCCGTCGGGCGCCTGGCGCGAAACCGTCAGCCGGTGGTTTCCCCATCGCAGCGCGGTCTCGATCGAGTCCGCCAGCCGCTGGCCGATCCCGTCGCGCACGACGAGGCGATCCACGACCGCCTCGATCACGTGCCGCTTTGCCTTGTCGATCTTGATGGGATCGGGACGCCCCAGCTCGATTGTCTCCCCATCGATGCGCAGGCGCACGAATCCCTCGCGGCGCGCCTTTTCGACGACGTCGCGAAACTCGCCGACTTCGTTTTCGATGAGCGGCGCGAGCAGCACGAAGCGCGTGCCCTCGGGCCACGCCGCGATCACGTCGGCGATCTGCTGCGGCGTCTGGCGCACCACGGGCTCGCCCGTCGCGGGATCGTGCGGACGGCCGATCGCGGCGAAGAGCAGCCGCAGGTAGTCGTAAATCTCGGTGGTCGTCGCGATGGTGGAGCGGGGATTCGCGCCGCTCGTGCGCTGCTCGATGGCGATGGCGGGAGACAGCCCCTCAATGTAGTCCACGTCGGGTTTTTGCATCTGGTCGAGGAACTGCCGCGCGTAGGCCGACAGGCTCTCGACGTATTTGCGCTGGCCCTCGGCGTAGAGCGTGTCGAACGCGAGCGAGGACTTCCCCGATCCGCTGAGGCCCGTGATGACGACGAGCTGATTGCGCGGAATTTCGATGTCGAGATTTCGCAGATTATGCTGCCGGGCGCCCTTGATGCGGATGACGGAGTGGTGAGACGTCCCCATGCGGTGAATCGCGCAGTATAAGCCACGCCGCCCCGCGCCTGCCCACGAAAAACGCTCCGTCTTTTGCCAATGCGCCCCGGGCGTGCTATCAAACATCCAGCCAGTGAATATCCGCCGCATCCCGCCCCTGCTGCTTCTCGCGGCTTCCTTTCACGCGTCCGCCTTGAGCGCATTCGCAGTCGTCCGCCGGGACGACCGGCCCGATTCGGCATATCGGAAGCTGGGGAATCGAGCGGCATTCAATCCGGTCGGCCGGGTGGAGATCGACTACGGGAATGGATTCGAAGCCATCGGCACCGCGACGCTCTACGGACGCGACCGGCTCGTAAGCGCCGCGCACGTCTTCGACAGCGAAGCGCTCGCCGGCGCGCAGAGCGTGCGAATCAATTTCGGCCGCGGGCGGATTCAAACCATCGATTTCGGCACCTCCGGCGTCGTGAACATCCACCCGGGCTACAATCCATCGACACTGCGCAACGATGTGTCGGTCGTCTTCCTTTCGCAGCCATTCACGCTCGCGCCCGCCCGGCTTTATACGGGAAAAAGGATTCGTCTTGGCGCCGCGATCACTTTCGTCGGCTACGGGGACACCGGAACCGGCCTGACCGGCAGCAGCCAGTTCTCCATCATCAAACGCGGCGGACAAAACGCACTGGGCAGATACGTCGCCGGCGGCGCCGATTTCGAAGTCGATTTCGACCGCCCGGGCACCGTTGCATACAACTCATTGGGAAGCAGCAACGCGCTGCGGCTCGAGGGCCTTCTTGGCCCGGGCGACAGCGGCGGCTCCGTCTGGGTGCGCAGGAACGGGCGATGGAGGGTCGTCGGCATCAACGACTATGGCCTGGATTGGTTTCCAAACGGGCGCGGCAACGGCGTGAATGACGACTACGGCGACCGCAGCGGATTCGTCTATCTGCCGCGCTACGCGAAGTGGATGTCCTCGCTGCCTCAGCCGAACTTCAATGCCTCCCGCGGGCTGCCCTCCGCCGCGCTCGCGGCCGTGCCGGAGCCGGCGCCGATCCTCCTGCTCGGACTCGCGGGAGCCACCCTGCTGATCTTTCGCCGCCGCGCCGGCGCACTCAATTGCCCGACTTGCTGAGCCGCTCGACCGGCTGGTCGTGCAGCAGGGCGTGCGCCTCGCGCAGCAAGCCGGGAATGCGGTCCGCGAACGGATTCGCAGCGACGGCGGCCCGCAGCGCCCCCTCGTCGAAGTCGCCCGCGGGATGCCCCGGGAACCAATGATCCGCCTGGCCGAGCAGGTTGTATCGCATTTTTCCAAATTCCACGAAATCCAGCGCCTTCGCGTAGTTGGACAGGCGGAGGATCTCCCACACGTTCACTCCGCCGGGTATCGCGTCCCATTCCGGCAGGCCCTCATCCCAGCGCGCAAGCCAGTCGGTGCCCAGCGTGCGGGCCATTTCGCTCCGCAATCTGGCGTCGATTTCGGCGACGACGGGGGCGGCATTCTCCCATTTCCCGAGGGCCGCGAGATGCGCATCGAAGTCGCCGGGCTTCGCCGCGCCGATGCTGAGCGTATGCACCTCCGGCCGGAGCAGGCAGTAGAGGTCATTAAACTCCATCGGCGCAAGCAGCTCGCAGAGCCGGGGCAAACTTCGCGGGCGGCTCATAGAGTTTTCCGCCCTTGTCGTTCGGGCTGATGATGAACACCCCCATGTCCTGGCGGGTGGCCGCCTGGATCGCGGGCCAGTTGATGTCGTTCACCCAATACCAGTGAAGATTCACATAATCGAATTCCCCGCTCTCGATGGCCTCGATGATGAGCCGCTTCGAGCCGTGGGTGGAAAAACCGACGTGCCCCACGCGCCCCTCGCGCTGGAGCCGCCGCACCGCTTCGAGGCAGCCTCCCTTGCGCAGGGACCAGTCGAGCAATTCGTCGGTATTGATCCCGTGCAGCGAGAGCAGATCGACGCGGTCGAGCTTCAGCATCGCCATCGACGTCTCGAAGGTTTCGAGAAACTCGCGCGGCCTGGCGCGCGGGCTGACCTTTGTCTGGACGACGATCTTCTCCCGCGGCAGCGTGGGAAGAATGCGGCCCAACTGCATTTCGGAAGAGCCGTAGCCGCGCGCGGTCTCGATGTGATTGATCCCGATTTCGAGCGCGCGGCGAATCGTCGCCTCGAGGTTCGCCTGGCCGTCGGCCGGGATGTCCTCCGGCTTTGCGTCGGTCCACGAATTTTGAAAACGCATACCGCCGCAGGAGAATACGGGCATCCGCAATTCGGTGCGGCCAAATCGTCGGTAGAGCATTTTCCTTCGTTACGATACCGGCGCGAGTTCCGCCAACACTTCCACTTCGGCCGTCTGCGGGAACATGTCGAACGGCGTCGCCGCCGCGAGCCGATATGTGCCTGACAGACCCTTGATATCGCGGGCAAGCGTGGCCGGATTGCACGAGACGTAAAGAATTCGCGCCACGCGGTTCGCCGTCAGCAAGTCGAGCACGCGCGCATCCACGCCCTGGGAGGGCGGATCGAGGATCACCGTCGCGCGCGCAGGATCGATGCCGGCAAGAACCTCGCCGAGTCGCTCGGAAACGTCCCCCTCGATGTAGCTCTCGTTTGCCGCCGCCCGGGTCCGCGCCTGCGCGACGCTGCGCTCGTTCCACTCGATGCCCGTCGCCCGCTCGAACTTCGCCGCCAGCCGGTTCGCGAAAAATCCATCCCCGCAGTAGGCGTCAATCAGGCTGCCTCCGCCGTCGCCGCAGGCATTTTCCACTGCATCGAGCAGCAGCGCGGCAACGGCGTCGTTCGTTTGATGAAATCCAAACCGCTCGTTATGCTCCCGCAATGTGCGCGCGCCCTCGCGCCACCGCTCCCGGCGCAGCTCCATCAGGCCCGCATTCACCGCATCGGACGCGAGCAGGCACACCTCGATATCGACGAGCCCGGCGCCGTCGCGGCGATGGAAACCGATTCGACCGCCAATGCGATGCACGGTGATGCGGTTGCGATATCCGTAAGGCAGGGGCGACGCGACCGCCGGCTGCACCGGAGGCGCCTCGATGCCACCCAGCCGGCGCAGCACCTCGCGCACCTGGTTCGTTTTGATTTCCAGCTGCAAGTCATGCGCCGCGTGCTGATACGAGCATCCGCCGCACTTGCCAAAATACGGGCACGGCGGCTTCACCCGGCGCGGCGACGCCTCGCTCACGCGGTCGAGTTGCGCCTCGACGAAGCGCTTCGTCTCGCGCACCACGCGCACCCTCACCCGCTCGCTGGGCAGCGCGTCGGGCACAAAGCACACCCGCCCGTCCGCCAGCCGCCCCACCGCCTTCCCGCCGAAGGCTATGTCCGTGATATCGATCGTTTCAGGTTCGGTCACCCATCGACGGTAGGTCCCGGCGGGCGGCGAAGCCATTCCGCTTTCCGCCAAAAAACACAAATCCCGCGGGTTTTGGAAAACCCGCGGGATGTTCAGTGTCCGGTTGCTCTCGCCTTACTTCACGGCAATGCGCCGGGGCTTCGCGCCTTCGGCCTTCGGCAGGCGCACGGTCAGCAGACCCTGCTCGATTCCCGCCTCGATCCGCGACGAGTCGATGCTCGGGTCCAGGTCGAACGCACGGCGGTAGTCTGCTTCGGACGACTCGCGATAGACCGCCCCCTCGGCGGTTCCGTTGCCTGGCCGGTGGCCGGTCAGCGTGAGTTTGCCGTCCTCGAACGTGACCTCGACGCCGCTCTTCGGCACGCCGGGCATTTCCGCCTCGAGCGTGTAGCCGTCGGCATCCTGATGAATGTTCACGGCGGGAACGACGAAGTTTGCGAATTGCGCGCGCGCGGGTGACGCAGGTTTGGTTTCAACAATTTGGCTCATGGTATTTACCTCCGATTGGTTTGAACTATTTGACTTTCACTTCGATCTTGCGCGGTTTCGCCTCCTCCGCCTTGGGCAGAGTAACCGTAAGGACGCCGTCCGTGTAGGTGGCGGCGACACCGTCGGACTTCACCGCCGCGGGCAGGGTCACCGTGCGGCTGAACTCCCCGAAGAATCGTTCACTGCGGAAGCTTTCGCCGTCGCGCTGTTCGGATTCGGATTTCCGCTCGCCGGAGATCGTGATGTTGTCGTCGTGCAGCGAAATATCGAAGTCTTCCTTCTTCAATCCCGCCGCATCGAGTTTCACCGTGACGTTTTCCGCATCTTCGTAAATGTCGAGAACCGGAGCCCAAGCCCGCCCTCCGGCGGCTTGCGTTCCCGTTCCGGCCAGCTCAAAGGCCGAATCCAGCAAATCCCGAAGGGATGACAGGCGGTCGAATGACGACCAAGGTGCGAGTTGTGGTTGGTAGCTAATAAGTCTCATATGATTATTCCTCCAGTTGATGTTTGAGTTTCCTCTCACAGCTATCAAACAGCTTCACTCATGCCGTAGGATTTCTGGCGGCTACAAATTCGACATTACTTACTTATCGAACGCTACTTATGCAATGAATGGCGCTCACAGGTGACAATCCATACACGCGCCATAATGTCACGTATATGAGTCAACAACAGACAGCGAATATAAGCCATTGTGACTCATTTACGATACTCCGATTCCGAAAAAACATCCGAAAACCCGAAGACCTACTGCACCAGCGAGCTCAAGGTCTGATAGTAGCCCAGATAAAAGCTGACGATTTTCCAGGCCAGCACGAGCGCGATCATGACATAGATCATCCTGGGCACCGCTTTTGAAATGAAATCCAGGCGCGAATTGAACTGCTCCGAGAAGCGCGTGGCCTGGCGCTCCATTTCCTCATCGAGCCGGCCGGAAGCTTCGCCGACCTGGAATGCCCGGTCGATGGCCTCCGGAAATGCCCGGGTCCGCGCGACAGCCGAGCCGAGCGCGGCGCCGCCCTTCACGGCCGCGACCGCTTCGTCGGCGCCGCGCTGGAAGAGTGCGCTGCCGCTCGCGGTCGCAGAACGGTTCATTGCCGAAAGAATGCCGCCGCTCGACTTCACCAGAATGCCCATGAGCATGCAGAATCGCGAGCTCACGAGCGCGATGCGGGTGCCGCCGAGCGCGGGGATGGATTGCAGCATCTGGTCTGCGGCGGGATTCACCCGGGCGGCGCCCACCGCTGCGCGAAGAACAAGCCACGCCAGCGCGAAGAGAATGTAGAAAACGGCAAGGAACCCGGCCGCTTGGGACAAAAATGCCTCGATGCCGCCGCTTACAAGCGCTGGAACTGCCAGGGCGACTGCGCCGAAATGCAGAATGAACAACGGATACAAAACGTGCGAGATCGCGCGGCGGCGCGTGCGGTCCAGCGAATGATAGTAGGCGCTCAGATAACCCATCGCGTCGTCGAGCCGCCCCGCGGATTCTCCACCCCGGACCACCTCGCGATCGAGATCGGAAAACGCCTGGGGCACAGCGGCAAAATAGCCCTCCGCAGTTCCGTCACCGCTGTTTGCGCGCATGGCGGATACGACCGTCCGAAGCATGGTGGAACGCGAGCCGGCAAGGATGTCGAGCGCATCGTGAACGGACCTGCCGCTCCGCAGAAGCTCCCGCAATTCGTGAAAGAGTTGCTCTTTCTGCTGGAGGGACAGGCGCATAACCTAGCTAAGTTGATGCATGGTATCACGCGTTGGCGGCGATGAAAGGCATATGTGCGCCGCACTCGATGAGGCCCGGAAGGCTGCCGGACGCACGAGCCCGAATCCAGCCGTCGGCGCGGTGATCGTAAAAGGCCGGCGGATTCTCGCCCGCGGCTTCCACCGGGCCGCCGGCCGGCCCCATGCCGAGATCGAGGCGATCCGCGCCCTGCCCCAGCCCGGGGACGCAGCCGGGGCGACGCTTTACGTCACGCTCGAGCCCTGCTCCACGCACGGACGCACCCCACCCTGCACCGATGAGATCGTCCGGCTCGGGTTTGCGCGCGTAGTTTACGGTGCGACCGATCCCAACCCGGCCCACTCCGGCCGCGCCGAGATCATCCTCCGGTCCGCAGGGATCGAGGTGAAGCCCGGCATGCTTGGCAAGGAATGCGCCGAACTCAATGCCGCATGGAATCACTGGATCGCAACGGGCCGGCCGTATGTGATCGCGAAATGCGGCATGTCCCTCGATGGTCGCATCAGCTCACATCCCGAATCCCGCTGGATCACGAGTCCCGAATCGCGCGTGGACGCGATGCGGCTGCGCGCGGGTGTGGACGCGATTCTGGTCGGCGGCGGAACCGTGCGCGCGGACAATCCGAAGCTGACGGTGCGCGGGATCGCCGGCGCGCGGCAGCCCTGGCGCGTCGTCGTTACCCGCTCCGGCCGACTGCCGGCGACGTCGCATTTGCTAACCGACCGATACCGCGACCGCACGCTGGTTTTCCAAGATCAATCGCTCGCAGACGTGCTCATAGCGCTCGGAGGGCTGAAAATCACGAGCGTGCTCATCGAAGGCGGTGGACGAATTCTCGGTGAAGCCTTTGATCATCGGCTCGTTGACGAGGCGGTCATCTACGTCGCGCCGCAGCTCATCGGCGGACCGGTGGCAGCGGTAGGCGGCATCGGAGTCGCCTGCAACGAGGACGGACTCCAATTGCGAAACGCACGCTACGACCGCATCGGAGACGACGTGTGCATTCGCGGGTCGCTGCGCGATTAGACCGCGTCCATGCCGAGCAGAATCTTTGCGGCCTGGTTCACGTCCTTGTCGCCGCGACCGGACAGGTTTGCGACGATGACCTGGTCCTTTGCCGTCCGCGGCGCGACTTTGATGACGTGGGCAATGGCGTGGGCGGACTCGAGCGCGGGAATGATGCCTTCGATTTCGGCGAGCGTGCGGAAGGCGGCGAGTGCCTCGTCGTCGGTCGCGTAGTCGTATGTCGCGCGGCCGGTGTCGCGCAGCCAGCAGTGCTCGGGACCGACCGCGGCATAGTCGAGCCCGGCGGAAACCGAATGCGTGCCCTCGATCTGGCCGTCCTCGTCGGCGAGCAGCCATGTCTTTGCGCCCTGCAAAACTCCAAGCCGCCCGCCCTGGAAGCGCGCCGCATGCTCGCCGGGCAGGATGCCGCGTCCGCCGGCCTCGACGCCGACCATCCGCACCGCGTCGTCATTCAGGAAGGCATGAAAAAGGCCTATGGCATTGCTGCCACCGCCGACGCATGCGACCAGCAAATCCGGCAGGCGCTCCTCGCGCTGGAGAATCTGGCTGCGCGCCTCGTCGCCGATCACGCGTTGAAAATCGCGCACCATCATGGGATACGGATGCGCGCCGTAGGCCGTGCCAAGAATGTAATGCGTCGTCCGCACATTCGTCACCCAGTCGCGCATCGCCTCGTTCACCGCCTCCTTGAGCGTGGCCTGGCCGGCCGTCACTGCCACGACCTTCGCGCCGAGGAAGCGCATGCGGGCGACGTTGAGCGCCTGCCGCTCCATGTCCACGGCGCCCATGTAAATCACGCACTCGCAGCCGAAACGCGCCGCGACGGTCGCCGTCGCCACGCCGTGCTGGCCCGCCCCCGTCTCGGCAATGATCCGCCGCTTGCCCATCCGCCGGGCCAGCAGAATCTGGCCGATCGCGTTGTTGATTTTATGCGCTCCGGTGTGGAGCAGGTCCTCGCGCTTGAGATAAACCTTCGCTCCCCCGAGCCGCTCGGTGAGCCGTTCGGCAAAATAAAGCGGAGTCGGCCGCCCGACATAGTTCGCCAGCAGGTCCGCCAGTTCGCTGCGGAAGTCCGGATCCTTCCGCGCGGCGGCATACGCCTCGCCGAGCTCCTGCAGCGCCGTCATGAGCGTCTCGGGCACGAACACTCCGCCGTAGGGGCCGAAGTGGCCGCCGGCATCCGGCACCGAATCGAAGCGCAACTGGCTCATGCCGCACGATGCATGCTCCGACCGGCCGTCGCAAGCGCCCGGATGACGCGGCGATGCGGCGAGGGAATCGGCACCGCATCGAGCGCAGCCAGCGGAAATGCGCGCAATGTTCCATCCTCGGGCGGTCGCATCCGCACCACCTCCATTCGCACGCGGTAGCGCGTGATCGGGTAAATCTCCACATGCCCCAGCGCGCCGGGTTCATCGACCTCGGGCAGCATCCACATGCCCCGCCAGCGCGCGCTGGATTGAGCGAGAAACACCCGCTCGCCGTCGGATATAAAGGCGCGCCGCTCGGTCACCATCGTGACGACCGGGCGCGCGCGCTTGATTGGAAGCGCCTCGGGCGCGCGGGTGCGGCAGGCATCGCGAATCGGACATTCGGGGCAAAGCGGCGTCCGCGGCTTGCAAATGATTGCGCCGAGCTCCATCAACGCGGAGTTGAACTCGCGAGCGCCGCCGCGCCCGGCCTGCAATCCCGCGGCCGCGTCGTGGAGAAATGCCTTCCCGCGCGCGGAATCGATGGGCTCGCGATAGTCGCAAAGTCGCGCGAGCACGCGGGCAACGTTCGCATCCACCACCGCCGCCGGACGGTCGAAAGCGAACGCCATCACGGCCGCCGCCGTGTAGTCGCCGACGCCCGGCAATGCCTTGAGCAGCACGGGGTCGGCGGGAATTTCGCCGTCGTGCCGCTCCATCACCATCCGGGCCGCGCGATGAAGATTGCGCGCCCGCGAATAGTATCCCAGCCCCTGCCAATGCCCGAGCACGGCCTGTTCATCGGCCTCCGCGAGGGACCGGACCGCCGGGAACGCCCGCATCCACCGCTCGTAATAATCGACGACCGTCGCGACCTGCGTCTGCTGGCACATGAATTCGGAGACCAGCACCGCATAGGCGTCCGTCGTGCGCCGCCACGGCAGATCGCGGCCGTTTGCGCGAAACCACGCCGCCAGCTCCGTCCGTATTTGACGGCGCGCGGAGCCGGAAAACGCATTTCGCTCTGCGCCTTTGCCCTGCCGCGTGCTAGATGAAATCGCCGTGCCCACCGTGACGACTTATACCACGCCGCTTACTTCCGAACAGGTCCAGCTTCTGCGCGAGGCGCTCATCGCGCAGCAGTTCGACTTCGAGTCCAAGCCCTACACGATCTTCACCGCGCGCAAGGACCGGCTGAACGTCGCCGTCTATGAGAAGGGGCCCAAGGTCGTCGTCCAGGGCAGGGGCCTCGAGGATTTCATCACGTTCACGCTCGAGCCGCAGGTGCTCGGCGAGGCGAAATTCGGCTACGACGAGGTGCATCAACCCGAGATGTTCGAGCCGCATTTTGGCATCGACGAAAGCGGCAAGGGCGATTTCTTCGGCCCGCTCGTGATCGCGGGAGCCTACGTCGATGGGGAGATCGCCCGCGCCCTGCGCGACGCGGGCATTCAGGACAGCAAGAACATCGGCTCCGACAAGCGCATCCGCGACCTGGCCGCCGTCATCCGGCGCACCCGCGCGCCGCAGAGCGTGATCGTCATCGGACCCCAGAAATACAACGAGCTCTTCGTGAAGTTCCGCAACCTGAACCGCATGCTCGCATGGGGCCACGCGCGGGTGATCGAGAATCTCTGCGAGCTCCGGCCGGACTGCCCCCGGGCGCTCTCGGACAAATTCGCCGACGAAAGCGTGATCCAGCGCGCGCTCATGGAGAAAGGCCGCGCCATCCGGCTCGACCAGCGAACCAAGGCGGAATCGGACTACGCCGTCGCCGCCGCATCTATTCTTGCGCGCGAGAAATTCATCGACTGGCTGCAAAAGACGGGCGACGCCCTCGGCGTGACGATCCCGCGCGGCGCCTCTGCCCAGGTGAAAAAAGTCGCCCGCGAGCTCGTCGCCGCCAAAGGTCCCGAAGTGCTTGGCGCCGTCGCCAAAACGCACTTCAAGACCGCTCGCGAGGTGCTCGACTCCCTGCTTTAGTCCGGACGTCCGTGAATACGCCGCACGACACCGGAGGCGGGCAACCATTCGTCCTATTTTAGTGTGGCGTCACGCAAGTTCCTTACATCAATGGGCAGGGCGGTTTCGCCGAAACCGCCGTCCACGGACGGCTCGGCGAGCCGTCCCTTGTATCTTGAAATGAGGTAAGATTGTGGCGCCGGGAGCAAAGAGGCTTTCGGCCAACCAAGAGCAAAGGACCCGGCGGCCGCCGGGTCCTTTGCGGCCCCGCCGAGGCTGACCGTCCCTGGCACCCGTGTTGAGTGGAGTGCGATCTGGTAGCTCAGCCCGTCGGGGTTCTTTTGGTCTGAACTTGAAGAGTTGCCGGAACGGCCCGCCGTCTAACGAGCGGACCAGTTCGCATCAACAAGGAGAAGTCTAACCATGAAAGCGCAAATCGTCCACGTCGGAGCTGACGTGGCCCAAAGTCACATCGACCTCCACGGCGAAATCGCGGGCCTTCCCGCCCGGATCGCCAACACGAAAATCAACCTCCGTCGCCGGCTCAAAATCCTGGCCGGCCTGGGTTCGGTGCAGATCGTCTGCGAAGCCACGGGTGGCTGCGAGCGTGCGCTCGTGGCGGCCTGCCATGAATCGGGCGTGCCCATCAGCGTGCTCAATCCCCGACAAGTGCGTGACTTCGCACGCGCCAAAGGCCAACTCGCCAAGACCGATAAAATCGATGCCCGCATCCTCTGCGAGTATGGACGCGCCTTCCAGCCTGCCACTCCCCTCGAGCCCAGCCTGCAAAAGCTCGCCGCCTACAGCGCGCGCCGTCGCCAGTTGATCGCCCTGCGCACGGCGGAGAAAAACCGCACCTATCGCTGCGATCCCCTGCTCGCCGCCAGCCACCGCGCCGTCCTCCACGTTCTCGACCGCCAGATCGCCGCCATCGATGCCGCCCTGGCTCGCACCGTAGCCTCCTGCGCGCGTCTGCGCGCCAAGATCGCCGCTCTCACCAAGGTCAAAGGCGTGGGTCCCATCAGCGCCACCGCGCTCCTGGCCGCTCTCCCCGAGTTGGGCACTCTCTCCAAAAATCAGGCCGCCGCTTTGGCTGGCCTCGCCCCCTTCAACCGCGACAGCGGCCTCTTCCGCGGCCAGCGCCACATCCACGGCGGCAGGCTCCCCGTCCGCTCCGCCCTCTACATGGCCGCCCTCGTTGCCTCCCGCTACAATCCCGTTATCAAGGCTTTTTACGACCGCCTGCGCTCCGCAGGCAAACCCCCAAAACTCGCCCTCACCGCCTCCATGCGCAAACTCCTCATCCACCTCAACTCCCTCCTCAAAAGCCCTCTTCTTCTCTCCTCCTAAACAAGACAGTTGCTACCTTCCCCTGACGCAAATTTCCGTGCTGATCGCCATTTGATTTCTGCAAGGAACTTCTGCGACAGGACACTAGCGATAAAGGTGCGGGCCGAAATCGGCTTCGTAAAATGAGGAAGTCATTCTCCCGGGCGGGAACAGCCGGTCGAGCGCC
>JAQTOP010000144.1 GCA_028713285.1 Terrimicrobiaceae bacterium
TGCGCCGCTATTGCATGGGCGCGATGCTGCTGGATCGCGACGACCCCAGCCACGTGCTGGGCTGCCTCGTGGAGACGCTGCTTGAGCCGACCGGAGAAAAGCGCGAGGGCTACGTGCCGAACGTCGTCTATTCCTGCGGGGCGATGACGCATGCAGGCCGGCTGATTCTGCCCTATGCCCTCAGCGACACCTGCTCGACGATCGGCACTGTCGATCTCGCGGAACTTCTGGCGGCGCTTCTCCGCCGATAAATTCCCGCCTCCTCAAGCCATTTACCCGTCCATGGACTATCAACTCGTTCTCCAATTCCACGGCGATTCCCTCCAGAATTTCTCCCGATTGCAAAACCTGGAAAGCCGGCTCACCGGGATGTTCGGCGATTCGGAAATGTTTGACGGACTCGATGTGGGCAACCATGGCGCCAATCTTTTTGTCTATACCGACAGCCCGAAGCGGACGTTTGAGAGCATTCGACCGCTTTTGCACGAGGCCGAGTCGGCTTCGGGATTCACCGCGGCGTATCGAACGGTCGCTGAGGAGCGGTTTCGGATCCTATGGCCGGCGGACGCGTCGCAAGATTTCAATCTTCGATAGCCGCTCGATCCCCGATCAACGCCGGGGGCGGCCGCGGTACCGGCGTTTGTTGCAATGCGGGCGGAGTGTGAACCGTCAGCGATTCCAATCGCTCCGGCGCAGGCTGCGCGGAGAATGCCCCGTGCGCTGCCGGACGGCGCGGGAAAGATGGAAGGCGTTCGCGTAACCGCAGGCATCCGCGATCTCGGCGAGCGTCAGTCCCGTGGAACGAATGAGCTGAATCGCGCGTTCGGCCTTGAGGCGGCGGAGCATCGCGCTGGGACTTTCCCGACCCGCGCGGCGGCATAGGAAGCGAAGATGGGTCGTGGAAATCCCGGCGCGCCGGGCCAGGTCTCCCGCGGAGCGCAGGGTGGCGGAATGCGTGGCCGCGAGCTCTGTGGCGCGGTCAAGAGCCGGATGAGCGGGAATCGATGCGGCGCGTTCGCCGACGATCCGGACGTGGGCCGCAAAGAGCAGGAGGCAGGCGCGCGCCATCGCTGCCATCGCTGCGTGGAGGTCGGCGCGGTCGTGAGTCCCTGCGGCCAGGCCTTCCTCGATGAGGAGGTGAATCGGGGAGGGAGCCTTGTGAACACCGGTGACGGCGCGCAGCAGTCGCACATCGTCCCGCGACAGCAGGCGGGGCGAAATATGGCACCACGAATGTTCCGATTCCTGCTCCTTGGAAAAGCGGTAAAGCTCGCGGTGGCCGGCGTTTTGCAGGATTGCGTCGCCCGGAGCCAGGTTATAGGCCGCGCCGTCCACCGTGACACGCAGGCTTCCGCTGAGGAGGACGACGAGCTGAAAAGCCTTCTGTTCACGGGGGCCCAGATGACCGCCAGGGCGATAGGTGCACCTGCCAAATTGATAGTTTTCCCCATCGCCGGTCGTCCGGGAGGTGGCGACAGTGGATAGACCTCGACGGTCGGTCCGCGTGGATTTACTCATCGGCATTCACTCTTTTCCTGAAATGTAAAAACATCAATATGGATATGTTTTTCAGCGGCGGGGACATTTTCATTTCCAGCGGAAGCGCTAGCGTGGCCCCACAATGAACAAGTCGATCAAGATCCGGTGGTATCGCTGCAAGGTGGACAAGCGGGTGATGAGCGATCTGATGAAGACGAGCGATCTGCGCGGCTTCTGCCAGGTGATCCCGCAGATCGCGCTTTTCGCGGCGACCGGCACGGCGGCCTATCTAGCATTTCTGAATATCCATGCGTCCAACTGGCCGTGGTCCGTGCCCCTGCTGCTGGCCGCGCTATTTGTTCACGGGACGTTTGGCAGTTTCATGGGTCTGGCGGGACCCGTGCACGAGCTGTGCCACAAGACGCCTTTCCGCTCGAAAGCGTGGAACGAGTTTTTTCTCAAAGTCTATTCCTTCATCAGTTGGAGCGATTTCGTGAGCTTCCGTCCGAGCCACGTGAAGCACCATCAGATGACCGTGCATAACGACTACGACGGCGAGGTGGTGCTGCCGAGCGCGCTCGACTGGTATGCTGTGAAATTCTGGGTCAGCGTCTTGACCGTTGATCCCATCCGCGTCTTTGGCCTCGTCAAGGTGAGGGTGCTCGACGCGATCGGCGGCGACGCGAATTGGAATAAAAAGAGCGACTGGATGCGCGAGATCATGCCGGAATCGAATCAGGGGCTGCGCCGCGAACACCGCGACTGGGCGAGGACCGTCGTCCTGGGCCAACTCGCGCTGGCCATTCTCTTTGCGGCGACGGGACATTGGTTCCTCATCATCGTTTTCAATTTCGGCACCATGTATGCAGGATGGCTCGGAATGCTCTGCGGCACTCCCCAGCACATCGGCATGACGCCGAATGTGCCGGACTTCCGGCTCTGCTGTCGCTCGTTCACCTGCCACTGGCTGCCCGGCTTCCTCTACTGGAACATGCAATATCACGTGGAGCACCACATGTTCCCTGCCGTTCCGTTCTTCAATCTGCCCAAGCTTCGCAAAGCCATTGAACACGATCTTCCCCCGGTGACGCACGGTCTCTGGGCCACGTGGAAGGAGATCCTCCCCGTCGTCCGCCGGCAAAAAGTCGATCCGACCTACACTTTTGTGCCCCGGCTCCCGCAGGGATCGGGTGACCAGGCAGACGACGAGACGCTCGAAAAGGAAGCCGCCGCTCTGGCGTGATCGGTCGGGATTTCAAAACGATTCGTCCCTGGACGGTCCGGTAGGAAAGGGGAATCGAAACTCGGCGATCGTGCCGAAAGATATCTCGATAAAGCGATTGCAAGGCGCGTCCGGTTTCGCGCAACCTACTCACGCAACCGGGCGACGTTTCCTGCACAACCTTTGCCAATATGCGCGCCGGGCGACGACGCAAATCCCATGGAATATCGATCTTTCGGACGCACCGGAGTGAAGGTCAGCCCGTTGTGCCTTGGCTGCTTGAATTTTGGAGGGAAATCCGACTTCGACGTTTCCAGCCGGATCATTGGCCGGGCTCTGGACGCCGGAATCAATTTTCTGGATACAGCCAATGTTTACGGCCGGGGAAGGAGTGAAGAGGTCACCGGCGAAGCCCTCCAGCGCATTGGCGGCCGCGACCGGGTGTTTCTCGCGACGAAGGTCCGCGGGCTGATGGATGAGCGGGATCCCAACGCCATGGGAAACAGCCGGCGCCACATCATCGCCCAATGTGAGGCCAGCCTCCGCCGCCTGCGGACGGACTACATCGATCTCTATCAGATCCACCGCCCGCAGTCGGACGTTCCGATTGATGAAACCCTGCGCGCGCTCGACGATCTGGTGCGTTCCGGGAAAATCCGTTACGCGGGCTCGAGCACCTACGCGGCGTGGCAGTTGATGGAGTCGCTGATGGTCAGCCGGGAATTGGGCATCGGTCGCTTCGTGAGCGAGCAGCCGCCCTACAATCTGCTCGACCGCCGGATTGAGCGGGAGCTCATCCCCTTCGCGCGCACTTACAGCTTCGCTTTGGTCCCGTGGAGCCCGCTTGGCGGCGGATTGCTCACCGGCC
>JAQTOP010000086.1 GCA_028713285.1 Terrimicrobiaceae bacterium
TAGGCGCTGCCGCCGCGGGAGGTGGTGTAGGCCGTGCCCCGCCCGGCGGAATAGCTGCTCACGCCGTAGGGGCGGGCGTCGGCGATCGAGGCGGTGAGGACGAGAGCCGCGCCCGCGAGGAGCGCGCATGAGGAATGGAGGGGTGTTTTCATGGTGGGAGTCAGGGTTTGCTGGCGGCCTGCATTTTTGCGGTCGTCCACATTTCGATTTTCGTTGCGCCCTTTGGAAGGGTGAAGGTGAAGTCTGCGAGCGTCGCCTTCGCGTCGAGATCCCAGCGCAGGAAGACGACGCGGAGTTGCGGTTTGCCCGGCAGGTTCTTGAACGTGGCGACGAGCTGGCGCGGAAGGTGATCCTTCACGCCGATCCAGAGTTCCGCGTCGGCGACTTTGCCTTGGAGCGCAAGGTGATCGCAGGCGACGCCGCCCAGGCCGAGGAAGCCCGCGCCAAGGGTCGTGCGACCGAGCAGGACGATGGTGTCCGCATCGCGCCGGAAATCCTCATACGGATCGCTGAGCGCGAATTCCGCGAGCGGCGGCGTGAAACCATACTTCTCGTCGAGGCGGGCAACCAGGAGGTCGAGCGTGGCGGGCATCGGCGTCGTGGCATAGAAATTCGTGCGGCTCTCGAAGAGCGTGAGCGTGCGGCCGTCGGCGATGAACCGGCGCACGCCGTCCTTGCTCACGGACCGCGCGGCGAATCGATTCGGGCGCTGCACGAGCGCGTCGATGCGGGCCTTCTCCGGCACGTCGCGCCCGCCGAGCAGGGCCGCATCGATCTCGCGCGTGGCCGTGAAATGGAAGGTGTGCGCGGCGGCGAGCGTCGCTGACATCCGGCGGAGGAGTTGATCGCCGGTTTGTTCCGCCGCTGCGGCGGCCGGCGCCAGCGCCGCGGCAAGCAGCGCGAGGGTGAGGAGGGAAGTGACTGGAGCGGGTTTCATGCGATGGGTTTGTTTGGGTGGGATTTGCTGGAGAAGTTATTTTCCGAGGTGGTCCAGCGCGATCCGCATGGGACCGCTGGAAATGTGGATGAGTCCGTCGAAGGGCCGGTCGAGTTCCAGGATGAGAAAGATCGCACCCGACACCGACAGCGCCGAGACCATCAGCGCGGCAATGGCGGTGCCGTTCGTCGATGCGAACTGGCCGAAGCTGACGAACAGAATTCCCAGCCGGCCCGCCACGACGAGCAGGAGCGGCGTAGAAATCGACGAACCCGCCTGGACGAAGAGCAACCAGCGAATCTGCCCGAGGTCGATCGCACTGCTCAGAGCCTGGGCCTTGAGTGTGCGTTGTTCCTCGTTTCCCGGTGACAGGGCCTCGATGGAATCATACACCACGTCGCCCGAGGCGGCCGTTGGATCGAGTTGCGCGAATCGCGAGCCGGCGTCCGGCCAGAGGCCGACCAGCATGCCCTCGACGGCGCGGCGAAGCAGGTCGCGCGTGCCCGCGGTCTCCGGCCCGTAATGCGCGAGCATGCGGTCCAGCACAACGAGCTTCGCCGCCGTCGTCGTCACGCCGCTTTTCTCGGCATCGTAGGCGCCTTTGGCCGACGCGACGAGCAATCCGAGGACGAGAGCCGTCATCGTCGCGACCAATCCCATCGCGAGCTTCACCGTGTCCTTCGTATCCGCGCTCAGGTGATGTTCCGGCAGAGCAGTCCGAAGGCGCATCGCCGCCAATCCCGCTCCAAAGATACAGCCGAAGACGAGCAGACTGGTGGCGGTCGGAGCCATCAAAAGATCCGCATCGGAACGGCAGCGCAGGCCGGCAGATTTCGCCTGACGGATTTTATCGCTTTGCGCTGATTCATTCGGAACGGGGATTGAATCTAGGGTGCAGTCTTCGAGAGCCGGCTCTTGGTCCTGCGGAAGCAACCAATAGGCAGATCAATGCTGCGTGGACGAGGAAATTCGCCGCAGCGCGCCCGAAATTTCCGTCACTTATTTCTCGAATGCGAAGACGCGCTTCCAGTCGCGCTTCATGCTGATGACCGACCAGCCATCCTTCTTCGCCTCGTCGTAGAGCGCCTGGGTGAATGTGCCGACCTTGGTGGCGGGCAGGCCTTGCGCCGGGCCATATGCGTATTCGCGCTCCGCGTCGTCGTGGAGAACGATCATCGCGAGCCGTGCGCCGCCGCCGGCCTTGGTGTATTCGAGCATCTGCCGGTCGCCGGTCGAATTGCCAAACGCCGCGACGGGCCGGCGACCGATCATCAAATGGATGCCCTCGGGCTTGCCCGCGTAGTTGTCGTTAAGCAGCAGCTTCGGATTTTTGGTCAGGAACGGCCTGCCCTCCTTGTCGTAGCCATACTTCGTGCCGCCCATGCTGCCGACGACTTGCTCGGGCGGGATGCCGTAGGTCTGCTCCGCGAAGGTGCGCACAAAATCCTGGCCGCCGCCGGTGACGATGCACGTCTTGAAGCCCTTCGCGCGGAGGAAATGCAGGACCTCCTGCATCGGCTCGTAGGTGAGATCGGTGTAGGGCCGATTCCAGCGCGGATGCCGGGCGGTCGCGATCCACTTCTTCACCTCCGCGTTGAACTCCTCCACCGACATCCCCGTAAGCGTGGCGGCGAGGATTTTCTCGAGGTCCTTCATCGGCAATTTTGCGATGGCGTCACGATTGCCGGAGAGCACGGTCTTGAACGGCTCGACGTCCTTCAATTCCGGCTTCTGCTCCGCGAGAACGGCGACGCGGTCGAGGCAGTAGATCACTTGCGAATAGATCGGATGCTCGACCCAGAGCGTGCCATCCTGATCGAAGGTCGCGATGCGCTCCGCGGGCGGGACGAACTGCGGACTCGCGGCGTCTGTGGCGACGCGGACGAAATCCACGATGGCCTGTTTGGCAGGGCCGCCGTTCCACGAAGGAAGTGGCTCGGCTGCTTGCGCGGCGCCGGTTGTGAAAGCCACGGCACTGAGGAGCGCGGCGACGAGGATGTTTTGTCTGCAATGCGTTTTCATTCGGTCGTCGATCCTCCCGCGGTGTGCGCATGCCGAGCCTGATTGATCCGGCCAAGCACCGCCAGGAAGAAACCGGTGGACAGGCCGCACATGAGGATGCCCGTCAGCCCCTCGACCGGCGCCAGCACCCGCCACGGCTTCGTCAGCACCACGTCGCCGTAGCCGATGGTCGTGTAGGTGGTTCCGGAAAAATAGAAAGCCGTTTCCGAATCGGGCAGGCAGCCCGACCACCAATAGAACACAGCCCAGACTGCAATCTCCGCCAGATGCAACAGGACGAGGCACCAGGTCATGACCAGCAGCACCCGAATGAGCGGCCAGAGCCGCTCGAGCGAGAGGGCATGCCGCATCCGCAGCGCCACCAGCAGAGCGGTGATGCCGGCCACGTGCATGGTGACGGTGATGGCCACCAGAATGCACGCGACGAGGAGGATTGAGAGCATCGGTTTTGCTATGCGCCGGGGAGACCCGCCTGGACCGAAGTGCGCACTCCGGTCCGCTTCATCGCGCCGTTGGCGAACGTGTGTCGAAAAATCCGCGGACGTCGATGCATCATTCGTTTGCGTCCCCTCCCCTGCGGGACCGCGCGGCTGCGGGCGTTGTCAGATTCATGGTTTGCGGGCGGTCTCGTTTTGGAAATCGTCGATCGCGTCCGCGAGCATCGTGAAGCGGTCGATGCGTCCGGCGGCTTCGTCCATGCCCTCGCTGCGCAGCATGTCGCGCACGGACGCACGCGCTTCGACGAGGCGAAAAGCGATGCCCCGTTTCGCGAGTTCCTCATGCAGCGCGCGGAACATCTCCGCGCCGGCCATGTCCACGGTGGGAGATGTCGAGAGATCGCAGATGACGAGGCGAATCGGCTCGCGCGTGGCGTCCAGACGGGCGAGCACGGTATCGAAGACATGTTCGGCATTGAAATAGACGACGCCGGACTCGACGCGAAAAGCGAGCACGCCGGGAGTCGGCTCGTTGTCCGCGTGGCGGGAAAGATCGGAGTAGCGGCGCGCGCCGGGGATGCGGCCGAGGAACGCGACGTGCGGAGCCGAGGCGCGCCGGATGAGCAGCACGAGCGAGATGACCGCGCCGACCAGCACGCCCTTGAGCAGTCCGGCCCAGAGCACGCCGAGCAGCGCCGTCGCGGCGACGAGAAATTCGCCGCGATGCGCCTGCCAGAGCCGCACGAGGACCTTCACCTTCACCAGACTGGAAACGGCCATGAGCACCACGGCGGCGAGCACGGGCTGCGGGAGATTGCGCAGCAGGCCGGTGAAGAAAAGGGCGACGAGCAGGATGATCCCTGAGGCAATCAAACCGGAGAGCGGCGTGCGCGCGCCGCCGCTTTCGTTCACGAGCGATTGCGACATGCCGCCGCTGACCGGGTAACCGTGGCCGAGGCCCGCGGCGAGATTCGCGCCGGCGAGCGCGAGAAATTCCTGGTTGGGATCCAGCCGGTGGCCGTGTTTCGCGGCGAACATACGGCCGATGGCGGCGGTCTCGACCGCACCGAGAAGAAAGCACGCGAGCGCGAGCGGCAGGAGGTCGCCGACGTCACTCCATGCCACGGCGGGCACCGAGGGAATCGGAATGCCGCGCGGCACCTCGCCGAGCAGCTTCACGCCGTGCGCGCCGAAATCCACGAGCGTCGCGGCGGTGATGCCGCCGATCACCACGAACAAGGCCACCGGCTTCTCCGGCAGCAGTTTCTTCCCGAGGATCAGCACCGCAAGCGCCGCGGCGCCGAGCGCGAGCGACGCCCCATTCGTTTCGCCCACGTGGCGGAAAAACACGCCCATGCGTTCCCAAAAATCTCCATGTCCGCCCGTCACGCCAAAGAGCTTCGGCAATTGCGTGCTCGCAAGGTGCAGCGCCACGCCGGTCTTGAAACCGGTCATCACACTTTCCGAAATAAAACTTACCGCCGAGCCCGCCCGCGCCAGCCACGCGGCGAAGGCGATCGCCGCGACCAGGAGCGCCGTGCAGGCGGCCATCGCCGAGAAGCGCGCGGGATCGCCGCCAGCCATGCCGCCGAGCGAGGAACCGATGAGCAGCGAGATCGCCGACGTGACCGTGATCGAAGTCTGGCGCGAGCTGCAAAAAAGCCAGAACACCAGCCCTCCGAAGAGGCACGCGTAAAGTCCGGCCTCCGGCGGCAGCCCCGCGAGCGACGCATCGCCCAGCGCACTGGGCAGGAGGTAGGCCGCGAGCATCACGCCCGCCGCAAGGTCCGCGCGCAGCCACTGCGGATCGTAGCCTCGCAGCCAATGCACCGCGGGAATCATCCCGCGCCAGCGACCCGTTTGCGCGGACGCGCTCATCGCCGTGACGCAATGTGGAATTTCACTGTCACAGGCTCCATCTTCCGCCGCCAATTTTCCAGACGTTTATCATCCTTTTGCCCTACTCCACTCGAACCGATCCGCCTCGAACCCGAGCTATCGGCGGATTGGCTTGAATATTTCCAACACTCGAAGGGTTCGTCGTCCACCGGGCAACGCGGTGACACGTTCCTGCCCCGGTGTCATCCCGAGCAGCGCCTTCGCGATCGGTGTCTCGCAATTGATCAAGTTGAGATGCGGTTTGGATTCGGTTTCAACGATGGTGACGAAAGCTTGGTCGTCCGGGCTGTCGGTGAAGCAGTAGCGCACGAAATCGCCGACTTGAGCGCGGGGCACAGATTCATCATTGTTCCTGAGCGGCAACGCGCCGTCTGGCGGGAGCAATTCCGATTGCACAGCGCGCTGTTGTGACATCGGTCCAGGGGCAGACCAGGTATCTGGCGCCGTTTGCCTTGGTTCCGGCACTTGTTCCCGTGCCGCTTCTGCGGCAGTCTTATCGGCCGGCACAGGTGACTCCGCGTCGGCAGCGATTGCGCCGACTTCGCGGTATTCCACGATCTCGCTGAAGTCCACGTCAGCAGCGCCCACTGGCTCGACGCCGAGCCGCTCCAAAGTCCGCAGCAAATCGGCAATGCACTCGTCAGGATCGCGGATGAAGCTCGATCCCCAGCAACGCCAAAACGTCCAGCCCGCTCGTTCCAACGTGCGCTGCCGGTGCAGGTCTTCCAGCCAAACGTCGGGTGTGTGGTATTGATCGCCGTCGCATTCGATGGCGAGGCGGCGGCCCGAGCGGCCTTCGACGACCAGGTCGATCCGATAGCCACCGGCCGATACCTGCGGAGTGACGCGATAGCCGGCGGTGTGCAGGCGATCGAAGACGGCACGCTCGAAATCGGACTCGCAGCGCTCGCGACCCTTCTTCTCCGGGTCGCGATGCAGCGGGGCGGCGAAATGTTCGAGCAAGCGTGCCCGAAGATCGTTCACACGCAAATCCTCGCGACGGAAGCTGCGATAGAGATAGAGCCGATCCTTCGCTCGCGAGACGGCGACGTTGAAGCGTTGCTCATACATTTCGCCGCTAAGCGCGCGCACGGTCTCGGTATCGGAAACCATCGAAATGAAAACGATGTCGGCTTCGCGGCCTTGAAAGGTCATGGCATCGCCGCAGCGAATTTGATGACGAACGATTTTCTCTTCGCCGATCTCGGCAACCAGCAGCTCGAAAATGAACCGTGGCTGGTCGTTGCCGAGCAACGACACCACACCAATCGTGCGCTTCACGAATGCGGGATTTGCCGTCAGCACCTTGATCTCATCAACAATCGCACGGGCTTCGGCGCGGTTGATCTTGACCGTGCGCGCATCGCGAGCGCCATCCCGCACAAAGACATCGACGAGCGGCGGTGTGATTCGCTCCGTGGCGGTCGCTACGCGCAGGCAACGGATTTCGCCGTTATAGCAAAGATGATTTGAGAATTCGATGATCGGCTCGACACAGCGGAAGTGCTCACGGAGGCGGACGATGTCGGAGGAGAACACCACGCACGCGAAACCATAGATGGAGTCCCGCGGTGTCAGCACCGAACCAAAGGGCAAATCCCTCAAGTATTGCGCGTAAAGCTGCATCATCTGAGTCGCCGCCATTCCGATTGCGGCTGGCGACACTTGCTTGTGATCGCCAACAACAAGGAGCTTTTTGGCGCGAAGTAGGGCCGGGAGCGCCCAGAGATCGCTTTGTGAAGCTTCGTCGATGATTACCAAATCAAATATGGCCAGGTCGGGTGGCAAACTTTCCGACACGCGCCAATGCGGCATGATCCAACAGCGAACAGCCTCATATCCTTTCCGCATCGCCTCTCGGGCGCGCCGCCGCCAAAAATGAGCCAATGGCCCAGTGCCGGCACCGATGTGAGCAATCGCAGCCATGTATTGCTGGAGAGCGGCCATCAGCCCTGCATCTTTTTCCAAAGTCTCTCGCAGCTTGAGCCAGGTGAGTTGCTCGACGAGTCGCGCGTAGGCGGACGAAAGATCGTTCTGTAAATCGAGTCGTTGTTTGGCGAGAAGTTGCAGCCGATCGCGACCATCGATGCCAAGCAGATAGCCGAATTGCCGACTCCATTTCCACGCACTGGCCCAATTGGGCGGAGTCCAGTCTGTCGCGCCGTCGATGTGCGGTTCGCTTCGCAACCGCGCCGCCCACAGAGGTGCGCCCGCGGACTCGATCTCGGCGCACACCTCGCGGATCGTCGCAAACGCCGGGGTGAGCGCACAGAGCCGTTCAATCTCGTTCAGGACTGAGTGCCACGCCTTTTCAACCGAAAGGCTTTCTTCGTGGCGATTACCCAGAGTCTCCTCGACGAAAGCACTGGCGTGCTTGAAGAGAGGTAGCGAGCTGGTCTTGAAGAGTTCGCGGAGACGTTTTTGCTCAGCTCGCGCGCTCTCCAGTCGATGCCGCTTCAGTCTGATTTCGATCGCGTCCGCCAATGCTTCCATCCGCGCCGGATCGTCCGGGATACCATCGGCGTTCAAGTCAGCGAAAACCGCATCGACCTCGGAACCCAAGGAGGGCGCGAGTTCATTCACCCAGCGATGCGCTTCACGCATTTGCACGAGCAATTCCTCAGAGGAGCGCAAGGCTTGGACGGGCGCAGCGGGCAGTTGTGGCGCGGGGCATTCCGTCGCGAGCGAATTCCAGCGGCAGACGACGGTGCGCGTCTGTCTTCGCAGCACGAGGTGCGACTCGATCCATTGCCAGTCCTCTGCTTTCTGCGGTTGCTGTCCATTCAACCGCACTCGCTGGAATCTCACCCGCGCCTCTTTCTTCCCAAATGGAATCAGACCGAATGCGCTCTTTCCCGTGGCGGAATTTCGGATGGCAGTGAAGAGGTCGTCATCCGCATCCCACTCTTCTTCCCACTCGATGGCGACGCCGAGAAATTGCCGGCGGGATTCGACCAAAACGGAAAGCTCTTCAGCAATTTGCACGACGGTGGAAAAAACAGGCTGCGAAGCTGCTCCTGCTTCGTGTTGCTGCCGCAGCCAATCCAGCCAGGGAACGGAAAGTGTTCGGCGAATACCGGCGGCTTCGCGCAGCAGATCGCGCACGCGTGCAGCATCAGCGAGATGCGCGGCGCTGATTGAGCGAAAGCGAGGCACCTTCTGCTCGTCGATCGTCCCGCTAACCGCATCAAGGTCGAGCAAGGCACGGTGAAGATCGCCGACCTGCGGAAGGCTCGGCAGCACATCAGTTGAAGGAAACGCGGAGTTGAGATAGATTAGATCCCTTCCCGCGAGTTCCCTCGCGGCGCGAAGACGCGCGACGTTGTCTGCGGCGAACGTAGCCTCGTGCTCGGGTCGCCCATCGAGCCGATCGAGAAACCACGCGTGCATGTTCTCTCCCTCCACGACGTGCTGTGCGAGCGCTGCCGGTTGCAATCCATCGAGCGCCGGCGGGACCGGATCGATATTTCGCCGCGCCCAATCCGCGAGCTCGCGGTCAATTGTGCCGATGCGCTCATGGAGTTGATCGATCGTTTTGCGACATCGCTCGATCTCCCGCCTCATGTCCGCCTTGTTCAGGTTCGTAATCTCCGTCGTGATCTTCGAGACGCTTTGCTCAAGTTGCTTCAACCCTTCCCGCTCACTCGTGAGCAGACTGACCGTAAGGCTTTGCACTGGCGCAGGAAGTTGCTGCCGCAAGACAGCCAATGCCGACTCGCCTTTCGACGTGACGAGCACCCGCTTCCCCTCTGCCAGATAGTGGCAGATGACATTGGCGATCGTGTGCGTCTTGCCAGTGCCAGGCGGACCTTGCACCACAACTCCGCTCGCGTGTTCGAGCCGGTCGATGATTTGCACCTGCTCTGCATTGAAAGGTTTCGGGAAATACAGTTCGCCAGGCGCGGCGGCAGAGGTCGATGTAGCATCGTTGCCGTGCAGATTCTCGGCACTGAAGCCCGTCGAAGACAGACCACGCCAAATCCGCGCTTCGCGCTCTGGCACCGCGCCCTCGGGCGTTTCTACGAGGACTCGGGGCGCTCCATCGGGGACAGGCTCGCTCTCGACGGCCTCACGCAATCGACGGATGTCTTCGATGAGAAAATTGGTTCCCTTCCTTCGCGCGAAAAGAACCCACGAGTTTGTGATCGTCAGCATCTCGGTCGGCGACGGGAGTTTTCCCGGTTCGAAGTCCGCCTCGCGTGGCCAGTAGCGCGCCTGTCGATCGAGCGTGCCTGCAGCCCCGGCGAGTAGCTGCTCATACGATGCTTCGTCGAACGGTCGCACATCGCAGTCGGGGTGATCGAGGATCGCTCGCGCGGCCTTCTCAAACGCGGGCAATCCGGGGTTTTCCAAGGCGACGTAAATATCGGTCTCTAGAATCGGCGGCACCTCGCGCGGTCGAATGCGGATTGCCATGTCCGTCGTTATTGGATCGATCTCCACGAGCCGGCTCACCAGCGGATAGCGGATGCGTTTTCCCTCCTTGTCCCAAACCGCAACGCCGATGCCCCAGACTAATTCCAACGCCGTCTCCGCGCCTTCCGTCTCGATCGTTTGGAGCAAGTTGAAGAGCTTGTCGTAGGTTGCGATGCTCTTTCGTCGAGGCTTCTCGGACTCCGACCACTCGCGCCACGATTCAGTGCGATAGCTTTCGAGAGCGGACACGAGCGAAAGATCCTCATCGAAAACCAGCGGCTGCTCGGGCGTCTCCGGATTCGGAAGGGTCTCGCGATGTGACGGCTCAGCAGAAGGATCGTCACGGACAATGAGCCATGGGATCAGGGCGACTGGTGGTGTCGGCGGCTTCTTGGGTCGCAAACGTTCGATCTCCAACCAGTTTTCACCAGAAACATCCGCCACATCGAGATGCACACCGGGTAACGCCTCGACATCAGCCTGCCACGCGAGAAGTCCACCTTGATGCGCCGCGACATCGAAAGTCGCCGCTCTGTTCAGCTTGTCCCATTGCTCGAGGTAATCGAGCATCGCGATGAGACGCTGCTGTTCGGTGGATAAGGGCATTACCGCGACTTGTAGCAGTGATCCGAGAAGCGGAAAATCAAAGAACCACCCGCCGCCAATGGTATTTGCCGATAAGGACAACGAAGCTCGCCGACAAATGCAACCGAGAGCCCCGCGGCCACGCTCATTTGTTTGCTGCGAGCAGGGCCTCCTTCGCCTCGGCGAGTTCCGCGCGCTTCGCCGCACCGACTCTCGGGTAGTGCAGATTCAGCGAGGACAGCGCGTCGATCACCGCCGCGGCAACGACCACGCGCGTGAACCATTTATTGTCCGCCGGCACCACATACCACGGCGAATTTTTCGTCGCCGTCTCGCGGATCGTTTCCTCGTAGGCCTTCATGTAGTCGCCCCAAAAACCACGCTCCTTCGCGTCGCCCGCAGAAAACTTCCAATTTTTATCCGGCAGATCGAGCCGTTCAAGAAAGCGCTTCTGCTGCTCGTCCTTCGAGACGTGCAGGAAAAACTTCAGCACGATGGTTCCGTTGCGCGCGAGGTAACGCTCGAAAGCACGAATGTCTTGAAAACGCTCTTCCCAGATGTGCTTCGTCACGCACTTCGCCGGCAGCTTCTGCGCCGCGAGAAACTCGGGATGCACGCGGACGGCGATCGTCTCCTCGTAATAACTGCGGTTGAAAATGCCGATGTGGCCACGGTTTGGCAGCACCTTCATGCAACGCCAGAGATAGTCGTGGTCGAGCTCCTCGGCGGATGGCGACTTGAACGAATGCACATCGCAGCCCTGCGGATTCACGCCCGACATCACGTGCTTGATCGTCCCATCCTTCCCCGCCGCATCCATCGCCTGGAAGATCAGCAGCAATGACCAGCGATCCTGCGCATAGAGAACGTCCTGCAACTCCGCAAGCGCCTGCACGCCCGACTCCAGCGCCTCCTTCGCGCGCGCCTTGTCCTCGGACTTCAACTCGCCCGTGTCGCCGGGATCGACATCCTCGAGTCGGAATTTTTTCCCGTTCGTGACACGATAGGGTTTGGAGAATCCGCGGGCGGCCTTGATGACTCTGCTCTTTTTCATATTGGGGGGAATGAATGCGGGTGACAGGCGGTTCAGCCTCCGAGAACGACTTCGTTCATGACCTTGAGTCCCCGGGCCTGCAAGGGACCCATGCCGCGGTTCGGCACGAACCAGATGCCCTTGTCCTTCGCCGGGCAGTAGATGATCTGCACCTCGTCATTGGTCGTCGCGTGATGGAAGGTCGCCTGGCGATTCTGGGTGATAAACTCGAAAAACGTATTCCGCCACGGGTCGTCGGAATACGGAAAGAGTTTTTCGCCGAGCGCACTCAGTTCCTCGAAGCTGATCGTGTGAATCGACTCCGCGATGGCCCGGCGGCGGGCTTCCGTGATTTCGTCGATGTTCATGACCAATGAATAGCATCAAGGCGCCGCATGATCTTGCGCGGAATTGTCGGAATCCACGCCGGTATTGCATGCGGGTCGCTTAATGCGGCGATGCGGGGAGGGATGAATCATGACGACTTCGTTTTTACCGCGTCAAGGGCTTTGCGCGTGGAGTTCACCGCGGAGAGGGCCTGGAGATACGCGGAGTAGCGCGCGAAGAGCGTCGTGAAATCCTTGCGAAGCTCGGCGAGCGCGGTCTGGAGGGCCTTGTCGAGGTCGAGCGCTTCATTCAGGCCGACTTCGCGCGTGGGAGTCCCGGTGGCTGAGAGCGCGGAGGCGAGCTGCTGGCGGCGCTCGGCGAGCAACGCGTCGTTCTTCGCGATCTCGCCGGCGGCCGGTGCGCCCCGGGCCTTGAGCGTGCGGTTTTGCTGCTCGATGCGCGAGATGCTTTTTTGCAATCCCTCCACGACCCGCTTGCGCTGCGAGTCCGTGACAGCCGTCACGCGCTGGTTCTGCCGGTGGTCTTCGTTCACCGCGTAGGTGGGGCCGACCCAGGTGCTGCCCGTGACCTTGTAACGCTCGTAGTCCTTGTGCGTCGGCAGCGATTTTTGGACCGCGAGAATTTGCGCGATCCGCTTCTCGATGCGCGCGTCAAAAAATGCGATGCCCTCCCGCATCTGATCGGCGGTGAGCTGCCACGTCGGCCGGCGCAGCTCCTCGAGAAGGGTCGCGCGCCGGGACTGGAAATACCCGATGTTCCTGCTCAGCGCGTCGATGGTCTGTTCTTTCATCCTCGCGACCTTCGTGCGCGAATCCTTCGAATCGCCGATTGCCCGGAGCGCCTCGGCGATCGAGTCGATGCGGCGTTCGATTCCGGCGTCGAGCGCCTTGATCTCATCGCGAAGCAGTTCGGCGCGCTGCTGGCGTGCCGCGAGCGCCGCCTCCCATTCGCCCCGGTTCGGCGGCGCGGGAGCCGCATGGACGACGGGCTGCGTGATGGCAACGAGGGCAAGAACAAGAATGGCGTGGATTTTCATTCGAGGGGTTTTCCCAATTTGAGCAGATGTCTCCGTTGATGGGGATTGGTTTCGTTGTTTGCCTTTCCTTGGGGAGGTTTTGGGTTCGCGTTCGAGTCCCTGGTCTTGACTCAAGGCCTCTCGGCCCTCCGCGGCTGCACGCGGCGCAGGATTTCCGGTATGTCCCTTTGGATGTGGCTGTAAAAGGCTTTCATCCCGGGGCACAGGTAGTTCAGCCCGGGCTCGCCATCGGGCGTGCGGACGAGCCGGTTCTTCGGACACTCGCCCCAGCACAGCTTGAGGTGATCGCATTTCCGGCAATACGCCGGCAGCATGTCGCGCTTGGCAAAACCGAAGGCCTTCTGCCGCCCGGAGTAGGCCATCTCGCTCCAGTGCGTCGTCCGGATATTTCCGACCCGGTAGTCCGGATAAACGTAGTGGTCGCAGGAAAACACGTCGCCGTTGTGCTCGACGGCCATGCCCTTGCCGCAGAACTCCGCCGTGACGCAGCGCTGCGAGGGCATACCCAGCGATTGCGCAACCGCCGTCTCGAAAAGATCGACATGCACCTTGCCGTAGTCGCGGCGGAACCAGTCGTCCCAGACCTTGCAAAGAAACCGGCCCCAATCCTCCGGGTCCACCGTCCAATCGGTCACCACCGAGTCGGGTTCTCCGGGTCGCGCCTGCGGCGTGCCGACGATCGGCAGGCTGGCCGCATCCCACCGCTGCGGCGCGACATCGCGGAAGACCTTCGGCTCGACGCACGCGATGAATTGCACGCGCCGCACGCCGAGTTCCCGGGTGAGGTGTCGATACACGTCGAAGGGGAACTTGACGTTCTCGCGATTGACCACGCACAGCGCGTTGAACGGCACGCCGTGCTTCTTCAGCAGGCGCGCCGCGGCCAGCACCCGGCCGTGCGTCGGCTGGCCGCCCTTGGTGACGCGGTAGCGGTCGTGCAGGCGCGGCGGACCGTCGCAACTCAGCCCGACGAGGAAATGGTGCTCCTTCAAAAACCGGCCCCACTCGTCGTCGAGCAGCGTGCCATTGGTTTGCAGATCGTTCTCGATGCGCTGGAACGGCTTCTTATATTTGGCTTCGAGGGCAACCGCCTTGCGGAAAAAATCCAGCCCAAGAATCGTAGGCTCGCCGCCCTGCCAACTGAAGACGACCTCATCCCCTGTCTGCGCCTCGATGTATTGCCTGATGTGCTCTTCGAGCAGATCGTCCGACATCCGCGGTATGCGCGGCTGATCGAGCAACGCCTCCTTGTGCAGGTAATAGCAGTAGGTGCAATCCAGATTGCAGAGCGAGCCGCCCGCCTTGACCATCGCGTGGAAGCGATGCTTGTGACCGGGAAACTGCGTCGGAAGGGTTGCCACGGGCTTGAAGGCAAGATTCATCGGAACGGGTTTTATGGGATCCGTCCCCGGTCGGATGCAGGCGGATCGCCGTTTGGATTCGGCAATGATCGCTTGATCGTGCCATCTCCGCTCTCCGCTTATTGCGTTTCGATGCCCATCGTTTGCATCGTGCGCAAGTGGGCGGTTGCGCCGGGAATGCACTCTCCGCTGCTGCCTGGAATCAGCATGGGTGAGAACGCCGTCACTCGTCGCCAGCGCCGCGCACTTCCCAATCTCCCCTCACCCGCAATCCAGAGGGACATCAAAAGGCAAATCGAAGTTGTTCCCCTTGTTACCAAACGCCTCGACCTTCGCGTGAAGCACGCCACCGCGCATCGCCGGCGGAGCCACAAGATATTTCCGCGACGGGCCAACATCGCGCTATGGTGCGGGTATGAACACAACCAGCGCAAAGGCTCTCCGCAAGGTGCTGAAAAGCTCGACCACCCATTGGGTCGGCAACGGCTTCCCCGTGCGATCCGTTTTTTCCTACAACGATTCCGCCGGGGAGTTGAGTCCCTTCCTCCTCCTCGACTATGCGGCTCCGGCGCCGTTTGCCCCCGGCAGCGAAAAGCGCGGCGTGGGAGGCCATCCCCACAAGGGCTTCGAGACCGTGACCGTCGTTTATCAGGGCGAACTCGAGCACCGCGACTCCAGCGGCGGCGGCGGCAAAATCGGCCCGGGCGACGTGCAGTGGATGACGGCCGGCAAGGGAATCGTCCACGAGGAATTTCACTCCCGCGAATTCACTCGCAAGGGTGGCACGCTGGAGATGGTGCAGCTCTGGGTCAATCTGCGCGCAAAGGACAA
>JAQTOP010000087.1 GCA_028713285.1 Terrimicrobiaceae bacterium
TCCGCTCTTTCCAAAGGGCTATCTCTACGACACGCAGATCATCGGCGTTCTCCTCAGCGCGGACGGCGAGATCGACCCCGACATTCTTTTCATCAACGGCGCGAGCGCGGCGTTGTGCGTCTCGGACGTCCCGTTCGCCGGCCCCGTGGCCGCCGTGCGCGTCGGCCGGGTCGATGGCGAGTTCATTGCAAATCCCACGCACAGCCAGCGGGTCGATAGCGACCTGAACCTCGTGTATGTCGGCACGGAGAACGATGTGATCATGATCGAAGGCGAGGCCGACGAGCTGCCCGAGGCCGATTTCGTCGCCGCGTTGCATTTCGCCCACGAGGCGGCCGGCCACCTCATTCGCGCGCAGAAGGAACTCGCCGCCGCCGCGGGCAAGGTCAAGCGGCAGCCGCAGTTGTTCGTCGTCTCCGACGAGCTGCTTGAGATCGCCTACTCGGTCGCGGGCGATCGCATCGAAGCCGCGCTCTACACTCCGAGCAAGGTCGCCCGGCAAAAGGCCGTCGGCGCGCTCAAGGATGAAGTGAGCGCCGCAATCCTCGCGAAATTTCCCGAGGCCACGAAGTTCGAAGTCAGCCAGGCATTCGACTACCTCCAAAAGAAGGCCTTCCGCATCAGCATCCTGGACAAGAAGGTGCGTTGCGACGGACGCGATGCGAATACCATCCGCCCGCTCAGCGCCGAGACCGGCCTGCTCCCCCGCAGCCACGGCAGCGCGCTCTTCCAGCGCGGCGAGACGCAGGCGCTCTGCCTCGCCACCCTCGCGCCGTCCGACGAAGCGCAGGATCTCGACGGCTACACGGGCGGCGAGACCAGCAAGCGGTTCATTCTGCATTACAATTTCCCGCCGTTCTCGGTGGGCGAAACCGGACGCACCGGCAGCCCCGGACGCCGCGAGATCGGCCACGGCGCGCTCGCCGAGCGTTCCATCGCGCCTGTCATTCCGCCGGTGAACGAATTTCCGTATGCGATCCGCATCAGCAGCGAGGTGATGGAGTCGAACGGCTCCACCTCGATGGCCAGCGTCTGCGGCGGCGTGCTCGCGCTCATGGACGCGGGCGTGCCGATCAGGAAGCCCGTCGCCGGCATCTCCTGCGGCCTCGTCACCGAATACAGCGGCGACCAGATCAGCCGCTACACGATGCTTACCGACATCATCGGCAGCGAGGATCACTTCGGCGACATGGACTTCAAGCTCTGCGGCACGGATTCCGGCGTCACCGGTTTCCAGCTCGACCTCAAGCTCCCGGGCATCTCGCTCGCGCTCATGGAAGAGGCGATCTACCGCACCCGCGACGACCGCTACAAGGTGCTCGAGGTGATGAAGGCCGCGCTCGCCGCACCACGCACCGAGATGAGCCCCTACGCGCCGCGCATCGAGACGATCCGCATCAATCCCGAGAAGATCGGCCTCATCATCGGCCCCGGCGGAAAGACCATCAAGGGCATCGTCGCCGAGACCGGCGCCGAGATCAACATCGAGGACGACGGCTCGATCCACATCTACTCGAACAACGGCGACAGCCTCGCGCGCGCCAAGGAAATCATCAACGGCATGACCAAGGAAATCGGCGTCGGCGAGCTCTACCAGGGCACCGTCGTTTCGATCAAGGAATTCGGCGCCTTCGTCGAAGTGCTCCCCGGCAAGGACGGCCTCGTCCACATCTCCGAACTCGCGGACTTCCGCGTGAACCGCGTCGAGGACGTGGTCAAGATCGGCGACGCCGTGTGGGTGAAGTGCATCGGCGTGGACGACAAGGGCCGCATCAAGCTCAGCCGCAAGGCCGCGATGAAAGATCGCGACAATGCGGCCGCGACCGAGCCCGAAACCGCAGGCGTGGCGTAGCCTCTGCGGAACGCTCGACTCGAACGAACCGGCCCCCCGCGGGGCCGGAGCGCGCATTTCCTGCTTGCGCCGGGCGCGCCGGGTTCTATATTCGCGTCCCCTACCGTCCCTAAGCCAGAGTAGCTCAGCGGTAGAGCAGGGGACTCATAAGCCCTTGGTCGGGGGTTCGATTCCCTCCTCTGGCACCAACTTTTACCGCAATCCATCATGGCCAATACGAAATCCGCCGCCAAGCGCGCGCGCCAATCCGTGGTTCGCACCGCGCGCAACTCGAGCGTGCTCACGGGCTTGAAAAACCAGCAGAAAAAATTCCGCAAGGCGATCGCCGACGGCAACATCGACGCGGCGAAGGCCGATTATCGGACCGTTGTCTCGGCGCTCGACAAGGCGGCCAAGCGCGGCGTGATCCACAAGAACGTCGCGAATCGCCGCAAGAGCCAGATCGGCCGGGCGCTCAAGCCCGCCGCGGCTGCTGCCTGACTCCATTTTTGATTCGCGGGGACGCGAGGTAGGGCGAGGCGTCCCTGCCGAGCCGGCGCAAGGAACGAGGCTCGCCACGACCGGACGACTCAAGGCGATCTTCTCAGCGCGCGATGCCGCGCACGAAAGCGGCGAGTTCCGCCGTGGTCTCGAAGGCCTGGCCCGGTGTGATGAGATACACGCCGGGAAAGTGGTCCAGCACGGCTGTCGCGACCTCCTTCGCGATGGCGACCCCGACGGCGCGACCATCGACGCCCTCGCGACCGTTCATGCGGTCCAGCGCGGCACCCGGGATCGAAATGCCGGGGACTTCGTTGTGGAGAAAGCTGGCCTGGCGGCCGCTCAACAGCGGCCACACCCCGATGAATACCGGCACGCCGAGGGGCGCGAGGCGCTTCGCGGTGGAGGCAACGAGCGCGGAGTCGAAGACGGGCTGTGTCATCACGTAGCGCGCGCCGGCCGCAAGCTTGCGCTCGAGCCGGGCAGACTGCGCGTCGAGGCTGCGCGCATTGGGATTGAATGTGCATCCGGCGACGAATCCCGGCCTGCCGCGCAAGTCCGTGCCGGCCTGGGTGAAGCCCTCGTTGAGCCGCGCGATCATTTCGATGAGCTGGATCGAAGTCACGTCATAGACGGATTTCGCTCCGGGGTGGTCGCCGACTTTTGCGGGATCGCCTGTGAGCGGCAGCACGTGGCGGATGCCGAGCGCCGCCATGCCAAGCAGGTCGCTTTGCAGGCCGAGGGTGTTGCGGTCGCGGCAGCTCATGTGCAGCAGGGGCGTGATGCCCCGCCGTTTCAACTCGGCGCCGACTGCGAGGTTGCTGACGCGCAGGATGGCGAGGGAATTGTCGGCGAGCGTGATCGCGTCGCTGCCGGCCGCCGTGAGAGCCGCGGCGGCGGCGTAGTAGCGGTCGAGCGAAAGATGCTTCGGCGGATCCAGCTCCGTGATGATGACGGTGCGTCCGGAATCGATGAGATCGAGGATCGACGGTTCGGCCGCGGACGCCGGCGCAATGGGAGCCGGAGATGAAACGGAAATCGTCTTTGCCCTGACAGGCGTCACGTTTTGCAGCGCACGGGCGATGGCGGCGATGTGCGCGGGAGTGGTGCCGCAGCAGCCTCCGACGATGCGGGCGCCCTCGGCGGCCATGCCGGCGGCGAGTTCCGCGAAATATTCCGGCGGCGTTTCGTAAACGTAACGGCCCTCGTAGTAATGGGGACGGCCTGCATTCGGAAAAACGGCAAGCGGAATGTCCGCGGGCAGACGCTCGAGCAGGCGAAGCATGTCTCGCGGGCCGGAGACGCAATTGAGGCCGACAACATCCGCGCCCGCTTCGGCGAGCCGCTCCACGGCATTCGCGAATGGAGTGCCATCGGCGAGGGCGCCCGTCGGATGGGCCGCCAGCGAGGCGATGACGGGGCAGTGATGGAGTTCCTGCTTGATGAGAATCGCGAGCTCGAGTTCGTCCAGATCTTGAAAGGTCTCGAGCAGGATTCCATTCACGCCGCCGTCGAGGAGCGCGCCGATCTGCTCGCGAAAAAGCCCGCGCCGATCCACGCCGAGCGCATCGGCTTCGCGCCCGCTGAGGCCGAGCGGGCCGACGCAGCCGAGCACGAAGGCGTCGCGCCCGCGCGCGGCATGTTTCGCGAGCTGGGCCGCCTGCCAGTTGATCTCGTTGACATGATGCTCGAGACCGTGGCGGGCGAGCTTGTGCGCGTTCGCGCCGAAGGAATTCGTCCCGATGAGCCGGGCCCCGGCTTCGAGATATTCCTCGTGGATGCCGCGCACGAGGTCGGCATCGCGCAGGCAGACCTCCTCGAAGCAGCGGTCGGCCGCGACACCGCGATCCATGAGCAGCGTGCCCATTGCGCCATCCGCGCAGAGCACCCGGGTCTCGATGAGCGCGAGGAGGTCCATCGGTCCTCCCGCCTAAGGGGCGGGCATGCCGGGGAAAATCGGCTGCACAGCGGGGCTCTCACCTTGCAGGCTCACGGTGACCGGCTCTTCCTGTGGCAGGGACGCGGTCGCAATGGACCGGATCGCGCCGGCCGTCAGCAGCGCCATGACGGCGAGCAGCAGGACGACCGTGGAGCGATGCGATGCGGGAGCGGTCATTTGCGAACCTCAAGCTGGAGGGTGCCGATCGCATCCATCACGCGCTGTCCGAGGCGGCGATAGGTCTCGCGGTCGGCGTTCGCGACGTCCTCGCTGGTGAAGGTGAGCGGCTCGCCGATGACGACGCTGATGGGGTGGAGCTTTACGCCCTTCGAGCCGCGCGGAAACGCTTCGTAGGAGCCAAAGATTCGGACGGGCACGACGGGCGCGAGCGTCTTGGCAATCACGAGCCCGACGCCCGCCTGGGCGGGCTGGAGCTGGCCATCGGGCGAGCGGGTGCCCTCGGGGAACAGCACCACGCCCTCGCCGGACCGAATCTTGCGAATGACGGTCTTGAGCGCGGACATGTCGTTGCCGCCGCGATCCACCGGGATGACGTTCATCTTCGGAAACATCGGTCCGAAAAACGGCCAGTCCATCAGACTCTTGCGCGCGAGGTAGTGAACGGCGCGGCGCGAGCAGATGCCGACGAGCGGCGGGTCGAAGTAGCTCTGGTGATTCGCCGCGAGGATGAAGCCGCCGGTCTCGGGCAGCCGCTCGCGGTGGATGATGTGGAAACGGAAAAAGAGTCTCGCGAGGATTCGGGCGAGCGTCGCGAAAAACCAATACGTGAATGTCATGTGCGTTGACATGCCGGGAGGCCCTTTGCGAGGAGCGTCTCGCGGATGGCGGCCATCACTTCGTCGAGGCCGAGTTCCGTGGTGTCGATGACGGTGGCGTCGGGGGCGATGGTCAGCGGCGCGGTGCGGCGGGAGGAATCGATGCGGTCGCGCGCGGCGACCTCGTCGCGCTGGCCCTGCGCGTTGCGGCGAAACTGGCGCACCTCGGGGCTGGCATCGAGGTAGAATTTGCAGGGGCTGTCGGGGAAGACGACCGAGCCAATGTCGCGGCCCTCGACGACGCAATCGCCGAAACGCGCCAGCGTGCGAAATTCCCGCACGAGGCGTTCGCGCACTGCGGGCACGCTGGCCACGGCGGAGACGGCGCGGTTCACGCCTTCGTCGCGGAGTTGCTCGTAGGGTCGGCGGCCTCCGATCTCGATGAACGACTGGCGGTTCTCAAATCCCGTCCGAATGTCCGCCGCGAGGATCGCGGTGGTGACGCTCGCCGGAGAGTGCGGGTCGGCCCCGCTGTTCAGCACGTGCCAGGCGGCGGCGCGATACATGGCGCCGGTGTTGATGAACGAAAAGCCGAGTTGCTGCGCGAGCCCCCTGGCGACGCTGCTTTTTCCCGAAGCGGCCGGCCCGTCGATCGCGATCACCGTCATAACGATGTCCCGGCGCGGGTGCGTCGGACGCTTGCGCCGACCGTCCCGCGCTCCGCGGCGGATTTGCGGGGGATTGCCTTGCCGGAGCGGACAAGGCGCAGGGTCTCCTCGAACGTGGGATACGAGGTCGCGACGCACGCGACGTCCTCGATGATGGTCTCCTCGTCGGCAAAGAGACCGGCGATGGTGAAGGCCATGGCGATGCGATGGTCTCCAAAGCTGGGCAGCCGGGCGCCGTGCAGGCGCGCGCCGCCGGTGATCTCCATGCCATCGTCGAATTCCGCGACGGCGACGCCCATCGCGCGGAGGTTAGAGGCGATGGCGGCGATGCGGTCGGTCTCCTTCACGCGCAGTTCGCTCGCCCCGCGAATCGTCGTCTTCCCGGATGCGAGCGCCGCGGCGACGGCGATGGCGGGAATTTCGTCGATCAGATTCGGGATCTCGTCCCCGTCGATCATCGTCCCGTGGAGGGTGGCTCCCTTGATTTCAATCACGCCGCTCGGCTCGCCTTCCGCGGTCTCCACGATCTCGCGCAGCCGCGCGCCCATGCGGACGAGCACGGCGAGCACGCCGGTGCGCGTGGGGTTGAGACCGACATTGCCGATTCGCAGGCGGGATCCACGCTGCGCGGCCGCGGCGACGAGCCAGAACGCCGCGCTGGAAATGTCGCCAGGCACCTTGAAGTCGCGCGACTCGAGCGTCTGGCCGCCATAGACGGAAACTGCGCTGCCCTGGCGCACAGGCCGCACCTGGAAATACTCGAGCATGCGCTCGGTGTGATCGCGCGATGGCGCGGGCTCGACAACGGTGGTCTTTCCCGAGGCGAACAGGCCGGCGAGCAGCACGGCGCTTTTCACCTGCGCGCTGGCGTGGGGCATTTCGTAGCGGATGCCGGTGAGCGGGCCGCCGTCGATGATGAGGGGGAGCGTGTCGCGAGCGCCCTCGGCGGTGAGGCGCGCGCCCATTTGCGTGAGGGGCTCGATCACGCGGCGCATCGGCCGCTGCGAGAGCGAGGCGTCGCCCGTCATGCGCGTGCGGAAGGGCTGCGCCGCAAGGATGCCCGACAACAGGCGCACCGTGGTGCCGGAGTTTCCGCAGTTCAGATCCGACGCGGGTTGGGTGAAGCGGCCCTTCGCGCCGTGGACGACGACGGCGCCGGCCTCGGGGTGCTCGATGCGCACGCCGAGCTTGCGCATGGCCGCCATGGTGGCGAGGCAATCCTCGCCCTCGAGGAAATTCGTGATGACGCACGGGCCGTTCGTAAGGGCGCCCAGCATGATGGCGCGGTGGGAAATGCTTTTGTCACCGGGCACGGTGAGTTCGGCGGCGATGGTGGAGGATTTTGCGATCTTAAAGTGCATCGAATTGTTGACGGGCCGAGCGGCCCGCGGCGAGCAGCGCATGGATCGCATCCGCGTCGCCGGCCTCCAGCGCGATACGGACGTTTTGCAGGATTTCGATCAATTCCGCAACCGAAGTTGAAATCTCGCGGCGATTTGCGAGCAGGATGCCGGTCCACAGGTCGGGCTGGCCGAGCGCGATGCGGGTCGAGTCGCGGTATCCGCCGCCGGCGAGGCCCGGCCAGTCGGGCACGGCCCTCGCGACCAAATTGGCGAGCGCCGCGGCGACGGTATGCGGCAGATGGCTCGTGCGGGCGAGCGCGGCATCGTGCGCGGCCGGCGGCATTTCGATGACGCGGCAGCCGGCGGTTTGCCAAAGCATGCGCGCGCCTTCCCTTGCGCGGGGATCGGTGAGCGCGGTGGGGGTGAGGACGCACGTTGCGCCTTCGTAGAGGCCGGCGTTGGCGGCTTCGATGCCGTTGCGGTCGGACCCGGCGATGGGATGCGCGCCGACGAATCGGCCGCCGAGAATCGGCTCGCAGGCTTCGACAACGCTGCCTTTCACGCTCCCGGCGTCGGTGACGACGGCGTCCGGGCCGAGACACGCGGCGAGGCGTCCCGCGAGCCCGGGCATGGCCTCGATGGGAGTGCAAAGAACGATGCAACGCGCACCCGCTGCGATTTCTTCAAGATCGGTACCCGCCGTCCTGGCGAAACCCAGATGCCCAACGACTTCGAGCGACGATTGGTTGCGACTCCAGACGCGGACTTCGGTTGAGGGACTGCGGCGTTGCAGCGCGAGCCCGAGAGATCCTCCGATGAGGCCGGGACCGAGGATGGCTACCGGGCTCAGGGGACGAGGAAAATCTTGCCCGAGTAGGGATCCTTGACTTCGGTGTTCGGCGGGAAGCCGCGGACGTCCACGTAGCCGGCGTAGGGCGCGTGCGGGCTGGTCACAAATCCGGGCTTTCCGGCGACAGGGGTGCCGTAGGGCAGCGTGTGCTCGGGGGTCGCGCTTGCGGTGGCCGGCGTGGGCGTGGGAGACGCATCCGGTTTCGGCTCCGGCGTGGGTGTGGGCGTCGCATCCGTTACGAAATCCGTGGCGGTGCCTGGCGTGGCGGCCTGGTAGCCGTAGTTGTTTCCGGTCTGCGCGGCGCTGTTCTGAATTTTGCGCGGCTTCGACTCCTGCTCGCAGGCAGCGAGCAGCAGGAGAGCGAGAGCTGCCGGAGTGATCAACGAGGAGATTTTCATAGGTCGTATCGACTTGGGATAGTGACCATGTTTTACGGGGGGACTTCAAACCCTTTTTGGAGGAGTTGCGTCATTTGCCGCCGGAGGTCGATGCCGTCGGCATGTTTGCAGGCGGCCATGGCGCCGCGCCGGGCGCCGTTTTCTCGAAAAATCGCAGCGCCTCGATGGGTTGCCCGAAATCCTTGAGCGGGTAAACCCCGCGCGCGCCGCCCGAGCCGGGATCGCGAATGAGGTAGTCAAAGCCACGCTTGCCGACAATGACGACAAAATGCGTGCCCCCGGCGGGATGGCGGATGCGGACGATCACGGGGTTTCCCGCGAAGAGGTTGCGGTCGATGAGTGCGTAGGACGGCTTGTCCTCGTAGGCCTTGCGCGCGATGGCGGGCGGAAAGCCGGCCGCCGCCTCCCAAACCAGCCAGCCCTGGGGCGTGTAACCGGCGTTCCGTGTCGCGAAGGCATTCAGCCGGCCGGGGTCAACGTCCGCGCCGTAGCTCGCGAGCACCATCGCTGCCGAGGCGACGGCGCAGCCTTCGGCCCCCATCGTCGCGGGCGTCGGACCGAGCGGATCGGCCGCCCAGCGCGGGTCGCCCTGAAAAAACTGCGGCACATCGAGAACCTTTTCGCCGGGAAAATACAAGCCGCCGCTGGGTGCGAGCGGCGCGCGCGGCGTGATCCAATACCATGCGCCCCAGCCGAGCGCCGCAAGGAACGCAATCGCGGCGAAAATGAAAATCCGCCTTGCGGTCATGCATTCACGGTATTTCCTCAAGGGACCGGCTCAATGAGAATTCTACCGCTCGTCCTCGTTTTTGCGTCGATGGTGCGCCCGGGAGTCGCCGCCGATTGGAACGCCGCGGTGCTCGCGGCGCTCCGCGAGATGCCTGCGGGCGGAGGATATGCCGCGACCGGCGCGGCCAGCGCGCGCCTGCGATCCGCAGCGGAGATCGAGGCCGGCAATCTGCGCGTGCGACCGGCGCTCGCGCGGCCCAGCTACTGCTCCGGCGCGACCTACCTCGTGCTGTTGAAAACCGTCGAGCGCGCGCAGTCGGCGGGCGCGCTGCGGATCGATGCCGCAAGCCTCATGGCGCTCGAGCCGGACGGACAACGCGACGGCGAGGGCGTGTGGGGCAGGTGGAACGCGAACGGCCCGGGCACGGCGCGGCTGTTTTCGGAGTTGGGAATGGGCCGCAACTTCACGGACTGGAACGCAGCGCGGCCCGGCGATTTTTTGAAGATTTTCTGGCGCGACGCGGTGGGCTCGAACGAGCACGGCCACTCCGTCATTTTTCTGGGGATCGAGGATCGAGGCGGGGCGGAGTTCGTCCGCTACTGGTCGAGCAATCAGCCGGATGGCTTCGGCGAGAAATCGGTGCCGAAATCGAAAATCGCGCGAGCGCTGTTTTCGCGGCTCGAGCGTCCGGAGCGGCTGGCGGATGCGGGGCGGCTGCCGAGGGTCGATGCGTATCTCGCGAGCCTGCTTGAGCGCGAGTCGAGCTTCGCCGAGGCGTGCCGGCTGACCGGCGCGCAGTAGCTTTTCAAGCGCCGGAGATTTCCGCGTTTTTCCGGGCCGCATGCCGGCCCTGCTCGGCGCTGAAGACCTGGCGGATGATTTCCTCGATGGGAATTTCCTGCACGGAAAAATCGGTGACCGGCCCGCAGGCAAGGAGTTCGCGGCAGACATCGGCGACGCAGTGCCGCGGCACCTCGATGCGCACGCGGGAGGGCTCGCGCTCGAGCACGCGACCGAGAGGCGTGAAGTCCGCGCTCACCGGCGCGGCGAACTCGACCTCGAGCAGCTTCGTGGTGGCGAAGCGGTCGAGCACGGATTCGAGCGGCCCGTCGAAAAACAGCCGCCCGTGGTCGATGAGGATGACGCGCTCGCAGAGCTCGGCGATGTCCTGCATGTAGTGGCTCGTGAGCAAGATCGTGATGCGGCTGCGCTCGTTGTAGGCCCGCAAAAACTCCCGCACCTTTTTCTGGCTGATCACGTCGAGGCCGATCGTCGGCTCGTCGAGGAAGAGGACCTTCGGGTGATGCAGGAGGGCGGCGATGAGTTCGAACTTCATTCGTTCGCCGAGGCTGAGTTCGCGCACCATCACGCCGAGCTTGTCGCGCACGTCCAGCATCGCGGTGAGGTCGCCGACCGTGCGGTCGAAGTCCGCGCGCTCGATGCCGTAGATCGCGCGGTTGAGTTCCAGCGATTCGCGTGCGGGCAAATCCCACCACAGCGCGTTCTTCTGGCCCATCAGCAGGCTGAACTGGCGCTTCATCGCATTGCGCCGCTCCCACGGCACGAAGCCCAGGACGCCCGCCTCGCCGCCGCTCGGCTGCACGAGGCCGGAGAGCATTTTGAGCGTCGTCGTCTTGCCCGCGCCGTTTGGACCCAGGAAGCCGACGAACTCGCCCGGCTCGACCGAGAAGCTCACGCCATCGACCGCTGCGGTTTCGTCGTAACGGCGGTGAATGAGGCCCTTGATCGCGCCAAGCACGCCGGCTTCCTTGCGATAGACGCGATAAATTTTGCGCAGGTTGCGGGCTTCGACGGCGGGCATTCGGACAAGGCTGAAGGCTGGACGCCCGGGGCTAAAGGGGAAACTGCGCGAGCTGGCGACGGGCTTCGTAGAGGGCGATGCCGGCGGAGGTGGCGAGGTTCAGGCTGCGCGCGCCGGGCTGCATCGGGATCGTGAGGCAGGCCGGCTCATTCGCCGCCAGAAGCGGCTCGGGCAGGCCGCGGGTTTCCCGGCCGAAGACGAGGTGGTCGCCGTCGCGGAATCTCGCGTCCCAGTAAACGCGGCGGGTCTTCGTGGTGAAAAAGAAAAACCGCGCATCGGCGGCGGCGGCGGCGCGCAGGCTGGCGAAGTCCTGCCAGACGCGCACATCGACCTCGCGCCAGTAATCCATGCCGGCCCGGCGCAGGGCGCGGTCGTCCAGCGAGAATCCGAGCGGCTCGACGAGATGCAGGCGCGCGCCGGCGGCGAGGCAGAGGCGGGCGATGTTGCCGGTGTTCGGCGGGATTTCGGGCTCAACGAGCACGACGTGCAGCATCGCGCGACGTTACCCGGCGGAGACTGCCAACCGCAAACCGTTACGCCATCCAGCCGGGCGCTACCGCACAACGCGGCCCGAGGCGCTGCCGCCCATGAGGGACTCCACCTCGGCGCGACTGCTGTAGTTGATGTCGCCGACGATCGAGTGCGCGAGGCACGACGAAGCCACGGCGAACGCGATGGCCTGCGGCGGCTCGCGGAGCTCGGGCGTGTTGAGCGCGAAGACGAGACCGGCGCCGAAGGCATCGCCGCCGCCAACGCGATCGACGATGTTTTTGATTTGGTAGGGCTCGTAGGCGCCGTCCTTGAGCGGGGCGAAGAATGCGGTGTCCGCTGCGGCGTCGTAGAGCAGGGCGCCCCAGTTGTTGTGCGAGGCGGACAGGCTCTCGCGCAGCGTGATCGCGACCTTCGACACGTTGGGAAACTGGCGCACGATCTGGCGGGCCACGTCGGGATATTTGTCGTGGGCGACCTTGCCGGAATGGATGTCGGTATCCGCGGCGTGGATGCCGAGCACGTCGGCGGCGTCCTCCTCGTTGGCGATGACGACATCGACGTCGGGCAAAATGCCGCGTATCGTTTTTTCCGCGAGCGCCTTCGAGTCCGTGCCTTTTTCCCAGCCCCAGAGTTTCTTGCGGAAATTCAAATCGCAGGAAACGGTGAGCCCCGCCGCCTTTGCAGCCTTCACCGCGTGGGCGACGGCTTCGGCGGCGGTCTGGGACAGCGCCGGGGTGATGCCGGTCGTGTGGAGCCAGGCGGCGCCGGCAAAAATTGCCCTCCAGTCGTAGGCCGCCCCGGGGGTGAGGCTCACCGAGGAATGGGCGCGGTCGTAAATGACGTTGCTCGGGCGCTGGTTCGCGCCGCTTTCAAGGAAGTAAAGTCCCAGGCGGCCCTCCTTGCCGCGGACGATGAAGCTCGTATCGACGCCGAGTCCGGCGAGGACGCCGACGCAGGCATCGGCAATGGCGTGCGCGGGCAGCGCGGTGACGAAACGCGCCCTGCCGCCGAGCTGCGCGATGGACGCAGCGACGTTCGCTTCTGCCCCGCCGAACGTGAGATCGAGCGGCCCGGGGAGCGCCTGACGAAAACGCAGGTGGCCGGCGGGCGCGAAGCGGCCCATGATTTCTCCGAAGGTGACGATGGCGGTGCTCATGATGGGTTGCGAAGGGATTGGATGGTCTGCGCGGCCTCGCTCGCGAGGGCGGTGATGGCGGGCCAGTTTGCGGCCTTGACGAGTTCGCGCGGCGCGAGCCACGAGCCGCCGAGCGCCGCGATGAGGGGATCGCTGAGGTAGGCGGTCATGTTCTTCGCGTTGATGCCGCCGAGCGGGATGTATTTCAAGCCGAGGTGGGCGTAGGGTGCGGCGATGGCCTTGAGATACGCGAGGCCGCCCATCGGCTCGCACGGAAAGAGCTTGAGCACTTTGCAGCCGTTCTCGATCGCGATCTCGATGTCGCTCGGCGTGGCGATTCCCGGCGCGAACGACAGTCCGGCCTCGCGGGCGGCGGCGAGGATGCGCGGATTGGTGCCGGGCGCGACGCCAAATGCCGCTCCCGCATCGACGACCGCGGTGATCTGCGCCGTGGTGAGGATCGTGCCGACACCAGCGAGCATTTCCGGCACGGAACGTTTGATCTCGCGAAGGGCGTCGAGCGCAGCGGGAGTGCGAAGGGTGAGTTCCATCACGTTCACGCCGCCTGCAAGCAGGGCCTGAGCGAGTGGAATGGCGTCGCTCGCGTCGTCCACGACAAGCACGGCGACGATGCCGGCCGACTCGATGGCGGTGGAGAGATGGGGATTGAAAGCGGGGTCCACGGGTGATGGTGGTTTCATTTAGGCGGCGAGCTCGGGGAGGTCGAGCCAGCGGCGCTTTTCGCTGCTCTCGAGGCCGATCTCGGCGAGTTGGACGCCCTTTGCGCCCTCGAGAAGGGTCCAACGGAACGGCTCGTCGAGCACGACGTGGCGCAGGAAAAGCTCCCACTGCACCTTGAAGGCGTTTTCGTAGTTTTCCTGCTCGGGAACCTTGGCCCAGCCGCCGAAGAAGTCGATGGGCTGTGCAATGTCGGGATTCCAGACGGGTTTCGGGGTGTTGCCGTAGTGCTGGATCCAGACGTCGCGCAGACCGACGATGGCGCTGCCCCGGGTGCCATCGACCTGCATGGTGAGGAGGTCGTCGCGGCGCACGCGGACATTCCAGGAGGAGTTGAAATGGCAGATGATGCCGTTCTCGAGTTCGAAGGTGGAGTAGGCGGAATCGTCGGCGGTGCACTTGTAGGGCTGGCCCTGCTCGTCCACGCGCTCGGGGATGTGCGTCGCTGCGAGGCAGGAGACTTTTTTGACTTCGCCGAAGAGGTTGTCGATGACGTAGCGCCAGTGGCAGAGCATGTCGATGATCATGCCGCCGCCGTCCTCCTTGCGGTAGTTCCAGCTCGGGCGCTGGGCGGGAATCGTGTGGCCCTCGAAGACCCAGTAGCCGAATTCGCCGCGCACGCTGAGGATGTCGCCGAAGAAGCCGTTTTCCTTCAAGCGCATGAACTTCACGAGGCCGGGGAGCCAGAGTTTGTCCTGGACGACGCCGTTCTTCACGCCGGCGTCGCGGCAGATCTTGTAGAGTGCGTAGGCGTTCTTCGTCGTGATGGCGGTGGGCTTTTCGCAATAGACGTGCTTGCCCTGCTCGGCGGCCTGTTTGACGGCATCGAAGCGGCGCAGCGTGCTCTGGGCGTCGAAGTAGATCGTGTAGGCGGGATCCTGCATGACGCTGTCGAGGTCGGTCGTCCACTTGAAGACCGAGGTGCGGGCGCAGAGTTCCTTGAGCTTGATTTCGTTGCGGCCGACGAGGATCGGGTCGGGCATGATGCTCTCGGTCGGGCTGATCTTGACGCCACCCTGCTTGATGATGGCGTCGATCGACCGGATGAGGTGCTGGTTCGTGCCCATGCGTCCGGTGACGCCGTTCATGATGATGCCGACGGTGTGAGTTTTCATTTCGATGGATGGATGCTGTGGCTGATTATTCGGCGGGTTTTTCGGTGCATTGGGGGCGCGCTCCGGGCGGCAATGGAGGAACGTCGATGCCGGCCCTGGGGAGCGTGCCATCGAGTTCCTGACGCCAATGAGCGACGTCGCCCGCCGGGCCGTAGCAGTAGATCATGCGCAGCGGGGTGCCGCCGATATTCGTGAGCTGGTGGAAGACGCCCGACGGAATGAAAACCATCTGGCCGCCCGTGAGCGTCCGGCGTTCCTCGCCAAGGCACATTTCAGCCGTGCCCTCGACGATGAAATAGACCTCCTCCTGCTCCTGGTTGTGCCACGGGACCTGGCCGCCGTCGGGATCGAGCGTGACGTTCCCCATCGCGAAATTCTTCGTCTGAATGGGCGCGGCGCCGCCGGCGAGGTTTTGCGTCTTGCGGCGGGCGGGGAAGCGCCGGCCGGGGATGGTTGCGAGATCCGAGATGATCATAGGCCTCCGAAGAAGGTGTAGTAGGGCTGGTTTTTGGCGATGCGCCGGAT
>JAQTOP010000088.1 GCA_028713285.1 Terrimicrobiaceae bacterium
ATCGAATTTCCGGCTATTTCGAACGCTCTTCAATGACGCAGCAGGTCCAATTCATGTGGCTCAAGCCGGCGACCCTCACGGTCGTCGCGTGGGGCATGGACTGCGTCGATTTCCGATTCCGCATTCCCGCCGGAGGCGCGCCAGGCAGCCAGGACTAGAAGAACAGATTTCCCTTTTTTCAAGCCCTGCCTGGCCCTCAGCCACGCAGGGCTTTTTCGTTTTCCACCCGACACACGCACCATGAACACCACCACCGACCAAATCCAATCCGAACTCCGGCGCATTGAGCGCGAACACGGCGTGCGCGCGCTTTTTGCCGTCGAATCGGGCAGCCGCGCGTGGGGCTTTGCTTCGCGCGACAGCGACTACGATGTGCATTTCATCTACGCGCACGACCGCGAGTGGTATCTCGCGGTGGATCCGCAGCGGGACGTGATCGAGACCTCGACTGCCGGCGGCCTCGACCTCTCCGGCTGGGATCTGCGGAAGGCGCTCAAGCTGCTCCGTAAGTCGAATCCCTCGCTGATGGAGTGGATCAAGTCGCCGATCGTCTATCGGGCCGATCCGGTTTTCGCGCTGCTCTTTGGACTGCTCGCGTCGGAGTTTCATTCGCCCGAGCGCAGCTTCCGGCATTACCTGCATATGGCGCAGGGCAATCATCGCGCCCACCTGCGGGGCGAGCGCGTGCGGCTCAAGAAATACCTCTACGTGCTGCGCCCGCTGCTCGCGTGCCGCTGGATCGAGCGCGGCCTCGGGCCGGTGCCGATGAAATTCCAGATCCTCGCCGATGCCGTGATCGAGGAGGCGAATCTGCGCTTCCACATTGCGGTGCTGGTCGCGCGCAAACGCGCCGGGGAGGAACTCGACGCCGCGCAAAAAATTCCGGCGATCAGCGCGTTCGTCGAGCAGGAACTGGAGCGGCTCGAAAAAATCGTGCCGGCGGAAACCGTCGCGCCCGAAACTGGAAAGCTCGACGCGTTTTTCCGGGAGTTCTGCTTTGCCGAAGCCGCCTAGGGCCTGATCTGCTGGTGCCGCGATGGGTTACGGATTGATTGCGTCGAGCAATATTCTCCGCATTTCCTCGATGGCGGTCGGATCTTCGTTGGCTCCGTGGCCGGATGGGACGATTTTTTCCGATACCGCGCTTGCGAGGTGGGAACTCCCGTAGGGCGCCACGCCGTCGCTGTTGTTCGGCGAGTCGCCGCGGCCCCGGTCTCCAATGAGCGAATAATACGGAATGTCGCAGGAAAGCGGGAGGCGCTGGATGGATTTGATCGATGGCGAATCGGGCAGGAGGAACCGAATGCTGTTCACCGGGAGCGCGATGAGATGGCGAACGCCGGCATCCGCGGCGCAAGGAGTCTCGGAAGGGGAAGTCTGGACAGGCGCAGAAGACACTCCTTCTGAGGTCTTGAATTGCAACCATGGTCAGACCATAGTCATTTCATGGAAATCACGGTCACGCAGCTTAAGGCCAAATGCCTGGGAATCGTCGAGAAAGTGCAAAGGGAGAAACGCCGCGTCGTGATCAGCCGCCACGGGAGGCCCGCCGCAGTGCTGATTCCGGCGGATCAGGAAACTTCCGCGCCCCTTTTTGGCAGGGCGGCCGACTCGACGAAAATCCTCGGTGACCTCATGGGAACCGGGGAGGAGTGGGATGCCGGACGCTGAGCACGTCCGGGCCGCCGTGCTCGACACCCATGTTTGGGTTTGGGTTAGCGCGGGGGATTCCCGCGCGGCGCGTCTGACGAACTTTACGGGGCGGCCCGTGGTATCGGCGATTTCGGTTTGGGAAATCGCGATGCTCGCATCGAAAGGCCGTCTTTCCCTGACCCCCGGGGTCCGGGAATGGCTGGAGGCAAATCTCCGGCATCCGGTGGAGATGGAGCCGCTGCATCCCACAATTTGCATCGAGAGTTGCGTCTTGCCGGATTTTCACGGAGACCCGGCGGACCGCCTGATCGTGGCGACCGCCATCGTGCTCGGGCTTCCACTCATCACGGCGGACCAGGCTATTATCGAGTGGAACCGGAGGCTGGCCGCCGTGCAAATCGTGATGCCGTGAAAAGTCCTGCCGGCCGGCTCAAAAAAGCGGTCTGCTTTTTCGGACGGACAGGATATACCCTCTTCTCATGAGCGCAAATTCTCCCACCCTCTCCCAAAGCCGCGGTTGGCTGATCGCCGGCGGCATCCTCTCCGTCTTCGTGGGCTTCCTCGCGATGAGCTTTCCGTTCTTCTTTTCGCTCGTCATCGCGCAGTTCCTTGGCGCGTTCGCGCTGGTGAGCGGCGTGATCGCGCTGTTCGTTTCCATTTTTGGAAAGCACACCACGCATCGTGTAATCGAGGCGGTCACCGGCCTCATTCGCATCGCCGCGGGCGTCGCGCTCTTGAGTTGCGGGAAGTCGAGCGTGCTGGTCATCACACTTATCTTCTCAATTTTCCTGATCGTCGAAGGCATCTTTCTCATCATCACGGCCTTCCGCATCCGGCACCACAGCGGCTGGAGCTGGACGCTGATCAGCGGCATTGCGGCGCTCGTGCTCGGCCTGATGGTTCGCGCGCACTGGCCGACGGATTCGATCTGGGTCCTCGGGTTGTTCTTCGGAATCAACTCGCTGTTCTCAGGCATGTCGCTCCTCATGCTGGGGTTTGGCGCGTCCAAGCCGGCGGCTGCCTGAGCATTCCGTCCGAAGCCCGCGGCATCACCGCGCGTGCAAGGTGACCTCGGCATTCGCCAGCGCCCGGGCGAGGTCCCGCTTCCGGCGAACGGGCAGATGCGCGTAGAGCAGCAGATCCGCGGGATGCCACAAGGCGACCCACGCGAGGACGATCAAAGCCCGGCCCGCCGCTCCCCTGTAGGGACGCGTCTCGAAATTCAGAAGCAGCTCCGAGGCAATCAGCAGCAGCACCGCCACCACGAAATCCCGAGAGGAACGCCCCCAATCCGAACGTCGGATAAAAATTACACGCAAGGCCGACGGCGAACCCTCGGACTCCTTTTTCACTCGATCCCTCGATTCGGAAAAGCCGGATGGCGTGGAAAAGAATGGCCCGCCGGCGGCTGATCGGCGGGGGCGGCATCGCGGGATTGTGGATGTTCTGCCGCTGCTCCACAAGACTCCGGTCGTGGCGGGAATCGCGAGGGAGATCAGTCCTTCCGCAGCCCGGCGAGCGAATCGAGCAGGATCGGATAGACGGCGTCCACTTGCTGGTCCGGCTGACTGCGATCCATCCAATCGTGGGGCAGTTCCATTTCCGGGGGAAGTGATGCGCCTCGACCCGGCCGGGCGCCGAAGTCTTCCACATTTCCGTCAGCTCATCGACACGATCATTGTTGATCGCGAGATCCCCCGCCGACGTCACAATGGGAATTCGCCGGGCCAGAGGCGGCGACGTTTTCGCTTCGCGGAAAACGGTCAGTCCGAACTGCAACGTGCTGGCCAGGGAACGGGTGGAAAACCGCGGGTAGGTGAGGGAATCGCCGCCGAGATTCTTCCTCTGTTTGGAATCCCACCATACGAAAAAGTTCGGCAGGACCGAGAACAATCGGGCGGCGGGAGCGATGAACCACGACGGCATTCCCTTTGCGGCAAAGAGAGGGAGCCATGAGGACCGCCGTATCCACGTCAGCGCGATTTTGCGCGAGCCACGCAGCGGTGATTCCGTTCACCGAAAGGCCGACCACCGTGCGCGACCTGAGAAACCATTTCGCCGACGTGGCGAAGTGGATTGAACGCGACGAAGCCGTGACGATCACCCGCAACGGCGCCCCCTTTGCCACGCTCGCCGCCGCAAGGCGACCAAGGCGGCAATCCGCGCCCGCTACGCGGACGTGAAGCCCGTCGGTCGAAAACTAAGCAAGATCGAAACGGAATCGTTTTGGTCGGCGCTGCGAGATTGACCGCGTGGATGCCGACGCCTACCCGGATAGCAGATTTCTCGTTTCCCTCGCTCGGGACGATGCGAACCACGAAGCCGCCCTGCGCTACATGGCGCACACCCTGCAAACTCTCGCCTTCAGCCCGTTCATCGGATCGAGCTTTTCAACGCGCTGCGCGTCGCGGCGGCTCGTGGCGAAATCGACCCGGTGGAAGTCCAAGCTGCGTTCCGAAAAATCGACGACGACCTGCGCGACGGTTTTCTCGTTCACACTCCCGTTGCGTGGACGGATGTTTTCCGTCGCGCCGATACATTGAGCGAGAAGCATGCGGCGACGGAAGGCCAGCGCACCACTGACCTTCTCCATGTCGCACTCGCGCTCGAATCGGGTGCGAAAACCTTCCTCTCGTTCGACGCGCGCCAGCGCAAGCTCGCCAAGGCTGCCGGGCTCAAGGTGAAACCGTAGCGACATCGGATGGTCCGGTGGAGGTCAATTGCTTGTCGGGCTCCTGCGAACCCTGCGATTCGTCATCCGAATCCTCGAAATCGAGCAGCAACGACAACAGCAGCGTGCTGGAATTCGAATGAAGCCATGACACGCGGATGGTCGCTTCCATTCAGGGTGTCTTCGGGCGGACAAGTGGCGGACACTTTTGTGCCTGTTCCAGTCTTTTCCATCCGGTTCCTGTCATGCGCGAAATTCCCAAGGTTTCGTCGCTGTGACTTCCGATCAGTCTCTGTAACTTACTGAATAGCAAGCAAAAGCCCCGACAGATTTGGGCTGTCGGGGCTCTTAAAGTGGTTGCGGGAGTAGGATTTGAACCTACGACCTTCAGGTTATGAGCCTAACTAAAATGCCCCTTTGCCCCTCTATCCGCGTTTTCTTCTTCTGTTCGGGCGATCGGCAGCATGTGCAGTTTTTGCGACATGTGCGTTTATCGGGCACAAGCTATGACGGCTTCTGGGCACAGTCAAAATTTTAGTTTCTCCGGCGGCGGGTTAATTGGATTTTGTCGACTCAATCAAAGGCTCGGCCTGAAGTAGCTGATTTTGCTGCCGGTATCGGAGCACATTGGGCATAAATGTGGTGATGCCAATTTCCATTTTTGACATCAGGCTGTTCTCATTGTAGAGATGATCCATGGCTATGATCAAAGCATCCACCCATCGGCTTGATTCCGACGTTCAGGAAGGCCTGGATCGACTCAGCGAGTTGCTGGGGACGCCCAAGAACAAGCTTTTCAACGAGGCGGTTCGGTCGTATGTCGAGCAGCGCAGCCTCCAGATGGAACAAGAACTGGAGTCGACCTTGAAGGCGCTGCGCAGCTATCGGAAAAAGGATCGGCGCTTCGCCGGGGCTATCGCGGATTTTGTGGGCGCGGAGGCTGAACTCGGCGGCCGGGAAGGCCTTGAAGGCCGGTTGAGCGGTGAGCCGGGACCCGTGCAGTCGGCTGTCCTGGATCTCCTGCATGCCTGACTGGGACGAGGACAGTCCGCAGCTTCGACGCAATCTTCTCGCTCTGCTTCGGCGCATTCGCGATGAAGCAGAGACACGGGTCGAGTTCAGTCTGAGCATGGTTCGGGAGTGGCAGACCTCGGTCATGGAGGGATTGACGGTGCCGGAACCCGCCATGGTGGGACATTTCCGGGGAGAGCGGGGGCTCAAAGGCGTGGAGGTAAGTATTGGAGGGAGTCCAGGGACGCCCTCAGCCGAAGTGCCTCAGGCCGTTCGTGCGTTCGTGCGGACACTCAAGCGTGTTCTTGCTCGGCTTGATGGACTGATCCCGGCGGGAAGCGAACTCGATACGGACCAGTTGGCCGCGGTTCTTGAGGTGTGTGCCTGGGCTCACGCCCGGTGGATTCAAATCCATCCTTTCGCCAATGGAAACGGAAGGACGGCGCGGCTTTTGGCCAACAGCATTGCCATGCGTTACGGCCTCCCGCCGTTTGTTCGCCTTCGTCCGCGGCCCAATCACGGCTACGAGGCCGCGGGGCAAGCGGCCATGAGTGGAAACTGGCGGCCGATGGTAGCGGCGTTTCACCGGATGCTGCGTGCGACGGTGAATGGAGCGTAGCGGTTTCTGGTGAAGGGAACTGGACGTTTTTTGGTCATATTGGTGAGACCATGAATGTCCCGCCGCGTGTGCGATGATGACGCCTGTTATGACTTCAACCGCACAGAAACTTTTTGCCGATGTGAAGATGCTCACCGACCTGGGTGCTCGTTCCTTGCGAACAATGGGACGGCGAATATCGGCTCGACTCGGAGCGGATTCAGCTGACGGCCCGCGCTAAGTTTTTTTCCTGTAATGTATGTGGCAGATTGACGACCGCCGGACGCCTCGGCTTTTGCGCCTCGCCTGACTGCACGGGCGTTCCGCTTGAGATTTCTGCCGATGCGAAAAAGCGGCGCGATGAGAAAAACCATCCGAAATACTTTTCAGACACCCGATCTTGTTGATGGCGTGATGGGGGACGTTCTCGGCCTGGATGTAGGCCACGAACTCGGCGAGGAATTCGCGGATAGGGGGCGAAGCTGGCGCCGGCGCCGTCGGCGGCGCCACGGAAATCAGCGCCGCGCAGGATTCCGCCGGAATGGCCGGAGCCGACAGCAACGAACCGCCCAAAGCCTGGACAATGGGCTCCGGCAACTCGACCGACCGGAGTTCGGGGCGGCGCAGCCACAACTCCAAGTCCAGTCGGCGGCGGATGAGTTCCGCCAAGGCCGGATCAATGGGACCCAGGCTCTTGCGGCAGGGCGCGGACTGGCCCGGTGGATAAAACTTGATCCACTGGACGGTGCCACGGTTGTAGAGCTAAGCCATCGGTTTTCGGTGCCTTGACCTCCTGCGCTCGTTCCGAAAAACGGCCGCAAAAAGTCGGTGTTGGGCACAGAGAACGCGCTTTGCCGGGCACAGCCGCCCTGAAATAAGGAAGGCCAAGCGCCTGCTTTTATCATGCAAGCGCTTGGCCTTAAAGTGGTTGCGGGAGTAGGATTTGAACCTACGACCTTCAGGTTATGAGCCTGACGAGCTACCAGACTGCTCCATCCCGCGATTAGAGGACTCAACGTAGCCGAGGCCCGCTTCGGTGCAAGCGTTTAATTTTTTCCCGCGCGGTTCAGGCAAGGCGGGAAGCGGCGGTGAGATCGGGGACGTCGCCCCGGTAGCCGTGGATTCCCTCGCGAGGAACGGCTGCGAGTTCCTCCAGCAGCGCCTGGTTGAGAGCGATGCCGGCGTGAAAGTTGCGAATGGGAAAATTCTCGTTCGGCGAATGCGCCGCGCAATCGGGGGAGGCGAGCGCGAGCATCAACGAATCGGCGCCGAGGATTTCCTTGAATGTCGTGAGGATCGGGATGCTGCCGCCCTCCCGGCTAAGGCAGGGCTTCGCTCCGAAGACGCGCTCGATCGCGCGCTGGGCGGCCAGGCCGTCGGCGGACATGGGATCGGAGAAATACGGCATGCCGCTGTGGCCGCGCTCGATTTCAATCGTGACGCCAGGCGGGCAGTGCGCGCGCAGGTGGGCCTCGGCGAGGTCGAGGATTTTCTCCGGCTCCATGGCCGGCACGAGGCGGAAGGTGAGCTTGATAAACGCATGCGAGGGCAGCACGGTCTTCGTGCCCTCGCCCTGGTAGCCGCCGCCGATGCCATTCACTTCTGCGGTGGGGCGTGCGCCGATGCGCTCGACCGCGCTGTAGCCGGGCTCGCCAAAGAGCGCGGGCGCTCCGCTTTGCGCGAGAATATCGGCGTCCGTGACGGGACAGGCCTCCGCCGCGACGCGTTCCCAATCGGTCAGCGGAAGGACCGCATCGTAAAACCCGGGGATCATCACGCATCCATCGGCATCGTGCAGGCTCGCGACGAGCCGGGCGGCGGCGGTGGCGGGATTCATTACGGCTCCGCCGAAAACGCCGGAGTGCAGATCGACGCAGGGACCTTTCACGCGCACCTCCAGCGCCGCGATGCCTCGCATCGCATAGGAGAGTGTCGGATAAAAGTCGGCCGCCATCCCGTTGTCGGAAATGCAAATCACGTCGCAGGCCAGCTCGTCCCGCCTAGCGAGCAGAAAGGCCTCCAGGCTCGGGCTGCCGATTTCCTCCTCGCCTTCGATGAGGAAAATGATGTTCACCGGGGTCGCGCCAGTGCGGGCGAGCGTCTCGCGCACTCCAAGGACGTGGGCGAGAATTTGTCCCTTGTTGTCGGTCGCGCCGCGGGCGTAGATCCGGTTGTTGCGAAGGCTCGGTTCGAACGGCGGCGTCTCCCAAAGATCGAGGGGTTCGGGCGGCTGCACGTCGTAATGCCCGTAGATCAGGATGGTGCGTTTGGCGGGATCATGCGGTGTGCGCGCGAGCACGACCGGATGGCCCGCGGTGGGATGCACCTCGGCATGCAGGCCCATGGATTGCAGCAGGTTGGCGAGCCAGCCGGCGCATTGGTGGAGATCCTCGGCATGATCGGTTTGCGTGGAAATGGTCGGAAATCGGAGAAATCTCACGAGCAGGCCTAAAGGGTCTTCGGTCATAGCGGATACAAGATGTTGTGGTGGTGTCCGGAAAATTTACTTCCGATTGTGTTTTTGAGTTTGATCCGGCGGTCGGGTCGCGTCTAGGCTTTTCCAGAACTTAGATCAAATACCCATGTATCTTCAATCCCTCGAAATGGTCGGGTTCAAATCTTTTGCCCCGAAGACCACGCTGCATTTCAACGAGGGCGTGACGGCCGTCGTCGGACCCAACGGCTGCGGCAAATCCAACGTGCTCGATGCGCTGCGGTGGGTGCTCGGCGAACAGTCGGCGAAGGCGTTGCGAGGCGGCGAGATGTCGGATGTGATTTTCAGCGGCACGGACAGTCGGCAGCCGCTCGGAATGGCCGAGGTCTCGCTTACGTTCACGAATTGCGAAGCGGAGTTGGGCGTCGAATGGAACGAAGTGCGCATCACGCGGCGCGTCTTCCGCGATGGCAAGAGCGACTATTTGCTGAACAAGTCGCCATGCCGTTTGAAGGACATCCATGAGCTGTTCATGGACACCGGCATCGGGCGCAGCGCGTATTCCGTGATGGAGCAGGGCAAGATCGACGCGATCCTCTCGAGCCGGCCCGAGGATCGGCGGGCGATTTTCGAAGAAGCCGCGGGCATCACGAAATACAAGGCCCAGAAAAAGGAGGCGCTCCGCAAACTCGAATACACCGACGCGAATCTGCTGCGGGTCTCCGACATCATCAAGGAGGTCAAGCGCCAGATCGGTTCGCTCCAGCGGCAGGCCGGGAAGGCGCGGCGCTATCAGGCGCTCATGGAGGATATGCGGACCTTCGACACGCACCTGTCGCACCGCAACTACGTCGATCTCCGCTCCGATCTCGACGGCGTGCGCGCCCAGCTTGCAGGAGCCGAAGCGGCCCGCTCCGGGCATGAGGCAGAGATCGAATCCCGGGAGGCGGAGCTTGGCGCATTGCGCGGGCAGCTCGGCGAACTCGAGGCGCAGGTGAATGCGACGCGCGACGGCATCCAGACGCAGCGGAACCGCATCTACTCCGCCGAGACGCGCATCGCATCGAACACGGAACGCTGCGAGGAGGCCCGGACGATGATCGAGCGCAATCGGTTGGAAATCGCCGCTTGCGAGGAGAAGCGCCGCGAGCAGGAAAATCAAATCGTCCGCACCGACGCCATGATCTCCGAGATGCTCGACCTGCTGCGCTCCGGCGAGCAGCAGTTGAGCGAGGCGAATGAGCGTTTGCGCGTCGTGCGCGAGGATCGTGTGAATGAAGAACGCGCCGCGCAAGAGCTGAACTCCGGGATCGGCCGGATCGAGGCGCGCTTGAGCGACCTGCGGCGCGATGTGTCCGCCGCCGCCGGCAAGCGCGAGGCGGGCGAGGCGCGATTGCAGATATTGAAGAACGAGGAGGCGGGCGCCCACGAGGCTCTGGCCGCCGCCGAGGGGCGCGCCACCGAGGCGCAGGGCCGAATGGAATCGACCGCCATCGAGCTGGAAAGCGCGCAGGCCGCGGCGGATGAGGCGCAATCGAGCCATGACGACGCTCAGCGCGCGCGGCAGCAGATCGAGGTGGAATGGAACGCGGCGAACCGCACGCTGACCGAGCAGGAGTCGCGGCTCGAGTTGTTGCGGCAGCTCGCCGAGGCGGGCGAAGGCTTTGGCGAAGGCACGCAAGCCGTGCTCCGCGGGCTCGACAACGCGGAATTATTCAAACCCGCGCTGCACGGCGCGCTCGCATCATTCATCGAGGTCGAGGCGAAATTCATTCCCGCTGTCGAGGCGGCGCTGGGCGGCAACTTGCAGGCTCTCGTATTCAAGGATCCCTCCGTCGCGGCGGCGGCGATCCAGGCGCTCGGCGCCGGGAAACTGGGCCGCGCGGCGATTGTGCCGCGGGATTGGCTCGCCTCGGGGCCGCAGCAGGATTCGCAGGAACTCCCCGAGGGCGCCCTGGCATGGGCGGGCGATTGCATAGCGATCACGGATCCCGTCGGCGAACTCGCGAGGCGGCTGCTCGCGCGCGTGGCTGTCGTCGATGGGATCGATGCGGCATTCGACCTGAAGACCCGGCATCGTACGCTCGGTTTCGTGACGCTCGACGGCGATTTCGTTTCGCGTGAGGGCATCGTGCATGGCGGTCGCACCGGCGGCGCATCGAGTTCCGCGCTCGCTCGCAAGAATCAGATTCGCTCGCTCGAAAAGGAGCTCGCCGCAAGCCAGGCAATCGTCGCGGAATTCGGCGCGAAACGCGTCGCCGCTGTCGAGACGTTCGACGCGGCGCAGGATGCTCTGCGCGCCATGCGCGAAACCATGCAGTCCGCGCAGGTCGCGCACTCCACGGCGCGAAATGAGATGACGATGCTGGAGCGGCAGCGGGCCGAGGCGGTGCGCCGGCTGGAGAATTTTTCGCGCGAGGCGGCCTCGCTGGAGCAATCGGTCGGCGAGGCGGCAGCGCGCGCCGCGGAACTCGATAGCGGCATGGGCGGCCTCGAGGCGGCATTAATGGAGACCCGGCAGCGGCAGGGCGAAGCGGCGGCCCGCATCGAGGCAGCTCGCGACCGCGAGCGGCTCGCGACGGATGAGCTCAACGAACTGCGCGTGCGTGTGGCGACCGAGCGCCAGCAGCAGGAGACGCTCGCCCGCCAGCGCGGTCCGTTGACCGCACGCGTCGCCGAGTTGTCCGATCTTCTCGACCAGCGCGAGCGGGACATCGCGGAATACGAGACGCGCATTTCCAGCCTGGAGGCGGAAGCGGCGGAATTCCAACTCAGCATCGAGAACTGGAAACTGCTGCTCGAGACCGGTGAGCAGGAGATCGCCGGCCTCGTCGCCCAGCGCGGCGGGATCCAGGAACGCGCTGATGCCATCGAGAGCGAACTGCGCGCGTCGCGGCGTCAACTCGCGGAGATCCAGGAGGCGCGCGGACGCTGCGAAGTCCGCGGCACGCAGCTCGAAATGCGCATCGAGCATGTCTGCGAGCACGTGATGCAGCGCTACCAGCTCGCGCTCGATGAATTTCAGCCGGACAACGACTCCCTCGTCGTCGCATTGCGGGATCGGGAGAAAAGGAAGGCGACCGAGGGCCCGGAGAGCCCCGAGGAGGCCGGCCTAGTGGAAAGTTCGCCAGCCGGGGAGGACGAAGGTGTTCCCTGGGGGCGCATCGAGGAGCTGGTTGCCGAGTTGAGCGGAAAGCTCGACGGCATGGGTCCGGTGAATCTCGACGCGATTCAGGAATACGACGAGCTTGAAGAGCGGCACGCTTTTCTCGAGCAGCAGAATACCGATCTCGTGAACTCGAAGGCGGAGCTGCTGGAGGTCATCTCGAAGATCAACCGGACGACTCGCGAGCTCTTTGCCGAGACGTTCGAGAAGATTCGCGGAAACTTTCAGGAAATGTTCACCGAGCTGTTCGGCGGCGGAAAGGCGAACCTCATCCTTACCGACGAGAGCGATCCGCTCGAGAGCGGCATCGAGATCATCGCGAAGCCTCCCGGCAAGCAGCTCCAGAGCATCACGCTGCTCTCCGGCGGAGAGAAGACGATGACGGCGGTCGCGCTGCTCTTCTCGATCTACATGGTGAAGCCGAGCCCGTTCTGCGTGCTCGATGAAATGGACGCGCCGCTCGACGAGTCGAACATCAGCCGCTTCATCAAAATCCTCGACCGCTTCGTCGGGCAGAGCCAGTTCGTCGTGATCACGCACAACAAGCGGACCATCGCGCGCGCCGACACCGTCTTCGGCGTCACGATGGAGGAGCATGGCGTGAGCAAGATCGTCGGCGTGAAATTCGGCGGCAGCGATCACGAGCACGCGCGCCCGCGCAGCGTCGCGGAGAGCTTCGGCAAGCACGGCAATCTGCATTCCCGGCAGGAAATTCCGCCGCCGGAGGCGAGCGCGGAAATCGCTCTCACAAGCTAATCCCGGGCGGAGGCGGATTGGAGAGGCGTCCTGGAGAGGTTTCTGGTAAAGCTGCCGCCGCCCATGAGCACGGAAACTTTTGACCTCTGCGTGATCGGCGCGGGCCCGGCCGGCATGATCGTTGCGATTGAATACGCCCGGGCGCACCCGGCGTCCCGGGTGGCGCTGGTCGAGTTTGGCGCCGACGCGCCTTCGCCGCGCAATGCGCTCGACGACACGATCCAGATTGCGAACAGCGCGAATCACCACGAGCCCTACGAATGCACGAACAAGGGGCTCGGAGGCACGTCGGCGAGCTGGGGCGGGCGGTGCGTGATGTATGACGAGATCGATTTCCTGCCGCGCCCGATTCTGCGCGGCGAATGCACGTGGGGTCCTTCCCTGCTCGCGGAGGCGAAGCGATATGCCCCGCGCGCCGCGGATTACTTCGAATGCGGCGACGACAAATTCGATCTGACGAAGATCGCCGGTTTCGACGGCGGCCGCATTGCCGACGGCTTCAAGCCCGGACCGGTGACGGACACGACGGTCGAACGCTGGAGCCGTCCGACGCGGTTCGGTCCGCGCTATCGCGGCGAACTCGACTCGCTCACGAACATCACCGTGCTCACGGGCTGGCGGGGAAGCGGGATGGAACCGCCATCGAGCGAGGGCGCGGTGCCGTCGATCACGATTCGCCGCACGGCGGACGGCACGACGCGGCAGTTGGCGGCGCGGAACATCGTGCTGGCCGCCGGCGCGCAGGAAAGCACCCGGCTGCTGCTCGCCAATCCGCAGATTTTTCGGCAGCGCGGCGGCGTCCCCGAGTCGCTCGGCCGCTTTTACCAGGGCCACGTCTCGGGCAAGATCGCGTCGGTGCGGTTCCGGGGTGATCCCCGCAAGACGGATTACGGATTCCACCGGGACGAGCACGGCATCTACGTGCGGCGGCGATTTCAATTCACGACGGAGGCGCTGATGGAGCGCGGCTTGTTGAACACCGCGATCTGGCTCGACAACCCCCTCTATTTCGATCCCTCGCATCGCAGCGGCGCGATGTCATTCATGTATCTCGCGATGATCGCGCCGATCATCGGCAAAAAGCTCGCGCCGCCCGCCATCGCGCATTCGGTGACGAAGGGAAAGGTCACCTCGCTGCCCGCGCACATTGGAAACATTCTGCGCGGGCTCCCGATGTCGCTGTTCACGCCGGCGTCGATCTTCTTCCGGCGCTATTGTCTGCCGCGCAAGCTGCCCGGCGTGTTTCTTTACAATCCCGACAATCGCTACGCGCTTCACTTCCACGCGGAACAGGTCCCCGATGCCGCGAATCGCATGGAACTTCTGCCCGACGGCGAGACGCTGCGCATCAGCTACGACCTGACCGGGGCGGACGTGGACTCGGTCATTCGCACGCACGAGCTGCTCGACGGCTGGCTGCGCGAATGCGGGTGCGGAGAGCTGGAGTATTGGTTTCCGAAGGAGGAGTTGCCCGTCGCCATCCGGCAGATGTCGCGCGACGGGATTCATCAGGTCGGGACGACACGCATCGCCGACGACCCCGCCCGGGGGGTGGTCGATGCGAATCTTTGCGTGTGGGGCACGACGAATGTCTTCGTATGCAGCAGCTCCGCATTCCCGACATCGGGCCAGGCAAATCCCACGTTCCTGCTCGGCGCCTTCGCCGTGCGCCTGGCGGAGCACCTGAAGAAGGCGTTGCGGACTTGAGTTTGCCGGGAGTTGGCGTATCGCTTGCTGATCTATGAGAATGGTCGTTCGCGCGTCTGCGCTCGTGCTCCTCATTGCGACGCTCGGGCTGTGGGCCGGGCTCGGCGGCAGGCTCGGCTGGACGCAAACGAGCGTGCCGGAAAAGCGCACCGACCCGGTGACCGGCATCGATTTCGTCGAATATCATTCCGGCTTCGTGCCCGGCGTCGAATTTCTCGCGCTGGGCGTCGGCGGCGCCGTCGTCATTTTCGCGGCGACGCTGTTTGTCCGCATCACTCCAAAAAAATGACTCCATGAAAGCCGCAGCGTTTCTTGTCGTCATTGCTAGCTCGCTTGTCTCTTCGGCATTCGGCGAGACCTTTGATTTCAAGGATCCGAAGGGCGTGAACAACGCGCAGTTCCACCTCGACGCGCCGCTCGAATCGATCAACGGCACGGCGAACGGCGTCTCCGGCGTGGTCCGCGTCGATCCCGAAACGTTTGCGAACGCGTCCGGAAAAATCGAGATCGCGAGCGCTTCGCTGCAGGTGCCGAATCCGATCATGAACGGGCACCTGCACGGCGAGAAGTGGCTCGGCGCGAAGAAGCATCCCGAAATTTCGTTCGAGTTGAAGGGACTCGCGCATCTCAGGAAGAACGGCGTGTCCGCCACGGCCGACGCGACCGGCACGTTTACCCTGCACGGCGTCGCGAAGGAGATCACGGTTCCGGTGAGGGTGACTTACCTGCCGGGACGATTGAAGGATCGCGTGCCGAAGGCCGAGGGCGACCTGCTTGTCATCCGCTCCGAGTTCACGATTCGTCGCAGCGATTACGGCAT
>JAQTOP010000145.1 GCA_028713285.1 Terrimicrobiaceae bacterium
CGCAGCCGCCAGCCGAGGTCGGTATTGCCGGCGACGAGGTTGTTGACCGCCCATTCGACGCTCTTCTCCGGCGACGGGGTCATGAAAACCTCGAAGGCATGATTGTCGTAAAACATCTTGATCATGTTCAAGAACACCTTGCACATCCTGCCCACCTTGCGTGTGTAGCGGCGCCGGGCGCGAGGGCTGAGAGGCGTGCCGGCGCGGTCCGCGGCCAGAACTTCACTCGCGGCGAGGTAGCCGGATTTGATCGCCAGCATGACGCCGGAGGAAAAAATGGGATCGATGAATCCCGCGGCGTCGCCGATGAGCAGCCAGCGGGGGCCGGCATTCTGCAGGTAGCGATACGTGTAGTCGCCGGCGAAGCAATAGTCGTTTACGCGGACGGCGCCGCCGAGGCGGGCGCGGAGTTCCGGCGTGGCGGCGACGGTTTGCTCGAAGCATTCGGCGGGTTTCAATCCCGTGGCGCGGAAGCGGTCGAGGGTCTGCACGAGGCCGACCGAGGTCTTCTCCGCGTCCAGCGGGATGATCCAGCACCAGCCGAAATCGAGGCGGACGACGGTGATGTGGCCGTCGGCGGGGGGGGCATTGCGGACGACGCCCCGGAAGTGCGCGAACGTGGCGAACTTTTTCGGGAGTCCGAGGTCGCTTTTGGGCAATTGGAATTGTTTGCCGAGCAGGGCGTCGCGTCCGCTTGCGTCGAAGATCCAGCGGGCCTCGAGTTCATGCGGTTCGCCCGCGCGGAGGCATTGCACGGTCGCGCCGTCGGCGGAGGCGGCGACGGAATTCACCAGCGTTTCCTGCCAGACTTCGCAGCCGGAGGAAACGGCATGGTCCAGCAGCAGATTGTCGAAGCGGGCGCGCTCGACCTGGAAAGTCTGCGCGTAGCCGGCGGTGAGAAAGCGGCCGAATACGATGCGGGTGGTCGCCGTCGAGTCGCCGAGCACGAATTCCGCGCCGAGCTTCGGCATGAAGCCGCCCTGCTCCAGTTTCTCCCAGACGCCGATGGCGCGGAGTTCGTCATTGCCGAAAGGGATGAGGGATTCGCCGATGTGAAAGCGCGGGAAGCGCTCCCGCTCGAGGATCAATACTTTCTTTCCGGCCTGGGCGAGGGCGCTGCCGGCGGTGCTGCCGCCCGGCCCGGCGCCGATGATGATCGCGTCGTATGACATATCGGGGTGTCCGGAAATGAGGCGTTTCCGGCCAGGGAGCAAGTCGAAACCGGTGGAGCGCCGCAAATCGGGCGCACTGGGCATCAATGGGCTCTGCGCGACCGGGTGAACCAGAGCGAGATGAAAAAGAGGAGCAGGAGGAGCGTGCCGAGGGCGGCGCCGAAAGGAGGATTGCTGGCGGCGGTGAATTGCTTCTGGATGACTTCGCCGATGGTGGGATTTGCCCCGCCGCCCATGAGCGTGGTGATGGCGAACATCGCGATGGCGGGCACGAAGACAAGCAGGGCGCCCGCCGCGATGCCGGGGCGCGTGAGCGGAATGATGACGCGCGAGAAGGCGCGCACCGGGCCCGCGCCGAGGTCGTAGGCGGCCTCGACGAGGGCGTTGTCGAGTTTTTCCACGCTCGTGTAGATGGGGAGAATCATGAACGGGAGGTAATTGTAAACGAGCCCGAGCACGACGGCGAAGGGCGTATACATCATGATGAGCGGCTGGTTGGTGAGGCCGCTCGACAGCAGCGCGGCATTAAGGAAGCCGTCGCGGCTGAGGATGGTGATCCATGCGTAGGTGCGGATGAGGAAGCTCGTCCAGAACGGGATCATGACGAGGGTCATGAGCAGATTCCGAAAACGCTCGGGCGCGCGGCCGATGAAATAGGCGGCGGGAAAGCCGACCACCATGCAGATGACGGTCGTGAGGAAGGCATACCAGATCGAGTAGAGGAGAATTTTCAGCCACTGCCAGTCGAAGGCGCGGAGGTAATTCTGCCACGTGAAATGGAAGACGATCCGGCCCAGCGCGTCGCGCTCGGCGAAGCTGTAAACGACGAGCAGGAGCGTGGGCGCGACGACGAAGAGGAGCAGCCACAGCAGGAGGGGCGCCATGAAGAGCCATGGGCCCCAGCCCGGCCTCCGTTCGAAAGCGGAGGAATCGCCGGCGGCGATGACGGGCGGAACGGCTTCGGCGAAGGCGGCCATTGGCTCCGGCTATTGGACCTTCAGCGTGGTGACGAGGTCGTCGATCTTCGAGGCCTGCTGGCCGATATCCTGGAACGTCTGCATCTTCGCGATTTCCTCGGGGGTCGGGAAGCTGGCGACATTGGCGAGCTGCTCGGGCTTGAGGAGCTTTCGGGCGGCGGCGTTGGGGTTCAGATACGGAAAGTCATCCGAGATGAGCGTCGAAATTTTCGGACGCAGAATGAAGTTCATGAACAACTGCGCATTCTTCGGGTGGGTGGCGGTCTTCGGCACCGCGAGGCTGTCCACGAAGAGATGCACGCCTTCGGAGGGCAGCACCCATTTGAACTTTTTGTTTTCGTGGGTGAGGATCGCGCCTTCGCCGCTCCACACGACGCCGACGGCGACGTCGCCGTTCAACAGCGCGGTCTTCGGGCTGTCGGAGTCATAGACCTTCACGAGCGGGAGCCACTTCGCGACGAGGGGCTTTACCTTCTCGAGGTTCTCGTCGCTGACCTGGTTCACCGGGATGCCGAGGGTCTCGAGGCCCCAGCTCACGATCTCGCGGGCGTCGTCGAGCACCACGATGCGGCCCTTGTATTTATCCTGGAAGACGTCGGCGTAGCCCTTGATGTCGTCGGGAATGAGTTCGGTATTGACGACGATGCCGACGGTGCCGGCCATCCAGGGGACGGAATAGTCATGGTTGGGGTCAAAGGGCAGGTGCTGAAACTCGGGGGCGAGGTTTTTCAGATTCGGGATCAGCGAGTGGTCGAGCTTGAGGAGCAGGTCGTTTTTGATGAACGCCTCGATGATGTATTCGCTGGGCTGGATGAGGTCGTATTGGCCGCCGCCCGAGAGCAGCTTGTTTTTCATCTCCTCGTTCGAGGCGTAGTTCTCGACGTTCACCTTGATGCCGGTCGCCTTCGTAAAGCGGTCGATCACGCTTTGCGGAACGTATTCGGACCAGCAGAAGAGGTTGAGTTCCTTGGGCTCGCCGGTGTCGTAGTTCGCGGCGGGTTCTTCCGCGGCGGCGGTTTCGGCTGCCGGCGTGGCGGGGCTGGCTGCGGCTGCCGGCTTTGCAGGCTCGGCGGGTTTCGGTGTTTCGGGAGCGGCGGGCTTGCCGCAACCGGCGAGCGCGAGGGCGGCGGCAACGGCGCCGAGGGTGAGGAGGTGACGGGTGGTTTTCATGTGGTGAGTTTCTTTTTCTGGATGAGTTGAGTGGCGAGCACGAGGAGCAGCGTGCCGATGACGAAGAGGGTGCTGAGGGCGTTCAGCTCGGGGCTGAGGCCCTTTTTCGCCATGCCATAGACCTTGAGCGGAAGGGTCTGGGAGGCGGC
>JAQTOP010000007.1 GCA_028713285.1 Terrimicrobiaceae bacterium
CGTGATCGAGCGTGACGGCATCATCCGCCTCATGGGCCTGGACCAACCCCTCGACATCTTCCGACGGCCCAACGAACTCGACATCGCCAGCTTCGATGAAGTCTGGGAGCGCGCCACTCCCCTGGATGATGGCACCCGGTTGCCCGACGCGATCGACCTCCTTGTCACCAAGCAGCTCACAGGCCGCGCCAAAGACCAGATGGACATCCTCTTCCTCGAGCAAAAAGCCGAGGCCGAGAGCCTGGGAAAACTCCCCACCGCCACCGCGCAGGAAGTCCGCGCCTTGCTGGGTCGCTTCCTCACTCCGAACCTCGCCGCCGCAGCCTGCCGCCACTCCGACCCCGGCGTGCGCAAACTCGCCCTGCGCTATCTCGAGGAACTCGCCGCGGAGGGAGACCCCTTCGCCGGCGACCTCCTCCGCGATCTCCGGGCGGGCGACTGATCACTTCCCCGCTTTTCCTGATTTCCTGATTTCCTCGCCCATCGTATTCCCCATTCCGAATGACCGAAGTCCTCGACCTCTTCCGCAAGACCGGCGCGCTGCTCCATGGCCATTTCGTGCTGCGCAGCGGGCTGCACAGCCGCGAGTTTTTCCAATGCGCGATCCTGCTCCAGCACGCCACCATCGCGTCGCATGTCTGCGGACTGCTTGCCGACAAGCTGCGCGCGTTTGCGTGCGATCCTGCGGCGTCCACTCCGGCCACGATTATGTCGCCGGCGGTCGGCGGCATCGTCGTCGGGCAGGAGGTTGCCCGCCACCTCGACACCCGCCACATCTTCGTCGAGAAGGACGGCCAAGGCGGCCTCGTGCTGCGCCGCTTTTCCATCCAGCCCGGCGAGCGGTTTATCGTCGCGGAGGATGTCGTGACGCGCGGCGGACGCGTGCAGGAAACCATCGACATCATCCGCGCGCACGGCGGCGTGGTCATCGCCGCCGGCAGCATCGTGGACCGCAGCGGCGGCCAGCTCCCGGACTTCGGCTGCCCGTTCGTTTCGCTCGTGCAAATGACGCCCGAGACGTTCGCTCCCGACGACCTTCCGCCCGACCTCGCCGCCATCCCGGCCATGAAGCCGGGCAGTAAATGATCCGTGAAAATGCGCGCGATACGGGACACCATTGCAGGATGGCGATTACGATTTATCAGATGCCGCACAGCCCGTATTGCATCCCGATCACGCAGGCGCTGATCGCGTGCAACGTGGATTTTCTCACGATCGACGTCACCCCGCACACGAGAGAGGAAGTCATCGCTGCGAGCGGCGGGAAATTCTACCAGGTGCCGCTGCTGACCGATGGCGCGCGGGTCATCGGCGAATCCCGCGCCGATTCGCTCGACATCGCCCGCTACATCGACCGCAAATTTGCGCGCGGCCGCCTGTTCCCAAAGGTGTTCGAGTCGGCAAATTTCTGCCTCACGCGCTATGCCGAAAACGAACTCGAGGGCGCCGGCTTCAGGCTCTCCGATCCCTTTTATATCGATTCGATCACCGATCCGGTCGCGCGGACGCTCGTCGTGCGGCACAAGGAACGCGCCTTCGGCCGCGGCTGCGTCGAGGCGTGGAGGCGGGACCGCAAAGCCCTCGCGGAGAAGTTCGACGCGCTCCTCGGTCCATTCGAGACCACCCTGCGCAACAGTCCGTTCCTGCTCGGCGAAGCCCCTGTTTACGCGGACTTCGCGCTCTTCGGCGTGATCGGTAACGCGACGTGGAACGGCTGGAACCGCCTGCATCGCGACCGCGTCTCCCTCGCCGCGTGGCGAAAGCGACTCACCGGTTTCCGATTTTCCACCAAAGGTTAGGCTCAACGCCCGATCTTTCGCAGCGGCAGGCCCGAAAGCAGGTTCGATTCGATTTTTTCGAGCGACACGCCCTTCGTCTCCGGCACGAAGAGCAGGAAGAAGACGATGAACAGGACGTTGAGCGCGCCGTAGAGCAGGAATGTGTTGCCGTTGCCGAGCGTCATGAGCAGCGTGAGGAACGTCTGGCCGACGATGGCATTGGCCACCCAATTCGTCGCGGTGCTGAAGGTGACGCCGAGGTCGCGCCCGGCCAGCGGATAGACTTCCGAGCAGATCACCCAAATGATCGGGCCCGCGCTCATCGCGAAGCCGATGATGAAAAGCAGCAGCGCGAACATGGCGGGGTAGCCCAGGCTGGGATCCTTCTCGACGCCGATGTTGAAAAGAATTCCGACCGTGATCATGGCAGAGCCCATGACGACGAAGCCGGCATACATGATGGGCTTGCGCCCAAGGCGGTCCACGAACGCAATGGCGATGAACGTGGCCAGCACATTCGTCACGCCGACGATGACCGTGCCCCACATTTGCTGGATCGTGGTTTCAAAACCCGCGATCTGAAAAATGCGCGGCGCGTAATACATGATGACGTTGATGCCGGTGAGCTGCTGGATGATTTGCAAGCCGACGCCGAGGCCGATGGCCCGCGCGAAATTCCGATTCGTGAGCAGCATCTGGAATCCGCTTTGCTTCACCAGGAGGCTGTCCTCGATCTCCTTCACCTCGGAGGCGATCTGCGCATCGTCGAGATGCATGCGCGTGAAGACCGCGATCCCGCGTTCCTTGAAGCCTTTTAGAAACAGCCAGCGCGGACTTTCGGGCAGAAAGAGCACCCCCAGGAACATGACCGCGGCCGGGATCGCGATTACTCCAAGCATGATGCGCCAGTGGCCGCCGGTCACTCCGCCGAAGGTCGCGTAGGACGCCAGCCAGGTGTCGCTCAGAAATGCGAGGACGATGCCGATCGTGATCATGAGCTGATACATCGAGATCATCGAACCGCGGATCACCTGCGGCGAAATTTCGGAAAGGTAAAGCGGCGCGGTGAACGACGCCACGCCCACGGCGATGCCCAGCAGGAATCGCGCGGCGATCAGCCAATGCTCCGAATGTGCGAAGGCGCACAGCAGCGACCCGACGATAAAGATGATCGCGCTGATCAGAATGGTCTTCCGTCGTCCGAAGCGGCTCGAGAGAAAGCCGCTGATGAGCGTGCCGGCGACCGCGCCCCAAAGCAGCGCGCTGACGACATACTGGATGATGTCGTTGGAAATCTTGAATTCCGTCTGGATGAAACTCTGCGCTCCCGAGATGACCCCGACATCCAGGCCGAAAAGCAGGCCGGCAAGCGCCGCGGTGAAGCCGATGAAATAGACGATGAACTTCGGTTTTCTGACAGGGGGAGTCATCCGCCTTGCATACATCCCGGCCCCGCGCAATCCAAGCATTCAAACGGCCGGGCGGCGCATCGCCTCCGCGATCACCTGAACCAGTGGCCGGAAAAAATGAGGAAGCCGAAGCACACGCAGTTGAACGTGAGCGCCGTGCCGAGCGCGCGGCTCGTTCGCGTGTCGGCGAGCCAGCGGGCGGTTTTGTTCCACCGCTTGAAGCGGTCGTGGATGACCTGCAGCACGCCATGGTAGAGGCCATAGACAATGAAATGCCGCTCGAGCCCATGCCACAAACCCATCGTCAGGAAGGTCACGAGCAGGCCCGAGTGGGTGGCATGCACCGGGTTCTTGATCCAGCCGCGTTTCGTGATCCAGAGGAAGTAGCGCATGAACACGAAGTCGCGCAGCCAGTGCGAGAGCGTGATGTGCCAGCGATTCCAGAAGGCCTGGATGTCCGGCGCGAGAAAGGGCAGTTGGAAATTTGGCGGCGTGCGAATGCCCAGCAGATAGCTGAAGGCGATGGCGAAGGCGCTATATCCCGCGAAGTCGAAGAACAAATAAAAACTATACGCGTAGGTGTAGGAAACCATCGGTCCAATGCCGGTGGCGGATTCGGCCGGCAGCAACCATGCCTGATAAATCCAGGCTGCGAGGACGAACTTGTAAAGCAGCGCGGTGAAGAAGCAGGCCGCCGCGTGGTCCATGTCCCGCACGAATTGCCCCGCCGGCCGCGGCGCGTCCCAGTCCATTTCGAAGCGCCGGTAGCGGTCGATCGGACCCGACGAGATTGTGGGAAAGAACAACAGAAACATGAGGTAAACCGACGCGCGCAACTCACGCACCGTTCCCTCGTGGATGCACACCAGCGCATCAATCGCGCGGAAGCTCAGGTAGGAAATGCCGACGAAGCCGACGAGGCTGCCGCCGCCGTGCTCGGGCAGCAATTTCGCCAGCAGCAGCGGCGCGAGCGAGAGCAGCAGCGCGGCGGTGAGCCACTGCTTCGAGACGCCGCGGCGGCGAAGCGCCAGGTAGATCCGCGCGACCAAAAATTGCGCGGCGGCGAAGGCGCAGAGCGTCGCGAGCTCCTGCCAGAAAGGATCGCCGACCTTGCCGTTGACGGGCCACGCGTATTGGACGACGAGCATGATCGCCGTCGCGAGGGCGATCCATCCTTTCACCTTCCGGCCCATCAGGCCGAGGACGACCGAGGGTCCGACGACGATGGCAATGAGGATGCCGAGGTAAACGAAATCGGCATACGGGGCCATGGCTCAGGCGCGGGCGGGGGTTTCGAGATCGGCCTGCAGCGCCTTGCGATCCGCCTTGCCATTGGCGTTCGTCGGGAATGCTTCGCGGAAGATCCACTTCTTCGGGATCATGTAGCCGGGCAGGCTCGAGGCGAGGTCCCGCCGCAACCGCTGGGAAAGCTCGAAATCGGATTCCCCGTTGCGGCCGGTCGCCAGCACGAAGGCCGCCATTCCCTCGACCTGTCCGTCTCGACGGAGCGGCAGCACCACGGCATTGCTCACACCCGCGAGCTGGCGGAGGTTCGCTTCGACGTCCTCAAGCTCGATGCGATGGCCGCCGATCTTCACCTGATGATCCATGCGACCGTGGAAAAACAGCAGGCCGTCCCGCGCGCTTGCGAGATCGCCCGTCGCATAGCCGCGCAACCCGTCGATTTCGAAAAACCGCTCCGCCGTAAGGTCGGGCCGCCCGAGATAGCCCAAACCGACGCTCGGGCCGGCGATGAGCAGCTCCGCGCGCTCGCCATCCGCCACGGGCCGGCGATCCGGTCCGCCGGCATAGACGCGCACGCCTGGCATCGCGCCGCCCAGCGGAACGGTCTCGTGGCGCGCAAGCAGCTCACGCGTCACACGGATCGAAGTCACCGCGACGGTGGCCTCCGTCGGGCCATAGGTGTTCCAGACTTCCGCGTCGGGAAAGCGGTCGAGCAATTGGCTGGCGAGCTGGTGCGGAAGCGCCTCGCCGCAAAATAGGAAGCGGCGCAGGCGCGGCAGGAGCGCCTGTTGGAGACGCGGTTCCGCGGCGCAGTAGGCGGCGAACGAGGGCGTGGAGACCCACACGGTGGGATTCGTCCTCTCGAGCAGCGCGAAGAGTTCCTTCGGCGCGGCGAGAATGTGCCGCGGAATGGAAACATGCCGCCCGCCCAGCAGCAGGGACGGGTAGAGATCCATCACCGACACATCGAATGTGAACGGCGTCTGGCCGAGAAACGTTTCGCACTCCGGCTCAAATCGTTGCTCGGCGATGAGCCAGTTCAAAAAGGAGAAGACGCATCGCCACGTGATGACGACGCCCTTCGGCTCGCCCGTACTGCCGGACGTGAACAGGATGTAAAATGGATCGTCCAGCTCCGCCGGGCACGCCGTGGTCCTTTCGAGCGGGCCAATGGCGATCTCGCGAATTGCTGCGGGCGTCAATTCGGCCACGGGTTGCACTACCTGCCGGATGCGCTCCAGCCGCTCGGCGGGCAATTGATCGTCCACCGGCACGTAAGCGCGCCCGGCCATTGCCGCGCCAAGAAAGCCGGCGAGCATTCCGGGCTCCTTGTGGCCGATCAGCAGAATCGGCGCCTTGCTTCCACCGGGCAGCGTGCGGAAATGCGCCGCCAGCCGCAGCGCCGTCGTCCACAGCGCGCCGCGCGTGATGGATTCCGCGCCGTTCGTGTAGGCGATCTCATCGGGGCTCCTTTTCGCGAAGGCCTCGATGCGGCCAAGAAAATCTGCGGGGGTCGTCAGCATGGGCTCAGAACGCTTGATAGATGAAGGGCGGGGTCGTGTAGTTCCCGCGCGTCTGGAAATAAATCACGGCCAGGAGAATCGCCGCGTAGTAGAATAGCAGCGCGAGCAGCCGAAGGCGCGGATGTTTGATCTTCCACAACAAGGCGTGCATGCGGAGCAGCGGGCGGTTCAGAGCGTCTTCCTCACGCTGCCGAGCCGGCCGTGGTAGAACGCGTCCGCGGCGCGATTGATGTAAATCCAGCCCTTGGGATTCGGATCCGCGAAACCAAAGAACTCGGGGTCTTCCTGGTGGCTTTTGAAATCCACAACGGGGAACCCGAATTTCTGCGCGAATTTGTGAACTTCGCCGTAGTAGTCCTGCCACGCAGTGGGCGAGGTTCCGAGCGCGCGGAAATAGCGGGCGTTGATCGGCGTGGAGACGATCAGCGGTTTCGCGCCGTATTGGTGGAGCACCGCGAGCATCAGGTCGTAGTCCTCCCATTCCTTGCTTGCACGCAGCCTTTGGACGAACTGCCGGTCGTTCGTCTTGTAGAGATAGGCCCGCGGCCTGCGCTCGACCTTTTTCCAGAGCGTCGAGCGGAATCCATACGGGTTGTCGCCCGACAATTGGCGGAATTCCTTCGCGCCATGGGCAAGGTCCCGCTGCCAGTCGATTTGCTCCGGCCTGGGGGCTGGCAGATCCACATGGAAGTGGCTGAGCGAGTGCTCGAATCCCACCCACGTGAAGACCGGATCGAGGACTCGCTGCACGCCAAGAAAACCGGTTGCCAGCCAGCTGACGACCGGTCGCACCGCATGGCGGGTCGGAGAGTCCTCGCAATTCACGGCGACGAATTGGGAAAGGAAGGCATTTTTCGCGAGACTGCCGGGATAGTCGGCCATGCGGCGCGCCAGCCGCTGTTTGATCGCCGGATCCAGATCGGGCGAAGCCAGCGCCGCCAGAGCGAGCTCGACGGAGAAATTTCCGTCGTAGGTCGGGACATTCGCCTCGGGGCGGAAAAACCATTCCGGCGTGAGGATCACGATGAGTCGTTTCCCGCGCAGGCGCTCGCCGAGCGCCGCAAATCGCTCCGCAATCAAGAGGGAGGTCACTCCACGGTCGCCGCTCGGGGCGACCCGAAAGCCGGTCGGCATCGAGGCGAAAAAGCGGTCGATGCGATTGTGCTGGGGATAGACCAGCTCGCAGCTTCCGTAAACGGGCAGGTAATCGCTGCGCTCCAAAACGCGTTCATCGGTCTCGAGTCCCAGCCGACTGGATTTCACATTCGCGAGCGCGAGCTGGTCGAAATGCCGGTCGAGCTTCGCCAGCGCATACGCCCGCACTCCGCCGATGACCGCGATGATAAAGAGAATGGCCGCGCAGGCAGCGAGCAGGCTGGGAGATTTCACCGATCAAAGGCGGCTGCGGACATTTTCGACGATGTGTTGCGGCGTGTCCCAGGCCGCGGCGTCGAAATCCGTGAGGGGCACGTCCACCCCGCATTGCTGCGACACTCCCGCGAGCAACCGAACGATGCCGATGGAATCCAGCAGACCGCTGTCGAAGAGCGGCAGCGAGGGATTCCTGCGAACCTCGTCGGTTTGAACGATCTCTTCCAGCAACCCGAGCACGGTTCCTTCCACATCACACATTCGAGTCCCTTCTTTGGCACAAGTCCGCGATTTTGCAAATCCGAGAGCGTCCCCGCCCGGAGACGGCGTCAGGTCCCGAGCAAATCCGCGCAGACTTTCGCTGCGTCGAAATGCTTCCCGGCGAACGCCCGCGCCGCCGTCGAGTGCCGTTCGTAATCCCCCGCGACCGCCGCAATCCCGCGCACCGCGCCGTCGAGATCGTCAAAAGCCAGCGCGCCTTCCCCGGCGGGGAGGTGCTCGCTCCAGCCCGTATCCTGCACGACGACGGGCCTGCCCAGCGCGAGGTAGCAGGCGCTGCGGCAACTGAACCATCCGCTGCGCGACTTCACGTAGCCGTTTTTTGCGATGCTCCATTCGGCCTTCGAGTTCGCCAGGAAATCGTGATACGTCGCGTAGTCCGGCAGGTGGACATCGGGTTCGATGATCGTCCAGCCCGCATCGTTCAACCGCTCGGTGGGCCGGTTGCGCCCGATGCCCTGGCCCATCGCGAGCACGAAGCGCTCGTTCGTATGCCGCGGCAGATCGACGAACCGGAGAAACTCGATGTCCTTGTTGCCGTAGGCCTCGCCGGCGAATTCCTGCGGCTTGTAGCTCGCCCAATTCATCACCGTCGTCCACGCGTCGCGCGCGACGTGATGCGCGCTCGGGGGCAGCAAATTCCTGCGCCACCAGTCGATGGCGATCGGCTGCACGGTTGGTTTCCATGCGATGCCGGCCGTCGGCACCTTGCAGCCGACGCGACCGACATTGAGGCCAAAGGTGAAATGCTGTTGGTGCGCGAGCACGTGGTCGCGATGCCGGCCGGGCTCGGTGAGTCCGATGTGGGTGAACATCGGATCGCCATCGACGAAGAGCTTGCACGGCACCGCCGATGTGACGTCGCGCAGCCAGCACGCGCCGGAGACGTTCACCAGCACGTCCGCCTCGCGGATCACGCGATCCGCATCGTCACCGGCAGGACCATGGTATTTGCCATCCGCCTCGTTGCGGTAGATCCACCGGTCGCCGAGGTCGAACTCGTGCATCACGCGCTCGAGGTAATTCACGTTATACGAGCAATCCGCCGACGGCTCCTCCTTGATCGGATCGTAGGCCCACGTTGCCGTGTCCTCGAGATACCAGACATCGTGGCCGAGTGCGCGGAAACCGAGGACGTATTGCAGGTAATCCCACGTCACGCCGCCGAAGGCGTATTGGCCGATGAGGCCCGTCACGAGAATGCGCATCGCCGCAATCTACCCGGCGGCGGGCCGCGCGTCGATTTTGGAAATGACGCCGCGGGTTCCTTCCCGCAAGCTCCGCAGCGTGTCCGGAAAAATCGTCATCGGCGTCGGCATCGCCTCGCACCCCATCTCCGCCGCCGGCAACACGTGGAACTCGCTCAACTGGGCGCTCGGCTTTCGCGATCTCGGCTGGGATGTCTGGATCACCGAGGCCATCGACGCCGACCGCTGCATCGACGCCGCATGGAGATCCGCGCCGGCCGAAACGAGTGTCAACGTCGCCTATTGGCGGGAGATCGTCGGCAAATTCGACCTGCAGGATCGGGCCACCCTGCTCATCGGTGGCGCCGCGCCCGGTCTGGATCGATTCCGCGATTTCTGCGCCGAAGCCGATTTGTTTTTGAACCTTTCCGGCCACTTCAAGAGCGATGCCGTGACCTTCCCGCGCGCTTTGAAAATCTACCAGGACGGCGATCCCGCGTTCACGCAAGTCTGGGCCGAAAGCTACGGCGTGGACATGAACTTCGCCGCGCACGACCGCTTCGTGACGGCCGGTTTGCGGCTCGGCCAGCCGGACACGTTCGCCCCGACTTGCGGCATCGACTGGATTCCGACCTTCCCGCCGGTGGTGCTTGAATACTGGCCCTACGCGCCGCAGGAGGCCTTCGACCGCTTCACGAGTATCGCGCATTGGGAGGGTTGCAAGAGCAGCGAGTGGCGCGGCGAATGGTTCCACGGCAAGCGCGAGGAGTTTGAAAAATTCACAGACGTGCCGCGCGCGGTTTCCCGCCCCATCGAGCTGGCGATGCACGTGCGCGACCACGCCGCCGAGCTGGGGCCCTTCCGCGAAGGCGGCTGGCGCTTTACCGAGGCCGGACCGATCTGCAGCACGATCGAGGCCCACGGCGAATATATCCGCGGCTCGGCGGCGGAGTTCAGCATCGCCAAGGGCGGCTACGTGCTGTCCCGCGCAGGCTGGTTCAGCGACCGCGCCGTCTGCTACGCGGCTTCCGGGAAGCCGTTGGTCTCGCAGGATACGGGCGTGGGCGATTTGCTGCCGGTCGGCGAGGGCTTCCATCCCTTTCAAACGCCCGCCGAGGCCATCGCCGCCTGCGAGCGGGTGATCGCCGACTTTCCCGCGCAACAACGCGCCGCCCGCGCCCTGGCCGAGGAATATTTCGACAGCCGGAAAGTGCTCGCGCGGCTGATCGACCGGCTGAACTTCTAGAGCTTCGCCTGCTCGTCGAGCAACGCGCGATACACGCGATCCAGCGCGTCGGGCATGATGCGCGCGCCGGCGATGACCGGCATGAAATTCGAGTCGCCCTCCCAGCGCGGCACGATGTGAAAGTGCAGGTGCTCCGCGCAGCCCGCCCCGCCGGCGGAGCCGATGTTCACGCCCACGTTGAAGCCCTGCGCGCGCACGACCGCACGGAGCAATTTTTGCGCGTGCAGGCAGAGTTCCCAAATCTCGAGGGACTCCTGCTCGTTGAGGTCCTCCATTCCGCCAACCTTTCGATACGGCACGGCCATCATGTGGCCGACCGTGTAGGGGTAGCGGTTGAGCATGAGAAAGGTCGCCTTGCGGCGCGTGACCACCTGGAACGCGGCGTCGTCCCCGGCATTCGCGGCCGCGAGCAGGAAGTCCCGCGGCGCATCGGGCGGGCGCTGAAAATATTCCACGCGCCATGGCGACCACAGCGACTCCAGATGTTCCTTCGGAAAGCCCTCGCTCATTGCGCGGCGAGATTACCATCCGCCGGCAGGGCGTCGAGCACCGCCCGCGCAGCCCGCCCGCTCGCGCCCGCGCCCTCGAGCATCGCCACGCCGTCCGCCAGCTCCGCCGCGAGGCGCGCGCGAGCTTCGGCGTCGTTCAGCAGGCGCAGGGCCTCGTCGGCGAGCGCGCCGGGTGTCGCGGCATCCTGGATGAATTCGCGCACGACCGTTCGCCCGGCGAGAAGGTTGACGATGCCGAGGTGCTTCACCCTCACGAGCCGACGGCCGACCTCGTAGGTGAGCCACGCCGTTTTATAGACGAGCGCATGCGGCAGGCCGAAGCACGCCGCCTCGAGCGTGGCCGTGCCCGAGCAGACGATGCCGGCTCCGGCCCGCTGCATCAGCCCGTGCGCGCCTCCGGCATGAATCTCGATCGGCACGCCGCGCGCCATTTCGCGCATCGTCGCGGCATGCGCCTCGCTCGCGGCGGCGGATTCGAATCGCACGTCGGGCCGCGATTCCGCCACGCGCCGCGCCGCGCCCACCATCGCCGGAAAAATTCGCTTCACTTCGCGTTCGCGGCTGCCGGGGAACAGCCCGAGCAGCAGCGGATCGCGCGCGACCGGCAGGCGATCCCTCGCCATCTGCTCGACGATGGGATGGCCGACGAACTCCGTGCGCAGGCCCGACTGTTCGTAGAGTGGTTTTTCGAACGGGAAGATGCAAAGCATGAGGTCGAGCCACCCGGCCATCTTCGGGATGCGCGCGCGGTTCCACGCCCAAACCTGCGGGCTGACGTAATAGAGGATTTGCAGACCGGGCTGCCGCGCGCGCAGCGCTTTCGCAAGGCGCAGATTGAAGCCCGGGTAATCGACGAGCAGCACGGCGTCGGGACGCAGCCGGGCGATGTCGGCGAGCATGCGATCGAACTTCGCGCGGAAGTAGCCGTAGTGTTTCAGCACGTCCCACAGGCCCAGCACGCCGGCCTCGGCGATCCATTCATCGAACGGCTCCGCCGCGAGGGGACGCATCGCCGGACCGCCGGCGCCCGCGAATTCGACCGACGGATCGAGTTTGCGCAGCGCGCGCATCAGCTCGGCGGCGCGCGCATCCCCGCTCGCCTCGCCGGCGACGATCCAGATTTTCCGGGTCACGGCGGCGCCGGCAGCGATTGTTTCCTTGGATCCGCCGCCTCGATCCGGCGCGTGATTTCCAGTGCGATCTCGAGCGCGACCGCGCCCTCCCGCCCGGATACGCGCGGCTGCAAGCCGTTCCGCGCGCAATCGAGGAAGGACGTAAGCTGATTGCGCAGCGCGTCGCCTTTTTGCACCTCGACCTTTTCGCGGCTGATCTTTCCGTTCTCGAGTCGATACATCACGCCGGCCTGATTCTGGTAATCGAGCGAGAGGTAAGCGTTCTCTTGAAAGACGCGGATCTTTCGCAGTTTGTCGCTGCTGATTCGGCTGGCGGTCACGTTCGCGACGCAGCCATTTTCGAAGCGGAAGCGGACGTTCGCGATGTCCTCGCCCTTGCTCAGCACCGAGATGCCGACGGGATCCATGCTCTGGATGGGCGAGCGGACGAGATGCAGGATGATCTCGATGTCGTGGATCATCAGGTCGAGCACGACACCGATGTCCGTGCTGCGATTGGGGTAGGGCGAGAGTCGCGTGACCTCCAGGAAGCGCGGATTCTCGAGCTTCGCTTCGAGGGCGGCGAGCGCGGGATTGAAACGCTCGATGTGGCCCACCTGCAGCACGCAGCCGTGCTCGTGTGCGAGGCGCGCCAGCTCGTGGGCATCGGCGGCGTTTTCGGCGATCGGCTTCTCGACGAGCAGGTGCCTGCCGTGAGCGAGGAGGAATTTGCCGATCTCGAAGTGCGTGGATGTCGGCGTGCAGACCGTTGCGGCATCGACCCGCGCGGCGAAGTCCTCGAGGGATGCCGCCGCGGGCACGCGGAATTTTTTGGACGCGGCCCGGGCGGCTGCGGGATCCGCATCGTAAACCGCCGTCAATTCGCTATCCGGCAGCTCCGAGTAGGCGCGCACGTGATGCATGCCCATGTGCCCGGCGCCGACGACTCCCGTGCGAATCCTGCTCATGGCTCGACTCCGAAGAGGGTGATCCTGTTGCGCTCGGCGCAGGCGCAGACCTGCTCCCTGCCGAGCAGCAGCACGGCGCCGGCCTCGGCCACGATGCCCTGCAATCCCACGCGGGCTGCGGTCTCGACGGTCTGCTCGCCAATCACCGGCACGTCGAAGCGCAGGTCCTGGCCCGGTTTGGAGACCTTTACCGCGAGGCCGCCGCCACGCCCGAGGCGTCCGCCACGCTCGATGGCGTCGTTGGTGCCTTCGAAGGCTTCGACCGCGAGCACGGTGCCATTTTTGACGACAACGGTTTGTCCGATGTCGAGCCGGCTCGTCTCCTTCGCGATGCGCACGCCGAATGCGGCGTCCTCGAGCCCGCGATCCTTCAATTTCGGACCCGCGATGTGGCCGGCTGGGGCGAGCTGGTCGTCGAGGAATGTGGTGGCCGGAAGCAGCTCGATGCCTATTTTTGCAAGCGCATCGGCGATGGCACCGAAGAGCGTCGCGGCGTTGCGTTCCTTGATCGTGGCGAGGAGGAGCAGCGCCTTCACATCGGGGCGCAAATCGAATAGATTTTTCGGGGCGATCTGGCCGGCCATGATCGCATGCTGCGCGCCGGATGCCTTCGCGGCGTCGAGCATTTTGCCAAGCTGGCCGACGCGCATCCAGGCCGTCGTGTCGCCCAGGGCGGCGGCCTCCGGGCGCGTCTCACCCTCGAACGCGGCAATGGCAATGTGGGCGACTCCCGCCTTGCGCGCGGCCCGCACGACGAGCTCTGGATAATGGCCGCTGCCGGCGATGAGGAATAGCCTCGGTGTCTGCAAGATTCAGAAATCTATCGCAAATTGGCATGTGGCTTGTCGAGACATGCACTCGGCGCCCGCGCCGGGCCGTCAGGTGAGCGGTTGAACGGTCGTGTCGTCCGGCACGTTGACGCTCCGCTCGGCGAGGGTCGTGATGATGAGAACCCAGAAAACCTGAATGAGCACAGCGACCGGAATCTGGAGCGGCGACGGCATGAAATAGACCAGGCTGACCCCCGGAATCCAAATGCACCACCCGGCAACGATGAGCGGGAAGACGCGCCCGAAAAAAAATTCGAGGGTCACGATTCCGCGCAGCGACTCGATCCGGAATCTCGAATCGCGCCAATGCAGATATCCGATGACCAGAGGCGCGGCAAAAAACGGCGAAAAGAGCAACTGATCGACCGCCATCTTGAGCAGGACGGTACGCAGGTCGCTGCCGCCTCCAAACCACGCCAGTTGCAGGCGGTAGAAACCATCGACGATCATTCCCATGCAGCCCCAGAACGGGGCGACGGTGAGAAAATTCCACAGATTCGCACGGGTGAACCGGCCATGCTGGAAGAACGCGATCCGCAGCAGCTCGGGCAGCAGGGCTGCCGCGATGAGATAGGAGACGAAGGCGAAGGGATATCCCACTTCCTGCTTGAATCGCGCGATGCCACCGAGCAGCCCGCGCGTGTCATCGCTCCAGAGATAGAGCGCGAGGAAGCCGAGCATCAGCGCCTGGAGGAGCAGACCGGGCATCAGGTTTGTGCGTGCCGCCATCCCCGCCTTCCGCATGGCCGAACGAAATGTCACGGCCGCTCGAGAAAAATATTCCCCTGTCGGCGGCGCGCATGGCAACCGCCGGGGAGGCTCACCTTCGCGGGGCCCGTTGTGGCGTCGAGGAGCGAAAGGACGCGCTCGGTTTCCGCAAACCCGGCCTCGTCGATCCCCGAGCGATCCAGCCACCGGCGCACCAGCCGCCGGCGCAGCGCGAGCGGGACCGCCGTCAACGCCCGCACCGATAAATCGGGCTCGACGCCGAATCGCTCCACCTCGGCGCGCAGCCAGTCGTCCTCGGCGGCGAGGATTCCCGCTGCGCGCAGGATCGCATCGGGAAAGGATGGACCGAATGCCTCCGCCAGCACCGGCATCACGCGATGACGCATGCGATTGCGCGAATGTGCGAGGTCGCGATTGGTGGCATCCTCGCGCCAGGCGAGCCTCTTCGCCTCGAGATAGGTATCGATCTCGTTGCGCCGAATGTGGAGCATGGGGCGCATCATCTTCAACTCAACGCCCGCGATTTTCTGGATCGATACCGGGCGCATGCCGGCGATTCCGGACGCGCCGCTCCCGCGCAGAAAATTGAACAGGCAGGTTTCGATCTGGTCTTCGGCATGATGCGCGAGAAATACGGTGCGGCATCGCTCCCGGCGCGCAACGCCAGCAAAAAATATCCGCCGCATCTCGCGCGCCGCATGCTCGAGGGAAAGGCCGCGTTCCCGCGCGTAGAGCCGCACTTCGGCGCGACCGGTCACACAGCGGAGACTGAGGCGTCCAGCCAGACGCTCGACGAATTTCGCATCGGCCCGCGACACTGCGCCGCGGAGCCGGTGGTCGAGATGGACGACGGTGAGTTTGCGCCAGCCGAGCGCGTGCATGCCGTGGAGCAGGGCGGCCGAGTCGCGGCCGCCCGAGACGGCGACCAGGGCGCGACGGGTTTTTGGCCATGCCCCAAGACCCGCCGCGAGCCGATCAAGAAACGGATCAGGCAATGCGGTCGCTTCCAAAATAGCGGTGGAGCGGTTCGGGCAGGCGGATCGAGCCGTCCGGCTGCAGGCCGCTCTCGATCAGTGCGACGTAGAGGCGCGCGAGCGCGGTGCCCGAGCCATTGAGCGTGTGGCAAAAGCGGTTTTTTCCGGCGGCGTCCTTGAATCGCAGATTCATGCGGCGGGCCTGGTAGTCGCCGAAATTTGAACAGCTCGACACTTCAAGATAAGCCTGCTGGCCGGGGGACCACACCTCGATGTCGTAGGTTTTTTGCGAACCGAAGCCGAGGTCGCCCGTGCAAAGCTCGATCACGCGGTAGTGCAGGCCGAGGACTTGAAGCGCATGCTCGGCGTCCGCGGTGAGGGATTCCAGTTCGGTGGCCGATGTCTCGGGCGTCGCAATTTTGACGAGTTCAACCTTGTCGAACTGGTGCATGCGGATGAGCCCGCGTGTGCCGAGGCCGGCCGAGCCCGCCTCTCGGCGGAAGCACGGGGTGTATGCCGCGAATTTAAGAGGCAGCTCGGCGAGCGGCACCAGTTCGTCGCGAAGGAGATTGGTCACGGGCACCTCGGCGGTCGGCGCGAGAAACAGCTCCCCGCCATCCACGCCATACATGTCCTCCTCGAATTTCGGAAGCTGGCCGGTGCCGATCATGCAGTCGCGGCGAACGAGAAATGGCGGGCTGGCTTCTACGTAGCCGTTCGCGCCGGTATGCAGATCGAGCAGGAAGGAAATCAGCGCCCGTTCGAGCCGCGCGCCAGCTCCCGTAAAGCAGACAAATCCGCTGCCGCTGATCTTCGCGGCGCGGCCGAAATCGAAAAGGCGCAACCGCTCGCCGATGGCGACGTGGTCCTCCACCCGCTCCAATGCAGGCTTCCCGCCCCACTCGCGCAGGATGGGATTCTCGCCGGATCCAGCACCATGCGGCACATCGGCGGCGGGCAGATTCGGGATGCAAAGGAGGAGATCGTGCTGCTTTTCGTCGTAGTCGGTCGCGGCGCGATGAAGCGCATCCATGCGATCTCCGAAGCCCTTCACCTCCGCCTCAATGGCGGAGGAATCCAAACCCTTCGCGCGGAGGGCGCCGATTTCCGCGCTCAGGCGTTTGCGGTCCGCCTGGAGCTGCTGGAGCTGCGTCTCGGTTTCCCGTCGATGGCGGTCGCACGTGAGCACCGCATCGACCCGCGCGGAAAAATCGCCGCCCCGGCTGGCGAGGCGCGATTTGACTTCGTCCGGATTTTCGCGAATGAGGCGGATGTCGAGCATGCTGCGAAAAATTTAGACAGGATTTACCGGATGAACAGGATTAGAACGGCTGTGCTTATTGCTTCCCTGTCATCCTGTAAATCCTGTTAATCCTGTCCAGCCATGGCCGTTCAGTTCCGCGACTATTATCAAACGCTCGGGGTGGCGAAGACCGCGGGCCAGGACGAAATCAAAGCTGCGTTCCGCAAGCTTGCACGCAAATACCATCCTGACACCGCCGAGGACAAAAAGACGGCCGAGGAGAAGTTCAAGGAAATCAACGAGGCCTACGAAGTGCTCGGCGATCCGGAGAAGCGGCGCAAATACGACGAGTTCGGCGCGAACTGGCAACAGGGCGCCGAGACCGGCGGCGGCGCCTGGCGGCAGGCGGGCGGCTTTCCGGGCGGGGCCTCGGCTCGCGGGTTCGACCGGGATGAAGGCGTCGATTTCGAATTCGGAGGCACGGGATTCAGCGATTTTTTCGAGCAGATGTTCGGAGCCCGCCGGGCGGGATTTCGCGCCGGAGGATTTGATCGCTCGCCGCAACGCGGCAGCGACGTCGAAGCCGATATCATGGTCTCGCTTGAGGAGGTCTTTCACGGCTCGGCGCGGCAGATTTCGTTCCGGCGGCACGATTTCCCACAGGTGCAAACCTACACGGTGAAGATTCCGAAGGGCGTGCGGGAAGGTCAGCGTATCCGGCTTGCGGGGCAGGGCGGGGCGGGGGCGGCCGGAGGAAGCGCGGGCGATTTGTATTTGCGGGTCCGACTCCAGAAGCATCCGGATTACGAGATCGAAGGCGGCGACCTGTATCGGCAGATCGCGGTGCCGGCATGGAAATGCGTGCTCGGCGGATCGGTGGAACTCGCTACGTTCGATGGTACGGCGAAAGTGCGGATCCCGCCTCGGACCCAGGGGGGACAGAAGCTCCGCCTTACCGGCTATGGGCTGCCGAAAGTGGGTGGTGCCAGGGGCGACCTGTATGCCGTGGTCGTGATCGAGCTTCCGAAGCACCTCAGTGCAGCGCAAGAGGCGCTCTGGAAGAAGCTGGCGGACGATGCCTCGTAAAAGCAAAACGAAAAGCGCCGGTCTTTCGACCGGCGCTTGAAATGCTGGACTTTCGGTTCGGGCTAGGAAACCGGAGGAGGCGGCAGGTTGTTCTTGCTCGCAACACCTTGGTAGTAGGTGAAGACCTCGGCCTGGGTGCTGCCCTTCTTGACAGCGAAGGTTTTGATCGAGGTGTAAATGGCATTCGAAGTCGGTGTCGTCCGTGCAGAAGAAGGAATCCCCTTGAGGAGAGCATTCAGCGCTTTATTGTAAGTCTTATCGTTCAGATTGAATTTCGTTTTTCCGGTGAAATAGCCGGCCAGAAGCTGTTTGACGACAGAGTTGGTCCCGGCCCCTTGGAGCGCCGCCGGAACAGGCTTCTTGAGAGCCTTCACAATTGATTTCGCGTACTTTTCGGCGTTTTTCTTGTTGAGTGCGTCCTTGAGGGTTTTCCCATAAAAGCCCGCAGCAGCATTTGCGGCAGCGAGGCCTTTCTTGGTGCCAATCTTCGCCAGGAGTTGAGTATTAAACTGAGAGGGTGAAACAGCGGCGGCGAAGCTGAGGGGAGCGGCGGCGACCAAGGCGATGGTGACCGCCGTGATGGCTTTAAGAAGTTTGGAATTCATCGTCAGAGTATGGGTTACGTCGTTTGCATAAGCCTGCGGAGGTGAATTGTCCAGCGAAATCTGTTTTGCTGCAAAATCGTCACATTTCGCCGTTTGTTTCGGTCAGGAAAAGACTCCGAGGGCCCCAGCGCGAATCGTGAAATCGAGCGGCCATTCTTTCAACGCGATGCCGTCAGCGTGGGCGTGGAGCCGACTGGGACCATCAATTTTCAACTTTTGCACGGTTAATACGATCAATCGCGGCGTATAAACGCGTCTGCCGAATCGGATCGAAAAGTAATGCCACCAAAGGTCGAGCTTGCTCCAGCGTTTGAAGATCGTGACCGTAAGGACCCCGCTGTCGGGGCGCGCGTCCGGAGCCACGGCGAAGTTCATTCCGTAGAATGGCCCATTGGAAACCGTGATTATGAGGGCATGCAGCCGAACCGTCGTGGCGCCACTCTGCCGCCAGCGGCGGTCCAGCCGCGCGGCGTCGAGGCCGTTTCGAACGAGCGCGTCGCGAATGGGAGTGTCGAATTTCAAGTCAAAGGTCTGGCGCGGATAGGCAATCGCCCGTCGGGAAAGCTCGATCCACTTTGCGAAACCGCCAGATTTGATTTCCTCCCCAAGCGGGAACAACGCCGCGTCGAGGCCGATACCCACACATTCGAAAAACAGGCGGCCATTGACGACACCCGCGTCGATGGCGCGAACGACGCCTCCTGAAATCACATGAGCGGCCTCCAACGGATCGGCGGGAAGGTTCAGACCGCGGGCAAAATTGTTGTAGGTGCCGCAGGGGATGATCCCGAGCGGGATGGGGGAGTCGACGAGAGCGGATGCCACGGCCTCTACAGTACCGTCGCCGCCCGCCACGGCGATCCACTCCACGCCATCCTCGATCGCACGCCGCGCGAGCTGCGCTGCATCATCGCCTTCCGCAAACTCGTAGAGTTGCGTGCCGGCGGGCAGGCGGCCCAGCAACTGCGTGGGCGGAAATTTCTCCGCGACACCCGCCGAGGCGTTGTAGATGAGCAGGCCGGGCATCCTGGTTTCGACGACGGTTCTGGATTCCCGAACCTAAACGCCCAGACGATCCGCAATGACGGCGCGAAGCCGGTCGCGGAGGGCTTCATTGTCGATCCGCTCGACCAGCGAATTGAACCGGCCGGCGACGATGAGGCGGGCGGCGAGTTTTTTGGATATGCCGCGAGCCTGCATGTAAAAAAGCTCGTCCGGGTCGAGCCCTCCCGAGGTGGCGCCGTGGGTGCAGCGCACGTCGTCGTTGAGGATTTCCAGCCCGGGCATGGAGACGGCGATGGCGTCATCCGTGAGCAGCAGGTTGCGGACTCTCTGGTAGGCGTCGGTCTGCGATTCGCCTTCCTGCACGCGGATGATGCCGGCGAAAATCGTCCGCGCCGCGTCATCGACGACATTTTGATAAAGCAGGTCGCTCGAAGCGTGTTTGGCCGCGTGGTCCTGAAGCGTGTGCTGATCGATCTCTCGCGTGCCGTCGGCCAGGTTCATCGAGAGCATCACGCTGCGGCCGCCATCGTGCGCGAGCTTGCTGAGAGATTCGCCCCGGACGTAGCCGCCTCCGAAGTTGGCGAGGAGGGCGGTGGCGGTGGCGTCGCGGCCGACGAGCGTCGAATTCAAATGGAAGGCAAGCGTGTCGCGGCTCCAATCCTGCACGGCGGCGTAGGTGAGCTGGGAGCCGCGGCCGAGGTGAAAATCATTGATGCCGCAGGCGAAGGCGCGGGCGCCGTCCGCGCTCTTGAAATGGTCGATGACGGTGACCTTCGCATTGTCGCCGAGAACGATGAGCGTATGTGGGAAGACGGAGGAGTTTTCGCCCTCGACCCAATAAAACAGCTCGATCGGGAGCGCGACCTCGACATTTTTCGGCACGTGGACGAGCACGCCGCCCGTGAGCATCGCCTTGTGGAGACGGGCGTATTTGTGCGAGCCGAGTTCGACGGGCTGCGCCATGAAATAGGCGCGGAAGAGCGCTTCGTGCTCATACGCGGCCACGTCGAGAGGCTCGACGATCACACCCTCGGGCAGAGCGGGGGCCTCGTGGTGGACGAGCGCGTTGTTGCCAAAAACGAATCGCGCGGCGAAGTCGCCGAGACCGGTCGAGGCGTTGATCAATTTGCCTTCGCTGGCGATTTCCGGCGCGGGGACAAAGGCGGAGAGGTCGAGGGCCTTGAGGCTGGCAAAGCGCCAGGCCTCGTCGCGGCGGGTGGGGGCCGGTGTGGATTCGTAGTCGGCGAGGGCGGCGGCCTGTTCGCGCTGGAACCAGTGGGGGAAGGGATTCGTCTCGATGACCGCCGGGCTTTCGGGTGCGGTGATCATCCCACGCTGCCCTCCATTTCAAGGTCGATGAGGCGCTTGAGTTCGACGCTGTATTCCATGGGGAACTCGCGGACGAGATCGTTCACGAACCCGTTCACGGCGAGGCTCATGGCCTGGCCCTGATTCAGGCCGCGCTGCTGCATGTAGAAAATCTGCTCGGCGCTGACCTTGCTAACGCTGGCCTCGTGCTGGCAGGCGTTCCGATTGCCGCGGGTGATGATGGTGGGATACGTGTCGGTGCGGCTGTGCGTGTTGATGAGCAGGGCGTCGCACTCGGTATTGTTCCTACAGCCCCGGTGATGCGGCGGGATATCGACCAGGCCGCGATAGGTAGCCTGCCCGCTGCCAATGCTGATGGATTTCGACACGACATTCGACGTGGTCTCGTCGGCGGCATGGATCATTTTCGCACCGGTGTCCTGGTGCTGGCCGTCGTTGGCGAGGGCGATGCTGATGACTTCGCCGCGGGCCTTGCGGCCCTTCATCACGACGCTGGGGTATTTCATCGTGAGGCGGCTGCCGATGTTGCAGTCGATCCATTTGATCTCGGCTTCCTCGTGGGCGAGGCCGCGTTTCGTGACGAGATTGAAAACGTTCGCCGACCAGTTCTGGACGGTGACGTATTGGATCTTCGCGCCCTTGAGGGCGACGAGTTCGACGACCGCGCTGTGCAGCGTGGCGGTCTCGAATTTCGGCGCGGTACAGCCTTCCATATACATCACCTCGGCGCCTTCGTCGGCGATGATGAGCGTGCGCTCGAACTGGCCGAAGTTCTGCGCGTTGATGCGGAAGTAGGCCTGGAGCGGGTGCTTCACCTTCACGCCGGGCGGCACGTAGATGAACGAGCCGCCGGAAAAAACGGCGCTGTTGAGCGCGCTGAATTTGTTGTCGCCGGTCGGGATGACCTTTCCGAACCACTTGCGGAAGATTTCCGGGTGCTTTTGCAGACCCTCCGTGCTGCCGACGAAAATGACGCCCTGCTCGCCGACGGCGGCCTTGATGTTGGAATACGCGGCCTCGCTGTCGAACTGCGCCTCGACGCCGGCCAGGTATTTGCGCTCCTGCTCGGGGATGCCGAGCCGCTCGAACGTGCGCTTCATCTCCTCGGGCACGTCGTCCCACGTGCGGCTGGCCTGCGTGCCCTGCGAGAGGTAATAGCGGATGTTCTCGAAGACGATGTTGTCGAGGTCGTGCGACGCCCAATGCGTGGGCATGGGCTTCTCGAGGAATTTGCGGTAGGCGTCCTTCCGGAACTCGCGAATCCACGCGGGATCTTTTTTGACGTCGCAGATGTAGTCGATGGTCGCCTCGTTGAGACCCACACCGGCGTCGTAGGAGTAATCAACGTCGTAACGAAAATCGCCAACGCTGCGGTCGATGTCGATCTGCGGTTTTGCGGTTGGTTCGAGGATGGCAGACATGTCGTTTCTCCAGTTTGTTTTCAGGCGAGGGCGGGCTCTGCCGCGGTTTCGGTGACCCAGTCGTAGCCCCGGGCTTCGAGTTCGAGTGCAAGGTTTTTGTCGCCGCTCATGGCGATGCGTCCGTCCACCATCACGTGGACCCGGTCGGGCACGATGTAGTCGAGCAGGCGCTGGTAGTGGGTGATGACGAGGAAGCCGCGATCGGGCGAGCGCAGGGCATTCACCCCTTCGGACACGATCTTGAGCGCGTCGATGTCAAGGCCGGAGTCGGTCTCGTCGAGAACGGCGTATTTCGGTTCGAGCATGGCCATCTGGAGAATCTCGCAGCGCTTCTTTTCGCCACCGGAGAAGCCTTCGTTGACCGAGCGCGAGGTGAAGGCGCGCGGAATCTTGAGCGCGTCCATCTTCGCGTAGAGATTCGCGTAGTAGTCGGTGGCCTCGAGTTCCTCGCCCTCGGCCAGGCGGGACTGGATGGCGGCGCGGATGAAGTTCGCGATGGTCACGCCGGGGATTTCCATCGGGTATTGGAAGGCCAGAAACAGGCCGGCTCGCGCGCGCTCGTCAGGCCCAGCGATTTCAAAAAGGCTCCTGCCGTCCATGAGCACGTCGCCGCCGGTGACGGTGTAGTCAGGGTGGCCCGCCATGATCTTCGCGAGAGTGCTTTTGCCGGAGCCGTTTTTTCCCATGATGGCGTGAACTTCCCCCTTCGGCACTTCGAGGGTGATGCCCTTCAGAATCGGCAGGTCGCCGATATTGGCGGTGAGGTTTTGGATGGAGAGGCTCATCGGATTTCGGATTTTGGATTCTGGATTTCGGATTTTGCGCAATCGGCACAGATGCCGCGCAGGGAGATTTCGTGATGGGTGATCGTGAAGCCGGCGGGCAGGCTCCATTGCTGGCTGCGTTCGGCGGCGAGGTCGATGTCGAAGACCCTGCTGCAATGTTCACAAACGAAGTGGCCGTGTTCCTCGAGATTCGGACAAAAGCGGGTCGGTTCGCGGTCCACATGCACCTGCTTCACCAAGCCGCAGGCTACCAGGGTCTCGAGGGTATTGTAAACGGTCGCCAGCGAGATGCTCGGCATGCCTTTTTTCGCCCGCAGGAAGACTTCGGTGGCCGTGGGGTGGCTGTGTTCGTCCCGCAGCAGATCATACACATGACGCCTTTGCGGGGTGTCGCGGAGGACTCCACCCCGGATCGTATCGGTGTAGTGATCCTGTCGGCTGACTTTCACACTGGGAACTTGCCATAACCTGGAGATTGATCAAGAATAATTCTAAATCGAGAATGGTTCTCGATGGCGCTTCCCGACGAGAAGGCCCGCGCGCCGGATTCCCGGCGTCCTGCGCCACTCCGCGAGCAATCTACACTCCTGGAGAGGGCCCCGATTCGAAGCGCTTCAGGACGGTGGTGAGATAGACCGGTTCCGGGTGAAATTTCCGATATTTGGTGATCTCGCGCCTTTCGAGGACCTCGAAACCGTAACGTTCGAAGAGCCTCGATCCGCGCCGGCTGTCGAAAGTGACCATCTGGCCATAGACGGCCTTTTCGCCTGCGGCACGGAGGTAGGCGAGGTAGCGGTTGACGAGTTCGCGCACGCCGGCGAGGCCTTGCGCCTCGGGCAGAAGGTTCATGTGGAAATGCGCGGTGCGGCGGGGTGCCGCGGGAACTTCGCGCCACGAATTCCGCAGGACCCAGCCGATAAAATCGCGGGACGCACGCGAGTAGGTCCAATAGCGGCGGGCACCCCGCGCGAGCAGGCTGAAGTTGAGGAAGAAGTCGTGGAATTGCTGGCGCAGCGGGCGGCGCGAACCGAGGAGGTAGCCCTTCACCACGCCATCATGCATGACCACGAACGACGACTCCGGCTCCCAGTCCGTGTAGTAGGAGGTGAGGTAATCGGCGAAAAGTTCGCGATCCTCGAAAACCGGGTCGATGGCCCGGCCCAGATAGCCGGTCTCGCAACAAAGCCTGCGCACGGCCTCGCGGTCGCGCGGCTCGTAATTGCGAATCACAATGCCGTCAGGGAGGGACATTCCTACGGGTTGTAGTCCGCGATGATGGTGCGGTAAATTGAAAACAGCCGCGTAAAAATCGTGCGCCAGGCATAGCGCTCGCGAACGAAACGGCTGGCGGCATCGCCCGCTGCGCGGAGATCGGTGCGGGTGGCATCGTCGATGGCGGCGGCCAGGGCTTCCGGCGTGTTTTCGCGAGCCCAGTGGGCCTGGTTCGTGAACACGATGCGGTCCATGTAACTGCCGCGAATGCCGACGACCGGCGTGCCGCACGCCTGCGCCTCGAGGGTGACGAGGCCGAAGGTCTCGAGGATGCCCGGATGCACAAAGAGATCGGCCGCACGATAGATGCGGGCCAGCTCCCGGGCGTCGCCGCAATACGGCATCCAGCTCACCGCGCCGGTTGCCGACTGGGCGCGTTCGATCTCGGCACGGCGCGTCCCGTCGCCGACGGCGAGCAAATGAAAACGCCCCGGTGCGCGGGCATGCAGCGCCTCGAAGGCGGCGAAGAGCGTCTTCACGTTTTTTTCGGGCGCGAGCCGGCCGACGTAGAGCAGCAGCGTGCGGTCGCCGGGAATCTCGAGCGAGTGCCGCAGCGCGCCGGGCCCGGGTTCGGCGGGGGTGAAGACTTCGGTGTCCACGCCGAGGTCGGTGTTCGCGATATTTTCCACGCCCCAATCCTCCAGCAATGCCGCAAGCGCCGGGCTCGGGACGAGGGTGCGCTCGAATTTATTGTAGAGCGCGCGGATGTAGCGGCGGGAGATTTCCTGGGCGATCTCGGTCGGGATGCGTCCAAAATATTTCGAGACCGAGCGGATCGTGGCCTCGGGAAAATGCGAGTGGTAGAAGCCGACGGCCGGGATGCCGAGCGCGCGGCCCGAGGCGACGGCTTTCCATGCGACTTGATAGGGATCGCCGGACTCGATGAGGTCGGGCTGTTCGCGCTCGAGGATTTCCTCGACGAGGTGAAGCTTCAGCAGCGCGCGGTAGCGGGAGGTCTTCGAGACCAGCGGGGACTCGATCGTATAGACACGGGCCTTCGCGTCGCCGGAGCATTCGGTCTTCGCGCCGGGCACGATGAGGATGTGCTCATCGTCCGGCCGCTCTGCGCGCAGGTAGGCGACCTTTTGCTCGAGATAGCGCCGCACCCCGCCGCTCACCGGCGAGTAGAACTGGGTGAGATCGCAAAATTTCAACGGCAGGAAATTCTATTCCCTCGCGGCAAGCCAGCGCTCCGCATCGATGGCGGCGGCGCAGCCCTGGCCGGCGGCGGTGACCGCCTGTCGATAGACGTGGTCGGCGACGTCGCCCGCGGCGAAGACCCCGGGAATGTTCGTGAACGTCCCGCCGGCTTGCTTGAGATAGCCGGCTTCGTCGGTGTCGATCTTCCCGCGAAACGGCTGCGTATTCGGCTCGTGCCCGATGGCGACGAAAACGCATTTCACCGCCAGCTCGGATTCCGCGCCGGTCTCCAGATTCTTCAACTTCACGCCGCGCACCTCGCCCCCGGCGTCGGTGAGGTATTCCGTCACGGCGGAATTCCAAACGGGCTCGATCTTCGGATGATTCAACGCGCGATCCGCCATGATCCTGGACGCGCGCAGGGTGTCACGGCGATGGATGAGGTGGACCCTGCTCGCGAAGCGGGTGAGGAAGGTCGCCTCCTCGCAGGCCGAATCGCCGCCACCGATCACAGCGACCGGAACGTTGCGGTAAAACGCCCCGTCGCATGTCGCGCAGGAGGTGAGACCGTGGCCAATCAGCTCCTTCTCGCGGTCGAGGCCGGGATAGCGCGGCGAGGCGCCGCTTGCGATGATGAGCGCACGCGTCTCCACCCAGGCATCGTCCACCTTGAGCCGGTTCACTCCCTCGACGGACTCGAACGCCTCGACCGTGCCGTAGCGGAAACGCGCGCCAAATTTCTCCGCCTGCGCATGCATGCGCATGATGAGTTCCGGGCCGTCCACGCCGTCGGGAAAGCCGGGGAAATTTTCGACGGCCGTCGTGGTGGTGAGCTGGCCGCCGGGTTGGCGTCCCTCGAGGACCAGGGGGGAAAGATTCGCACGCGCCGTGTAGATGGCGGCGGTAAGTCCGGCGCACCCGGTGCCGACAATGATCACGTTTTCCATGGAGCCGGCGAGTTAAGCACGAAGGCCGCGGGCTCGACAAAGAAAACTCCTGTCATTCCCCGCGCAGCAGCACCTCCTGGGTGCCGGAAACGACCGCAGGCGCAGGCAGCGGGCCGAGCAGCTTTTGCCACCGGGCCACGGCGGAACGCTCGATCACGAATGCCATCGGCCGGCCCGACGCCCACAACGCGGCGAGACCGGACTCCTCGAGATACCGCTCGCGCCCGAGGCCAAACTTGCGCGTGAAAAAATCCCCGTCGGGATCCTGCCCGAGCAATGCGACGGGCTGGTCGGAATAAAACAGCAGGCTGCTCCCCGTATCGATGCCGCCGTCGAAAACAATCGGGGCGTCCGGCGGCAGGCGTTCCCGGAGCACGCCCACCGCGCCGGCCAGCGAGAAATACGGCGCCACCAGCGCATAGCCGAGCATGGCCGTCACCGAAAAGATCGCCGCCGTCGTCGAGAGCGCGGCGAAGGCGCGGCGAGGCAGGAACCATCCGGCAACAAGCGCGGCGAGCGCGAGCGCAAAGCAGCCGAGACCGAGGCGGGCCAGGCCCAGCCACACCTCGGGACCGAAGCCGGCGAGGGTGGTCCACGCCGTTGCTCGATCGGCCACGGCCGAGGAGGTGCCGCCCGCCGGCGGCGACGCTCCGAGCAGCCAGCCGCATGCGATCAACCCGGCCGCGCAGAGGGCGCCGAGCACGCCGAGCGCGAGCCGGCCCGGCATTCGCCCGACCGGCCCCGCGACGCACAGGGCGAAGGCGGGCCACATCGCCATCGCGTAGTAATCCTGCCGCTCGCCGACCGCCAGCAGTGGCAGGACGACGACGCCTGACCATCCCGCGAGAATGGCTGCCTCGCGTTTGGAGATCTCCCATTTTCGCCGTGACGCGAACGCAACGGCACCGACGATCGACCACGGAAAGAGCCATGCGGCGTGCAGCAAGGCGAATTGCCACGCCGGCACATTCTCGTAGTGCGTGGCCGGCGTCGCGCTGCCGGCGAGGTGGCCCGCTTGCTCGGCTGATACGAAGTTCGCGAACCAGCCGGGATAACGGGATTCGATGAAAAGATACCAGGGCACATTGATGACGAGGAACGCCGCGATTCCCGGGACGCTGGCGAGCCGCGGCAATTGCGGGCGCCACTCCCGCACGGCCGCTCCGGCGAGCGCGACCGTTGCCAGTGGGTAGAGCAGGCCGTGCAATCCTTTGGCGAAGCACGCCAATGCCGCGCAGAGCCAGAATCCGAAAGCCCAGCTTCGCCCCCGGGGAGTCTCCAGCATCCGCACTCCGCAATAAATCGCCCACGCGATGAACGCGCAAAAGACGGGCTCGGGCATGACGATGCGACCCAGCGTCGCCGTGCCGAGACACGTCAATAGAATCACGCCCGCGACGAACCCCCTCCGCACCCCGCCAAAATGCGCGCCGAGCGCGAACGTCGCCAGCACGCCGGCGGTGATGCCGAGTGCGCCGGGCAGGCGCGCGGCGAACTCGTTGACGCCGAAGATGGCGAACGACGACGCCATCATCCAATAAAGCAGCGGGGGCTTCACGAGCCGGGGCACGCCATTGTTCTCGGGGATGAGCCAGCTTCCGCCCCGCGCCATGCGCCTGGCGGCGCCGGCGTATTGACCGTCGGTTTCGTTGTAGAGCGAGCCCACGCCCGCCGGCAAAACCTGCAACAATGCGCAAAGGGCGCAGAGAACGAGCACCGCACGCCGCACGGTCACCGCAACGAAAAATTCTCGGGGAACCCGGCGGGCAGGCGCACGGGTTTGCCCTGCGGCATTTGCACGAGCGCGAGCGCCTGGCGGCAGTTCACGAGCAACGCCCCGTCGCGAGGCCGCACGATTTCGAATTCGCACCAGAAGCGAATGCCCGACCATTCGGCGATGCGGCCGTCCACGCGCAGGGCGTCGCCAAGGAGCGCCGGGCGCTTGTAATCGATCTCGGTCCGCGTGACGACGGGATGGATCCCGGTGCGTGCGATCTCCTCGAAGCTCATGCCGAGCTGGATCGCGAGCAGCGTCCGCGCCGTCTCGATGAAACGCAGATAGACGATGTTATGCACCACGCCGGCGGCGTCGGTGTCGAAATACATCACGGCGATGTCCGTGGAAATCTCGGTGCGGGCCATTGGAATCTGGATTTACCACAGGGGGCACGGAGAGCACGGAGAAAGGACGTGCCAGACGCATTTCCTCCGTGTCCTCCGCGCCTCCCTTGGGTTAAATCGAAAGATGCCCTTCACGGAACCCATCCTTTTCGAGCCGCTCCCGATGGAACGCGTCTGGGGCGGCCGCCGCCTGGAATCCCTGCTCGGCAAGAGCCTGCCCCCCGGCGTGCCGGTGGGCGAATCGTGGGAAATCGTGGATCGCGAGGACGCACAGAGCGTCGCGCATGGGGGCGCCCGGGGAGGCGCAACGCTCCACGAGCTGTGGGCCGAATCCCGCGAGGAGATTTTCGGAGCGGCATACGCCCGCCATCCCGCGCCGCGGTTTCCGATCCTGATCAAACTGCTCGACGCCCGCGAGCGGCTGTCGGTGCAGGTGCATCCGCCGGCCGGCATCGCGCCCGCGCTCCAGGGCGAACCGAAAACCGAGATGTGGTATTTTCTGGACTGCCTGCCCGGGGCGACGATCTACGCAGGATTGAAGCGGGGCGTGACCCGCGCGTCCTTCGAGGAGGCGATGCTGGGCGGCGAGGTGGAGCAGACGCTGCATCGAATTCCGGTGCGCTCGGGAGAGAGCATTTTCATCCCGAGCGGGCGCGTGCATGCCATCGGCGAGGGCTGCCTCATCGTTGAAGTGCAGCAAAACAGCGACACCACCTACCGCGTTTTCGATTGGAACCGCGCCGGCCTGGACGGAAATCCCCGGGCGCTCCACATCGCCGAGTCGATGAGTTCGATAGATTTTGAGGACTACGAACCGGCGGTCGAAGCTGGCGGCGGGGAAGATGCCGTGGTCGCCGGATGCGAACATTTTCTGGTCGAGCGCTGGATGCTGGATGAAGCGCGGGCCGCCCTCGATGGCGGCTTCTTTGCCCTCTTCGCCGTCGTCGCCGGCCGCGTCCGGTTCGGCGAAAAAATCTTCGAGGTTGGCGCGTTTTTTCTCGTTCCGGCGGGTGCTGCCGGACGCGATCTCCACCCCCTCGGCGGGCGCGCGGGCGTGCTGCGGATCACCCTGCCGCTGCCCCGTCGTGGCTGAGGAACCCCGGGCCTGACGAAATTTGCGGCGGAAATGCTTGACCTCCCTCCGGCAAAATGAAATCCCAGCCGAAGCTTGTTATGAAACTCCCAGCCATCTGCACCCTCGCCCTCCTCGCCGCCGCCTCCGCATCCCAAGCCGGCTCCTTCGGCGGCCCGCCGCCCTTCACCGATCTTTCGCCACTCCAGAGCGGCATCGACGGCAGCTACCAGGCCACGGCCCGCGGCACGAATCTCACCGGCATCATTCGCTTCGCGTATCAGAATGGCGTGCAGAGTCCGGTTTCCTCGGGGAATCAGTATGCGTTCTTCGTCGCAGGCAACGTGGTGACGGGCGGAGTCGCCGCATCGATCACGGGCAAGAAACTCGCCGGCGTGCTCGGCGGCCAGGATTTCAGCGTGCCGACGAACAACGGCGGCAACGCGCAGCTCCCGCTCGTCTTCATCGTGCAGGGCAATCGCGCCAACGGCCAGTTCACCGGCAATATGGATTTGGAGGACAAGCTCTCCGCATTCAACGGCAAGGGAAACATCTCTCCAGCTCCCGCCGAAACCAACACGGTCGTGCTGGTCAATACGAACAGCGGAAGCGTGTTTGTTGACTCGGGCGGCGGCGGAACGGTGATCATCGACCCGTTCATTATTCCCGGCAGCAGCATCGTGCCGACGGACTTCACATTCGAAGGCGTTCGCACGAGTGTCTTCGCGCAGGGCACAGGCACCGGCGCCGCGACGACCAACTAGCCCCGTCCAACGCTCCCCACCAGACCGGTTGCGCCAAAGGACTCGGATTCTGAAACAGGTTTTGCCGTCAAGCCCCGCACGTCACCGTGCGGGGCTTACGCTTGTCGAGCTGATCGCCGTCATCGCGATCGTCCTCATTTTGATGTCGCTTCTGATCGGGGTGGTTTCGCGTTTGCCCGGCGTGGGGGATCGCGTCCGCTGCACGGCGAACCTTCGCGGCCTCGCCGTCGGCCTCAGCGCCTATCTGGAGGATCAGGGCCACTGGCCCCAGCAACCGCCGTTTGATGCATCCCAGCAGAAGGAATACGAGGATTGGTGGATCAAGGAACTCAAGCCTTACGACATTCCGGAGGCCATGTGGCAGTGCCCGGCAATCCTGCGCCTCGGCAAGATCCAGCAAAATGGCCGCTCGCCGCGCGTGCATTATTCGCCGACCATGTTCGACGCGAAGCCCAGCACACCCCGCAAATGGTGGAACATGCCCTGGCTCGTCGAGATCGCCAACGTGCATGGCCACGGCGCGCTCATGATCCTGCCCGACGGCTCGGTGCATGACTGGGACGACTTCGTTTCAAAGTATCAGCAGAAGTAAGGCGCCGCGGGCCGCTTACCGCCATTCGTGCTTCGGGTATTGCCGCGATAGCTGCTGCTTCAGCTTCGGATAGGCATCGGCCCAGAAATTCGCGAGGTCCGTCGTCACCTGCACGGCCCGCATGTTCGGCGCGAGCACCTGGATCGTCAGCGGCACGCGGCCACCCGCGATGCGCAGCGAGGATTGCAGCCCGTAGAGATCCTGGATGCGCGCGGCGATGAACGGCTCCGCATCCGCCGCATACGTGATCTTCGCGCGCCTCCCGCCCGGCAGGTCGATGCGCTCCGGCGCGAATTCTTCGACCAGTTGCTGCTGGGGATGGGTGAGCCATGCCCGCACGGTGTCGCGCACCGGGCGGTCCTTGATGTCTCGATAGCTCGTCGCGCCCGCGCAGGCCTCGTGGATGAGCAGCTCGCGCTCCCCGTCGCCGATCGCGGGCAGGCCAAGATCGGGCATCCATGCCGCAAGCCGGTTCACGCGGCAAATCCATTGCTCGATGGCATCGTCCCACTGCCGCAGCACGAGATTTCCCTCAAGCACCTCGCGGGCAAGACAGGCCGCGGCCTCGGGAGACGGCTCGGCATCGCGGTCGCGGGATTCGAGCGAGAGATCGCGAAAGATTTTCTCCCGCCGCACGACGACCCGGTTTTGCGCCGAGTCGAAGCACACCTCGCTGCGCTCGCAAAAATCACCGGGAAACAGGTCGCGCAGCCACCCTTCCTCGATTTCGGTCGCAAGGCTCAGCGTGATCTGCGCCTCCCCGCCGCGCCCCTCGATGTCGTTGATCTCCGCGGCCACGAGCAGCCGGCTGCCCTGCGCGACGCTGGCCCGGGCGAGCAACCCGCGACGGCCATGCACGACGTCGCAAAGCAGAGTGCCCATGCTGCGCCGGCGCGCGACCTGATCGGCGAACCCCGCCAGCACGCACCGGGCAATCGCTGCATCCTCGGCGGGGCGCGCGTCCACGTCCAGGCCCTCGCCCTTCGCGATGCCGAGGAATTGCTCGAACAATTTCCCGACCTGCCTCGCGGCATCGGCATGCACGGCGAGCCGCCGACAGGCGTCCACGCGGTAGCCCTGCCGGTCCGCCCACGCCCACGCGCGCATGAGGATTTGAAAATCGGAAATGCCCGTTCCGAACGCCTCTTCGCGCAGTTCCTCCATGCGTTTTTCGGCACGCAGGAGCATCCCGCGCGATTGGGTGATCGCGGCGATCAGCGCCGTTGCGCGCACGCAGCCGAGCTCCTGCGCGGCAAGGAACATGCGGGCGTAGCGCGGATGGACGGGGAACGAGAGCATCCGGCGGCCAACGTCCGTGATCGCGGCGTCGTCGATCGCCCCGAGATCGCGCAACAGCGACTCGGCCCGCTCCAGTCCGCGCGCATCGGGAGGCTCCAGCCAGCGGAAGCTCCGCAAGTCTCCGACGCCGGCCGCCCTGAGCGTGAGCACAGTTTCCGCGAGGTCGAGCCGCTTGATCTCGGGCAGGTCTGCGGCGGGCCGCTGCTCGTGGTCGCGCCGCGTCCACAGGCGCAGGCAGCGCCCCGGCGCGGTGCGGCCCGCGCGGCCCGCGCGCTGGTCCGCCGAGGCGTGGCTGATTTTCTCGATGTAGAGCGTATTGATGCCGCGATGCGGGTCGAACCGCGCGACGCGCGCCAGGCCGGCATCGACGACGAGCGTCACATCCCGGATCGTTAGCGATGTCTCGGCGACGTTTGTCGAGACGATGATCCGCCGCGCGCCGTCGGCCGCCACCGCGGCGTCCTGCGCAGCGGGCGGGAGTTCGCCGTGGAGCGGCAATACCGGCACGCCGGCGCCGAGGCGGAATTGGATCGCCTGGATCGTGCGCTGGATTTCGTAGGCGCCGGACATGAAAACGAGCGCGTTGCCCGGCGTCGCCGGGAAGGCGTCCGCCACGGCTTCCGCCGCGCGCTCCCAGACCGGTTCGTCGCGCGGTTCGCGATCAAGGAATTCGATCTCGACGGGAAACGTGCGCCCCTCGGACTCGAGGACTTCGCACGGCGCGAGGTAACCGGCCAGCGCGGCGCCTTGCAATGTCGCCGACATGACGATGAGCTGAATGTCGGGCCGTCCGGACTCCTGCAGGTCCAGCGCGCGCGCCAGCGAGAGATCGCCGAAGAGATGCCGTTCGTGGAATTCGTCGAACACGATCGCCGCCACGCCGCGCAGCGCGGGATCGGCCAGCATGCGCCGCAGCAGGATGCCCTCGGTCACGTAGAGGATGCGCGTGCGTGCGCTCGAAACATTGTCGAGCCGGATCTGGTAACCGACCTCCCCGCCCAGCCGCACGCCGCGCTCGGAGGCGACCCGCGCCGCCAGCATGCGCGCCGCGAGACGGCGCGGCTGCAGGATGATGATCAAGCCGTCGCCCGCCAGGCCGGCGTCGAGGAGCATCTGCGGGACTTGCGTGGATTTGCCCGAGCCGGTGGGCGCGCGCAGGATCAGCCGGCATGGCCGCGCGCGGCGCAGGCGCTCGAGCAATTCCTCGCGGATCGCATGGATGGGCAGCAGGGCTTCGCTCACTCCGCCGCAGCTTATCCGGCGATGCGCGCGCAGGCGAACAGGATATGTCCGCGCGCCCGGAGGGGCCGGAATTTCTGCGCGCTTCGCACTGGCATGGCCGGCCACCTTTATGTAATGTGCGGCGAAATGCGATTGGGTTTGCGACTTGTCTATACGATCGCCGCGCTGTTGAGCGCCGGACCGTTGATTGCGGCGGACGACGCGCCTCTCACAGCGACAGAGATCCAGTCCGCCGTCGTGCTTGACGAAGTATCCCTCCCGACACCGGGGGAATTTTTCGCCGCCATCAACAAACTCGACCGGCCGAACTGGTCGCAGCTCGCGGCACGCAAGCCGGGTTCCCTGGCCACGACGAACCGCGCGCAGACTTCGCTGAACCTCGGCACGCGCGTCGCCGATGGCTTCATCGCAGTCGAAGCTCAGGATGGCCAGCAGGTCAAGAACGTCGGCAAGGACATCATCGACCTGGCCAAGGGCCTCGGCGTCTCGCAAAGCATTCTCGCCCGCGGCAACAGCATTGGCGATTTCGCGGAAAACAACGACTGGAGCGCGCTCAAGGAGGAACTCGACGCCACGGAGAACGAGGTAAAGCACCAGATGGCCGCGCAACAGGACAATGAACTCGTCGTGCTCGTGACCACCGGCGCCTGGCTGCGCGGCATCCAGGCCGCGAGCAGCGTCATCAGCGCGAATTACCAGCCCGAATCCGCCCGTCTGCTGCGCCAGCCGGCCATCGTCGAGTATTTGATCGCGCGCATGGATGCCCTGCCCGACCGGCTCAAGAACGACCCGCTCGCGGGCAAAGTCCGCAAGGGCCTGCTCGAGATCAAGGCCGCCGTCGCGCCCCCCACGCCCCCGAGCGCCGATACCGTCAAAACGATCCAGCAGACCTCCACGCAGCTCGTCAACGCGATCAGCGGTCCCGCGACTCCCGCGCAATGAAACGCCTCTTCATCCCGCTGCTCGCCGTTCTCATCGTCGCGACGCTCCGCGCCGGGCCCCCGGCGGCAACCCCCACGCCCGCTGCGGATGACGCCTCCGAGGCTCAAACTCGGAGCGCGGCTCTCGAGCTGGCCGGCGCGTTTTCCAACGACGGCTACAAAATCCGTGACGGCTACTATTTCGGAACACTCGAGCCGAAGAAGAGCGCGGTGATCGAGGTGAATCTCTTCGCGGGGGACGAGTATTGGTTTTGCGCCGCCGGGGCTTCGCCCGCGCGCAAGCTGACGGTCCGCGTCTATGATGAAAATGGCAGGCCCGTGGAGCAGCAAAGCTACGGCGATGGCGCCAGCGCGGCGGCAGGAGTGGTCGCTTCCGCGAGTGGCAAGTATCTGGTGAAGGTCACCCTCGCCGAGGGCGAGACGAGCCCGTTCACCTTCCTGTATTGTTACAAATAAGCGCCCTTTCCCGATGCCCGAAGCGCTCACGACTGAAAAAATCGACGGCCCGGGAGTCCGCCACTTCTCAGTCTTCCTGGACAACAAAGTCGGCGCGCTCCTCGAGGTCGTGAGGATGCTCGGCGAAAACAATATTATCGTCCTTGCTCTCAGCATCCAGGACTCCGCCGAGAGCTCGATCTGCAGGTTCATCGTCAGCGACCCCGACCGCGCCGAGTTTCTCTTCGAGGAAAACGACATCCCGCACAGCGTCTCCGAGATCATCGTCACCGAACTCAAGGAGGGAGCCGCCGACCTGCCGAACGTCCTCGCCGCGCTGCTCAAAGCCGAGGTGAACGTCCAGTTCAGCTATCCGCTGCTCATTCGCCCGCGCGGGCGCGCCGTGCTCGCGCTGCATGTCGATGACAACGAATGCGCCTCGTCCGTGCTGCGGGGCGACGGCTTTCCCGTGCTCAACCAGACCGACCTTTCCCGCTAACCCTGATGAACCGCATCGTCCTCGCCCTCGCCGCGCTTATCGCCGCGACCCATTCCGCCACCGCAGGGATCGTCATCGTCGAAGAGGTCGATCAAACGGGCCCGATGCCCGGCAAGACGCCGATGACGATGACCATCTCCGGCGACCGGGCGCGCATCGATGTCGGCAGGCAGCTTTCCAGCATCGTCGATCTCAAGGCGGGCACCGTCACCTCGCTCATGCATGCGCAGAAGATCGCGATGCAACTGCCCAAGGCCGCGCTCGATGCCGTAAAGGAGAAGGTTGCCGCCCGCGGCGAAAAGCCCGACCTCAAGCCGACCGGCAAGAAGGAAACGATCAGCGGCTTCGCGTGCGAAGAATACACCGGCGCCTTCCAGGGGCTGGACGTGACGTATTGGGTCACCAGGGATGTCGCGAACCAGAAGGAGATCCTCGAGCAAATGGGCCGGCTCTCGGGAGACGGCGATCCGTTCAAGGCCGCCCTTGCCGGAGGCGGGGATTTTCCCGGCTTCCCAATTCGCACGACCGTCAAGTCCCCGCAGATCGGCGTCTCGACCATGACCGTTCTCTCGATCAAGAACGCGGACGTGCCCGCCTCCCAATTCGAAGTCCCGGCTGATTACAAGACAGTGGCCGTCCCCCAGATGTCGCAGCCCGGAGGCAACGCGCCCGCGGCTCCCGCCGGGCCGAACGGAAACTAGGCGCCGCAGCCCGTCTTCGCGGCCACCCATTCTTCGACCGGTCGCCCGCCCGCGACATGCTCGCGCAGCACGCGATCCAGCCGCCCCGGCGTCATCGCGCCATACCACACGCCCTCGGGATAGACGACGAGCCAGGGGCCGCCGGTGCAGACACGCAGACAGGCGGCCTTCGTGCGCAGCGCGGGCAGGCCGAGATCGCGCACGCCCTGTTTGAGCAGCTCCCACAAAGCCATTCCCGTTCCGGATTCGCAGCAATCCGGTCCAATGCAAAGAAAGACATGCCGCCTCGCCGCCGCGATTTCGCCAGGCTGGATTTTCGAATTCGCCGGGAAATGCTCGCCCATCGCACGCATCCTTTCCGCATTCCCGCTCGCGCCGCAACTGCGCATTTTTGCCCAACGCGCCCGCACCGATGGCTTGCGTCGCACAGGGGTGCGTCATAACGTGCCGCCGATGAGACGCATCCTCCCAGTCCTTGCCTGCCTTGCCGCGGTCGCCACCGCACAGGCCCAGCAGCAGGAGGAAGGCATGCTGCAACGGATCGAGAGCGCGAGGCCCGACAGCAAGCAGGTCAACCCGATGCAGAATCAGACCTACAGCTCGGGGACGTTCGCAACGAAAACTTTTGGCGCGAGCGGATACGCCGGCGTGAAGAGTGCCGGGGTCAGGACGTTCGAGACCAAGTCCTTTTTTGGCATTAAAAATCCGTGGTTCGGCCGGAAGATTTTTGACACCTATGCGAGCAGGCTGGATGGCCGCGATGCAATGGAGTCGCGCAGAAAATACCGCACCGACGCCTTTGCCGTGCGGGAGTTTGCCAAGGGCGGCAAGCCGGATCTGCGCGATGCGGATGCCCGCCTGCCCGCTTCCGCGCAACCCAGGCCCTACCTCATCGCCGGCAAGACCCAGCACGGGCTGGATCGCTTTACCGAAAATCTCCACAAGGAACTCACCATCGACGACGTGCGCGATTTGCTGAACAAGGGCAAGGGCGAGTAAGTCTGCTCACGCCCCATGGATCCCCTCGCCGCCCTCCTCCGCAACTGCGCCCAGGTGCTCAGCCCGGAAGAGCTGCAAAAAAAACTCGCCGGGAATCGACCGCTGCGCGTGAAGCTCGGCGTGGATCCCACGTCTCCCGACATTCATCTGGGGCACACCGTCGGTCTCACGAAACTGCGGCAGTTTCAGGAACTCGGCCACCAGGCCATCCTCATCATCGGCGACTTCACCGCGATGATCGGCGATCCCAGCGGACGCTCCGCCACCCGCCCGCAGCTCACCCACGACGCGGTGATGACCAACGCCAAAACCTACCAGGAGCAGGCGTTTAAAATCCTGGATCCCGCCCACACCCGCGTCGTCTTCAACGGCGAGTGGTTCGAGATGATGAGCTTCGAGGAGGTCATCCGGCTGAATAGCCGCGTGACGCTCCAGCAGATGCTCCAACGCGAGGACTTTCGAGAGCGCATGGACAAGGGCCTGCCCGTCCGCGCGCACGAGATTCAATACCCGATCATGCAGGGCTGGGACTCCGTGATGATCGAGGCCGACGTCGAAATCGGCGGCACCGACCAGTTGTTCAACATCATGGTCGGCCGCGATCTCCAGCGCGAGGAGGGCCAGCCGCAGCAGGTCGCGATGATGCTGCCGATTCTCGAAGGCCTCGACGGTGTGCAAAAGATGAGCAAGAGCCTCGGCAACGCCGTGGGCGTGAGCGATCCGCCGATCCAGATGTTCGGCAAGCTCATGAGCATCCCCGACGAGGTGATGCCGAAATATTACGAGCTCCTGCTCGCGGAGAACCTGCCTGCCGACGCTCACCCGATGGTCGCGAAGAAAGAACTCGGCCGCCGCATCGTCGCCCGATTCCACAGCGAGGCGGACGCGCAGCACGCCCTCGAGGATTTCAATACCCGCTTCAGCCAGAAGGATCTCAACAGCGCCGATCTTCCGGCCTTCACTCTGCCGCCGGAGAGTGACATCGTCTCGATCGTGGTCGCCGCGTTCACTTCGCTGGGCGCGCAGCGGTCTCGCAGTGACGCCCGCCGCCTCGTCGAACAGGGCAGCGTGCAGTGGAACGGCGAAAAAGTCACCGACCCAAAGGCCGCGCTGCCCGCCGACTCCGCCGGCATCCTCAAACTCGACAAGACCCGCGCCGTGCGCGTCGGCTAGGCTTGTTCCGTCAGGCCGCAGCGCCTACTTGCTGCCCTTCTTCAGCTTGCCCGAGAAGCTGAACGCAAACGTGGCAACGTCAGAGGAAAGGGAACCGGTAAACGCGAGCTTGCCGGCGGGATTTCTCTTCGCATCGCCCGCAACGGTAACGACGGAGCCGAAGAAATTGACCGCCCCCTGGCCCTTCGCCTTCAAGTCCTTCCCGGAATACTTGATTGGAAGCGAGGTGGAACCGGTGAAGAAGTCCAGGCCCCCGTCTGCGCGGGATCGCTGGAGCACCGCCACACCGTTCCCACCCTGCAAATTCGCGACTCCGGTCACGACAACGGGACCGGAACCGTCCGAGGCCTGGTAGGTCGCCGAGATGATCAGCGTCGCCTTCTTTCCGTTTTTCGCGGCTTTGATCCGAACCTCTCCGGTGCCCGGACAGGAAATCGGATCTCCGAACACCGAACCGGAGATCACGACATCGCCCGTGTAGAGACCCGCCGCCCCCTTGAAGTCGGGCGAGGATTTTTTGCCTTTTGCCCAGGTCGCCGGAGCGACTCCCAACAGCGCAGCGGTCAGAACCAGCACTCGCGCGAATCCCTTCAATGAAGATCCATCGAACCTGTTCATAGATTTGAAGCAAACCCGCTTCGATGCCACGCAAGACCAAACCCGGCCAAAATGCAAGCCCACGACGGGCGGAGACCTTATCGCACGGGCATCTCCGCCGCAATGTCACTCGGCCCAAAGGGTCGCGGCGTGGGCGACGGTTGCGAAGGGTAGAGCGAGAAACCAGGCGACTCTCCGCATAGGGAATCAGGGCGCGCGCTGGTCGTAAAAGCTGATGGCCGTCACGAGATCGACGGCGCGCTGCAGCACGCTGTCCCACAGGACGTCGCGGCCGCTCTGCCGCAGGTTCGCCGGGTCCATCTCGGGATTCGTGTTGGCGACCAGCGCGGCCTCGTTGAGGTGCTGACGCTCGTTCTCGAACACGAACTGGCTCACGCCCTTTTGCTTGCCGAGCGCGAAGATGCGCGCCTGGGTCGCGGGCGCAAGCGCTGCGGCGATGTCGGGCTTCACGCCGACGGGAAAGATCGGCCCGGCGTCCGGCAGCGCGACCTGCGCGACGGCGACGCGCAGGATTTTTCCGTCGCCCAGCGGGACGTCGGAAAACTCGACAGCCTCGCCCCGCGTGGTCGCGCCGACGATCATCGCGTTGGCGTTCTGCCGCAGGGTCGCGGCGAGGACCTCGGCGCCGCCGGAGTTTTCCTTGTCGGTGAGGACGACGAGAATGCCGGAGAAGGCGGGATCCTGATTCGACGTGAGAATCCGTTCCTGCTTCGCGCTCGGTTTTTGGATCGAGAACAACACCTTTCCCTTGGGGCAAAAGCGTTTTGCGAATTCCGCCGCGATTTCGTAATCCGTCGAGGCCGGTTCCCCGCGCAGATCGAGAATGACGGCCTTGAGCTTCTTTTCGCCGAAATTCGCCAGCGCCGCGTCCATCTGCGCCAGCGCCTCCCTGTTGAATGCACCGAGCCGCAGGTAGCCGATGCGGGCGTCGAGAATCTCGGCGAGGAATGCGGGCGGCACGGCCGATTGCTTCACCGCAGCCTCGGTCGTGACGGAAATGCCGGGGGCAAGGCGGTCGATCAATCCCTCGAGCGTCGCGCGGCGGAGTTCGCGATCACTTGTGCGTCCGGCATCGAGGAAATTTGTGCGCAGGCTTTGGATGGCCTGTTCGAGCTGCGAATCGCTCAGCACGTTGAGAATCTCGCGCGGCGAAAGCGGGGCGGGCGTCGGGGTCGGAGTTGCGGTCGGCTGAACGACGGGAGGCGTGGGAGCCGGCTGGGCGGGCGAAGGAGTCGCGGGGGGCGGCGTCTGCGCGGCGGCGACGGAAACGAGCAGGAATGCCGGGACGGCGAGGAGGAGGAGGAGCTTCACAAGGCGGCGCCAATGTCGTTGCGGCGGTGCAGATTCGCAAAATGAATTTCGTCCGCGGCGGCGTAGGCGGCTTCGCGCGCGGCGGTGAGCGTTTCGCCGAGCGCGGTGACGCCGAGGACGCGGCCGCCATTCGTAACGAGGCCGTCGGAGGATTCCGCCGTGCCCGCGTGGAAGACGACGACGTCCCGATGAGCCTCTGCGCGGTCGATGCCACGGATCGGCTCGCCCTTTTTGTAGGCGCCGGGATAGCCGCCCGAGGCGAGAACGACGCAGGCCGCGGCGCGCGGATCCCAAGCGATTTCCCGCGAGGCGAGCGTGCCGTCGATGCAGGCGTCGAGCAGCCCGGCGAGGTCGCTCTCCAGCCGGCGCACGAGCACCTGCGTCTCCGGATCGCCCCAGCGGCAATTGAACTCGAGCACCTTCGGGCCGTCGGCGGTGAGCATGAGCCCGGGGAAAAGCATGCCGCGAAAATCGAGGCCGTCCGCCCGCGCGCCGACGATGAAGCGGTCGAGGATTTCCTTGCGAATGCGCGCCTCAAGGGCGGCATCGACCGACCCGGAGGGCGAGATCGCGCCCATGCCGCCGGTGTTCGGCCCCGTGCCGCCATCGCAGGCCTGCTTGTGATCGCGGCAGTCGGGAAACAGCGCATAACCCGCGCCATCGACGAGCGCGTGGATCGAGCACTCGACGCCCTCGAGGAATTCCTCGATCACGACGCGCCTGCCGGCCTCGCCGAATGCGCCGGCGTCCATCGAGCGATAGATCGCGAGTGATGCCTCCTCGGGCACGCGGGCGATCACAACGCCCTTGCCGAGCGCGAGGCCATCAGCCTTCACGACGAGCGGATATTCCGCGCCCTGGCAATAGCGGTGCGCTTCGCCGCTGTCGGTAAACTCGCGCGACACGGCGGCCGGAATGCCGTGGCGGCGCATGAAATCCTTCGCGAACGATTTGGACGACTCGAGGCGCGCCGCTGTCGCCGTGGGGCCGAAGGCGCGCAGTCCCGCAGCCTGAAAGGCATCGACCATGCCGGCCGCGAGGGCATCGTCGGGGCCGATCACCGCGAGGTCGATCTTCCGGCTCCGTGCAAAGGCGATGAGCGCCGCGTGGTCGGCGATGGAAACCGCCGCGTTTTCGCCGACGCGTGCGGTGCCGGCGTTGCCGGGCGCGCAGAAAACTTTCGAGACGTTTGACGACCGAGCGAGCTTCCACGCCAGCGCGTGCTCGCGACCGCCGGAACCAACAACGAGAATTTTCATCTTCTACGGCGCGCGAAAGAGCACAACCGTCGGGACGGCGGGCAGCGCCTCGCGCGAGAGCAGCGCGGCGGAAGCGTTGAGGCGAAAGACGGCCGAGTAACCGGAGGCGAAGCGGTTCATCGCGGCGATCGAACCCATCGGGATGATGATCTGCGGACGAAGCTGCGCGATGATTTGCTGGCGCTGCGAATCGGTGAGATCCGTGCCGCTCGCGGGCAGGAAAAGCACGTCCACTTTGCCGAGGCGAGAGAGATCGGCGGCGGTGGGCAGCGTGCCGAGCTGGCCGAGGAAGCAGAATCGCAGGCCGTCCATCGACCAGCGGTAGATGACGTTCATGCCATCGACGTCCTGCGTCTCCGGATTCTTGAAAACGGGCACGCCCTGGATGCGAAGGCCGGCGATGCTGTTCGAGCCGACGCCAACGCTGCCCCGCAGGATGTGCGGAGTGTTATCGACCATGTCCACGTTGTTGGCGCGCGAATTCTCGCTGGTGATGAGGATGACCTCCGGATGGAGATTCTTCGGCTGGGCGAAGTCGGTGGCGCCCTCCGCGAAGGGATTTGTGAGCAGCGCGATTCCGAGCGCGCTCTGGATGCGGAAACACTCCTCGCCATACCAATCGACGCGAATGAGCCGCTGGGGCTGTCCGGTGGCCTTTTGAATGGAGCCGCCGCCGCAACCGGCGAGGGTGAATGCGAGAGCGGCGGCAAGAAGACAAAAACGGGCAGTCATCGAATCGTTCCGTGTTACGTGATGCCGCCCGGCAATTCAAGCGGCGCGGAGCAGGCCGGCCCGCGCATACCAGACCCGCGTTTCCGCGAGGGTGTCGCGCAACGTGGCAAACGGGCCCGGCGCAAAGCGCGCCTGGAACTCCGCCGCGTCGAGCACCCAGCGGTCGGGATAAATTTCCCGCGAGCGGTCGCGCGTGAGGCTCGGTGCCGCGGCGCGAAGCCGGGGCGCCGCATCGACGAGCGCGCACACGCCGCGCATGAGCAGGTGCGGCAGTGGGACGGTGCGACCCGCGCGGCCCAGAACGTCGGCGGCGGTGCGGATGAGTTCGGTGTCGGTGATCGTTCCGGGCGCGCTGACCGGCAGGGGCGAAGCGGTGGGCGTCCAGACGGGTTCATCGAGCGCGCGGAAGATGGCGCGCACGAGGTCGCCGACGGCGATCCAACTGTAGGTCTTCGGACGAAACCCCGGTTTGATCCTCAGCCGCTGCGCGGCCATCTGGAAGAGAGGCAGCGTGGCGCGGTCGCGCGGGCCGAGGATCATCGGCGGCCGCCAGACGAAGGCGCCGGGCCGCTCGGAGGCGAGACTGCGCTCCATCGCGAGCTTGGATTCTCCATACCAGGTGAGCGGGATGTCGGGATCCGCGGCGGAGTGCGCCGGCCTGCCTATGGGCGTCGGGCCAGCGGCGCTTTGCGAGGAGAGCACGAGCGTGCGCGCGTTTGCCGGGAGTCGCGTGAGCAGCCGGCGGGTCTCCTCGACGTTCACGCGGAAGTAGTCGCGACGGTCGCGCGCGAAAAGCAGCCCGGCGCAATGCACGGCGTGGTCGATGTCGCGCGGCGGCGATTCTCTCCACGAGGTGATGCGCAAAGACGACGGCCTGGGAATACCCTCCGCAGCAAGCTGGCGCAGAAGTTTTTCGCCGTCGCGGACGGCGGCGACGACTTCGGCGTATCGGTTGTCGCGAAGCGCTTCGAGCAGAAGGTTCCGTCCGACGAATCCCGTGGCGCCGGTGAGAAACAGGCGCATCGGTCGTCAGGCCGCCGCGGGCAGGGGCTTTTCGTAAATGCGCCAGGTGCGCTGATGAAACCCGCCAACCTGCGCGCAGGCCGCTAAAATCGGCGTGTTGTTGGCCTCCATCCAGCCGAGTTCCGCGAAAGGGTAGCGTTTCTTTGCCTCGGAGAATTGCTCGCGCAGCAGCCACGCGTGCAGGCCGTGGTCGCGAAATTTCGGAAGCACGCCGTAAACCATCTGCCGGCAGGCGGTGATCTTGCGCGTCTTCATCCGCCAGAGGATGACCGGCAGCCGCAGCCAGTGCGGCACACGCTGGAGGCCTGCGAGGATCTGGTTGAAGTCGGGCAACGTGAGCGCGACGCCGGCGGGTTCGCCATCCTTCTCGGCGATGAGGATGATGTCGGGATCGGCGAAGGAGCGCATGTCGTCGGCCGCGCCGAGCAGATCCTCCATCGAGATCGGCACGAAGCCCCAGTTGCGCCCGAGCGTGTCGTTGTAAACCTCGTGGACGATCTCGAGCTCCTTCTCCAGCTTCTTGAGGTTGATCGGGCGCAGGTGGAGTCTGGCACGTTTCTCCGCGCGGTCGCCGAGGCGCTTGAGCCGGTCGGGAACCTCGAGGCGATCCATCGGAAGGTCGAAACCGAGAAGCTCGCGAACCTGCTCGAAGCCGGCTCCGAGCACGAGCGATTCATAGTAGGAGGGATTCCATGTGAGGCCGATGCAGGGACCGCGCTTCCCGGCCTCCCAGACGAGCAGCCCGCATTCGTCGTTGATGCTCGGGCTGTAGGGGCCTCGCATCGACGTGAGCCCCTGCTCGCGCAGGACGGCGGCGGCTTGATCGAACAGCGCGCGCGCGGTGCCGGCGTTGTCCTCGCAATCGAAGAATCCGAAAAAACCCGTCGTGTCGTGGTAGCGGGCGTTGTGCGAGCGATTGACGATTGCCGCGATCCGGCCGACGGGACGCCCGTCGCGCCACGCGACGAACGGCAGGATCTTCCCATGCACCCGCTGGAAGGCGGAGTCGGGCCTGAGGTATTTCGCGACGCTACCGGGAAACGGCGGGATGAAGCCCGGAGCCGTTCCGTGAAGGATCTCCGGCACTCTCTCGAATCGCGTTCGGTCCCTCGGAGTAAGACAGGCTGAAATCGAAAACATTTTTGCGTCGGCCAGGTTCTGAGTAGGCGGGATCGTCGAAGGTGCCAAGCTCCCGCGCGAGGCGGGCGAAGATTTCCAGCACCCGATCCAGATCCTCGTCGGTGTGGGTCGCCATGTAACTCGTGCGCACGATGGCCTCGCCGTAACGCACCGCGGGATAGATCGCGGGCGTGGCGAAGATATCCTCCTCGTATAGGCGCTGGGTGAATTGGAAAGCCCTCGCCTCGCTGCCGATGAGGATCGGCACGATGGGCGTCTGCGTCGTGCCGATCTTGAAACCGATCTGCCGGAAGCCCTCGTGCATCTTGCGCGTGTTGCGCCACAGCGCATCCATCCGCTCCGGCTCGCTCTGCACGAGCTCGAGCGCCCTGAGCACCCCGCCCACCACGGCGGGCGCGAGCGAGGCGGTGAAGATGAAGCAGCGCGCCTTGTGCCGCAGATACTCGATGACCTCGCGCTTGCCGGCGATGAAGCCGCCCATGGAGCCGAGCGATTTCGAGAACGTGCCCATGACGAGATCGACCTCGTCGTTGAGTCCAAAGTGATGGACGGTGCCCCGGCCAAGCGGGCCGAGCACCCCGAGCGCGTGGGCCTCATCGATGTAGGTGAGCGCGCCGAATTCCTTCGCGACCTTGAGGATGGGCGGGAGATCGGCGACATCGCCCGACATGCTGAAGATGCCGTCGAGCACCACGAGCTTGCCGGCGGCCTCGGGCAGGCGCTTGAGGCGATTTTGCAGCGAGACGGCGGAGTTGTGCCGGAAGGGAACGAGCTTCGAGGGGGCGAACTGGCAGCCGTCGATGATGCTGGCGTGATTTTCGCGGTCGCACAGGATGGCGTCCTCGTCCTCGACGAGCGTGGCGAGCGCCCCCTGGTTCGCAAAAAATCCCGTCGAGAAGAGGAGCACCGATTCGCGCTGCAGGAAGCTGGCAAGCGCCTCCTCGAGGTGCTCGTGGAGGAAAATGTTGCCATTGAGGAGGCGGGAGCCGGTGCAGCCGGAGCCGAACTTGCGCGCGGCTTCGCAAGCCGCCTCGACCACGCGTTCGTCCTGGGCGAGACCGAGGTAGTTGTTCGACCCGATCATGATCTTCGAGGTGCCGTCGCAGACGACACGATCGCCCACCGTGTCGTCGATTCGTCGGAAATACGGATAGAAACCCTGCGCCCGGGCATCGGCGGAGTCCCGATAGTCCCGGCACTTCTGTGTTAAGTCTTTCGCCACCTTGGATATAATCGCTCGAACCCTCGCACGAATTTGTGCGGTCGCCACGCATTTCGACTCCAAACGCCGCCGCGTATCAATCAAAAACCGGAATGCCCGTCGATTGGCTCCGGTTGGCAAGGCGGCGCCATGGAGGTTGCGGCGCCGTCCGATGCGGCGTTAACCTCCCAAAAATTGTTGCGATCATGAAGAATTCTCCCCGCTTCCGTCGCGAGTCTTTGGTCTGCGCCGCAGTGGCTGACACTCTTGCCGGACCGACCCTGCCTGCATCGGGCGGGCGCGGCGACGCCGACCTGAGCTTCGGAGGCGAGTCCATCGACCGGATGGTGGCGACCTTCATGCACGAGAACGCGATCGCCGGGATGTCTGTCGCCATCGTGCAGGCCCCTACATCACGCGCGCAACCGGCCACGGCGTGGCCGACGCGGAACACCGCACGCTGGCCTCCACGAACACGCTCTTCGACATCGGACAAATGGCGGACGCCTATTTCGCGGTTGCCATCCTGCAACTGGTCGAGTCCGGCGCCATCGCGCTCGACGACCCGATTTCCAAATATCTAAACGACCTCCCGGCCTCCGCGCGCGGCGTGACCGTGCGGCAGCTCGTCCAGCATCAATCCGGCCTCCGCGCGGGCGGCGATCCGTCGCCGGCCTTCGAGCCGGGGACACGCTCTGCGGACAGCCCGGTCGATTACGAGCTGCTCCGGCGCTTGATTGCGAAGGCCGGCGGCGGGAGCTGTGAGAAGTTCGTGCGCGACCACCGGTTCAAGCCGCCGGGGCTCGACCATACATTTTTCGCAAGCGAACTCGATGGCGTCGCCCGCGAGAAACTGGACGGCGATGCTCGTCATCGGGAGTTTCTCAAAAATCCGCGGCTCATCGATCCCACCGAACCGGCGACCGGCGCCCCGGCGGAAACAGGCGCGCCCGCGCCCGGCGCCATCTACGCCTCGGCGCACGACATCAGCCGGTGGGACGTGGCCCTCGCCGGCGAGGTGCTCATCAAGGATCCCGCACTTCGCAAGCTGATCTACCACCCCGCCAGCCTGAAGGATGGCCGCGCGACGCCAACTTCGGGCCCGTGGATTTTCCCCGGCCATCCCGGCCTGATGATCTCCACCGGGAGCGCCCGCGGCTTTTCCTCGCTCCCCAGCCGCTTCACGCAGCCCGACGAATTGGTCTGCGTCACGCTGCTCGCAAATCGCGAGGGCATGGACCTCACCCAGCTTGCCCGGAAGATCGCCGGCGCCTACGACGCAAAAATCGGCCCGCCGCCGCAGGCGGCCGCGTCGCGCGTGCAGCAAAGCCCCTATCCGGTGGCGGAAACCATCGACCGGCTGGAAAAATTCTCCGCGAACAGGGAGCGACGGTGATGGCGCGCATCGATCACGCGAAGGGCGCGACCGGAGCGGGTCTGGAGCTTCCCCCCACGGAGGAACTCCTCTTCGGAGAAGCCGCCGCCGGCACGCTTCTCATGCAGGCAGATCCCGCGATCGTTCTCGATCTCCCCCTGCGGGCGGCAGCCTGGGAGGACAAGGGCGAGATCTGGCTCGCCGCGAGCGATCCCGCCGAGATCGGCCGCCGCAACGGCATTGCCGGAAAGGACGACCTTCTGTTGAAGATGCGCGCCGGCGTCGATTCCGCGTTGCTCAAGGCCGTCTCGCCCTGGTGACGCCCGACGCGAAGCGGGCGGTCGGGAGGTTACACCGCTTGCCAGCGCAGGGATTCTCGTCCATTGTCCCCGGCCACGGGGCGTAGCTTAGCTTGGTAGAGCGCCTGGTTTGGGACCAGGAGGTCGCAGGTTCGAATCCTGTCGCCCCGATTTTTTCCGATGCCGCATCGACCACCCGGCTTCCTCACGATGTTGCGCAGGTTCCTGCGGGCCTCGGCGCGGGAAAGCGCGGCGGCTCTGCGAGGCGATCCCGGAATGCCCCGCGACGAGATCGCCCGACGCCACGCCCTCTGCCGGTCCGACGCCTGCGGCCAATACCTCGCGCTCGACGACCGCTGCGCAGAGTGCGGATGCAGCGTCGCGAAGAAGGTCGCCTGGCGCACCGCGGAATGTCCGCTCGGGCATTGGAAGGCGCTCACGCCGATCCACATTGCGGAAGACAGGCGCCCTCCGCCTTGATCCCGCGGCGCGCCCGTGCGAAACCGGGCTGCCAAAAATCCGATGCAACGCGCCGTCAATATCCTCGCCGTCCTGTTTCTCATCGCTGCCGGACTTGCGGCGATGGAAGCGGTCAACCTCCTCGCCGGTTTCCGCCAGACCCGCATTGGAGGCCGGGAGATCACGCAGCCCCACCTGTTCGCCCTGTCGGCCAGCCTGACCTATTGCTGGGCGTTCGCGGCGATCTACCTCTCACTCGCATGGTCCCTCTGGAATCGGAAAAGGTTGAAGCTCGTCCTGTTTTTTTTGGTCGTTGCGCTGTTCGGATTCAAAACCGGCGCCGTGCTCGCGGTCGCCACGCTCGTTCTGACCACGCGTCCGGTGGTGCGCGGGAGCTTTCGCGATGGACGCTCGAGCCCATCCGGCGCGTGAAGCGGATTCCATCTGGCGCGCGTGAAAACCGGCGGTAAGCTTCAAAGTCCATGGCCGCGCCCACCGGAACCATCACCTTTCTCTTTAGCGACATCGAGGGCAGCACGCGCCTTTGGGAGCGGCATCCCGAGGGGATGCGCGTCGCCCTGCGCCGGCACGACGAGATCGTGCGCTCGGCGGCGGAAACGCACGCCGGCTATGTGTTCAAGACCATCGGCGACGCATTCTGCGTGGCATTCGACCGCGCGGGCGATGCCGTGGCCGCGGTCGCCGACATCCAACAGGCATTGCATGCGGGCGAATGGGAGGAAACCGGCCCGCTGATGGTGCGCATGGCGCTCCACGTCGGGGCGGCGGAGTTTCGCGACAACGATTATTTCGGCAACAGCCTCAATCGCGTCGCGCGCATCCTCGCCGCGGCCCATGGCGGCCAGGTGCTCCTCTCGCTCCCGGTCGAGGAACTCGTGCGCGACCATCTCGCGCCGGGCGTGCTGCTCCGCGATCTCGGCGAGCGCCGGCTCCGCGATCTCGTGCGCCCCGAGCATTTGTTCCAGCTCGTGCTCGCGGGCCTGCCATCCGAGTTCCCTCCGCTGCGCTCGCTCGAGGTCACGCCAAACAACCTGCCCACCCTGCTGAACACCTTTATCGGCCGCGAGCGCGAGCGCGACGAGGTCAAGCGCCTGCTCGGGGCCACGCGCCTGCTCACGCTCACGGGCACCGGCGGCACCGGCAAGACGCGCCTTGCCCTGCAGGTCGCCGAGGAAATGCTCGGCGACTATCCCGACGGCGTCTGGCTCGTGGAGCTCGCGACGATTTCCGATCCCCACCGCATCGTCGAGGTGGCGGCCGGCGCCGTCGGCCTGCGCGAGGAGCCGGACGAGCCCATGCGGGCCACGCTCATCCGCTTCCTCTGCGGACGGCGCGTCCTCCTCATCCTCGACAACTGCGAGCATGTCCTCGACGAATGCGCGGCCCTTGTCGCGGAAATCCTGCGCGGCTGCAGCACCATCAAGATTCTCGCCACCAGCCGCCACTCGCTGGGCATAGCGGGCGAGCACACCTGGGCCGTGCCGCCGCTTTCCGTCCTCAATCCCGCGAACGATTTGTTCCAGGTCTCCGATATCGTCTCGACGGTCTCGCAATACGAGGCAGTGCGCCTCTTCATCGACCGCGCCGCGGCGGTGAAGCCCGGCTTCGAGGTCACCCGGCAAAACGCCGCCGCCATCGCGCAAATCTGCTGGCGGCTCGACGGCATCCCGCTCGCCATCGAGCTCGCCGCCGCCCGCGCCCGCGTGCTCACGCCCGAGCAAATCTCCCAGCGGCTCGACGACCGGTTCCGCCTCCTCACCGGCGGCGGACGCTCCGTGCTGCCGCACCAGCAGACGCTCCGCACGCTCATCGACTGGAGCTACGACCTCCTCTCCGAGAGCGAACGCGTGCTCTTTCGCCGGCTCGGCGTCTTCGGAGGCGGACGCACCATCGAGGCCATCGAGGCGATCTGCACCGGCGACGGCGTGGACGCCTACGACGCGCTCGATCTCCTGCAGCTCCTCGTGGACAAGTCGCTGCTCAGCGTCGAGACGGACGCCGCCGACGCCACCCGCTACACAATGATCGAGTCCGTCTGGCACTACGCCCGCGAGCGCCTCGAAGCCTCCGGCGAGTTTCCCGCGCTCCGCGACCGCCACCTCGACTACTTCCTCGCGCTCGCCGAGGAGGCGCGTCCGCAGCTCGAGGGTCGCGACACCGCGCGCTGGCTCGACCTCGTGACCGCCGATCAGTTCAATTTTCGCCTCGCCTTCGAATGGGCCTCCAGGTCGGAGGCGAACGTGCAGAAGGGTCTGCGCATCGCCGGCGCGCTCACGCGCCACGTCGAGATTCGCGGCAATCTCGAGGAGGCCCGCGCGATTCTGGACCTGCTGCTCAACGCCCCCGGCGCTGGGGAGCCCACGCTCGCGCGCGCCTACGCGCTCCTCGGCGCAGGCCGCATCGCCTGGTGCCGCGACAGCTCGGAGGAGGCGCTCGGCTATTACCGCGAAGGCGTCGCGCTGCTGGAGAGATTCGGCCGCCGGCGCGACGCGATCCTGCAAAGCGCTTTCATGGGATTTCTGGAGCGCAATCTCGGCCTGCGCGACGGAGTGGAAGCGCGCTTCCAGCGGGCCATCGACGCGGGGCGGGAATTCAACGACGTCGCGCTCACAGCCGTAGGGTTGAACGGCCTCGGGAGCTGCGCCGCGGACCGGGGAGATTTCGCCCGATCCCGCCGCCTGCGCGAGGAGAGCCTCGCGATCTATCGAGTCACCGGGGATCAGTGGGTCTGCGGCTACATGCTCTGGGGCCTCGCGCGCGACTGCGTGGCCGCCGGGGACGCCGTCCGCGCTCGCGACGCGCTCGAGGAATGGACCGCCATCGCCCGCAGCCTCGGCAACCGCTGGATCACGCCCTACCTGCTGCAATTGTTCGGCGGGGTGCTGCTCATCGAAGGGGACATCGCCGCCGCCGCGCGCACTCTCGGCGCCGCCGAGGCCGGGCGCGAGGCCCTCGGGATCGCGATGGACGCCACCGATCTTGCCGAATGGGAAGCGACCGTCGCGCAACTCGATGAAAAACTCGACCCCACGGCCCGTCTGCGCGAGTGGAACGCAGGCCGCAGTCTCGGCGTTTGGGAGGCCATTGACTTTGCCACGCGCGCCCGGCCCCGCGCCGCCGCCGCCTGAGCCTGCCCCCGGGCAGAAACGGTCGCGAAAATTCGGTCCGGTGCTTGCAGGCTTTCCGAAACTGGAGTTGGCTCACGGGGTTGCAACCTCGCGAGCCCATGCGATTCCACCTGCCCACGCTCCTCGCGTGCATTGCCATCTGCATCGCGTCCCTTCCATCCGGCGCCCCCGCGCAACCGGCCCCGGCCCCTGCGGCTTCCCCTGCTGCCGAAAAGACGATCTTCCTGATCCGCGGGCCGGACGGGGTCGTCACAGCCATCCGCGCCGTATCCTCCCAGCTCCAGGGCGCGGTGCTCGTGCTTGTCGGCGCCAACGGCAGCCGCGCCGTGGTGCAGCCCCGAACTGTGATCGGCAAACTGCCCTGGTATTCCGATGAAGAGCTGGCTTCCGGCTCGATCCATCTCGGCGGACTCGCTGCGGCCTATGAAGCCTCCGCCCTTCGCGTGCCCTCCTTGCGCAAAGCCCTCAATTCCGAAGCCGCCCGCTTCCGCACGATGGAAAAATCCCGCGAGGACGAAGTGCTGGGCCGGAAAAAAGCCATCGACGCCCGCATCCAGGCTGCCACGGCGGCAGTTTACGATCCCGCCGCCGGTTATACGATCGAGGCGCTCGAGGCGCTGTTGCGGGATTCCGATGCCGTCCGCGCCGACATCCCCGACGCCGCGGAGCGCATCGACCTCTGGGCTGCGCCATTCCGCGAGCACCTGAAAAAACTCAAGGATGGCAGCCGCTACCTGAACGGCGCCTGGCTCACCGTCGAGGATATGGCGCGGCAGGAGCGAGCCGCGCGCGAGGCCGCATTTCTCAAGAGCCTGGAATACGAAGTCGAGGGCCTCGCACTCCCGGCGGACGTGGTGGGCTCCGTGCTGAGAACGGCGCTCCTCACGGCGGCAGGAGCGATTCTTGCCGGCCTCGCATTGATCTGGTTCGCCCGTCAGCGCGCATTGTGGCTCGGAGCGGGGATTCTGCTGCTCGCGGGCGGTCCGGTCGTTCTCGCGGCGATGTTTTTCCTGGCCACCCGCGATCCCGGCCACCTCCCTTCGGTGGGTGCCGATGCCGGCGAGCAGCCCCTCGTCGCCGCGCTTTCGCAGGCGGCGGGCGTGGACGCGTCTCCGCTGGAAAAGCACGATATTCCCGACTCCGCCCTCAACGCTTTCCTGGCACACCATATCAAGGTGCGGCGGCAGGCCGACCCGGGCGGAGAGGCGGTCGTCCGCGAAGCCCTGGCCGGAACCTTCTCGCCGAACCGGCTCTCGATCTTCGAGCTCGTTCGCAGCCTGGGCCTCAATTGGATCGTGCGCTACGACCTGATGATCCACCCGGCCGACGGCAAAACCAATCTCGCCGTGGTGCGGGTGAGGATCGGCGAACTGGACTGCCCCACAGCGCTTTCACAGCAGCTTTGGAAGAGCCTCGAACCGCAGCTCGCCGCCGTCCTTGCCGCCACGCGGCTCACCGAGCGATTCGCGGTGCAAAGTCCGGTGGACGGCGCGATCCAGCTCGTCCCCATTACAACAAAGCCGGTCTCCGCCCAGCCCATGCCGGCGCCCGCGGAGCCCGTCGCCGCAAGCCTCCCCGCAGTTCACGCACCGGACTCCGCCGGCGATCTCCCTCCGATTGGAAAATCGAGTGGACCGAGGCCGATCACTGCGCTCGCCGATTGGGCCAGCGTCGAACCGGTCTTCCGCGATGGCGCCGGCGACATCATCCCTCGCGACCCCGCCGACCCCGCGGCGACCCGGGCGAATTCCTGGGGCCGCAACGACATCGTGCAGGCAAAAGTCACGTCCGATTCGCGAAATTTCTACTTCTATGTCGAATCCGCCGAGCCGCTCACCGCGCCCAACGACCGTCAATTCAAGGACGAGACGGACACCGCCCTCCCGGTCTCTGCAGGCGGGAAGACTCGCGGGGATCTCCGAAATTTCGGCCTGACGAAATCCGAGGTCGATGCCCGCCTCGAGCCCTATACGGCATGGATGCAGCTCCTGATCGACGCCGACTGCAACGCTGCGACCGGCTGGTTCGGCTACGACTACGTGGTCAACCGCGCGGCCCCGGGTCCGAAGGGCGCGGTGCTCGAGCGCTACGATGCCGGGACGCACGCATGGAGCAAGGTCGCGGACGTGGGCATGGTCATCAATCGCAACCGAATGGCCCTGTCGATTCCGCGTTCGCTTTGCCCCGAAGCCGCCGGTTCCCCGGTAAAGCTGGATTTCAAATGGACGGATAACGTGCCGCTCGACAGGGTCAAGAGCCCGGACGACTTCGCGCTCTATGGCGATGTCGCGCCGAATGCCGCGCGCAATTATCACTTCGAGCAAGGCACGGGACCCGGCGGCGCGCCCGGTCAACCCGGCGTCATCACGCGGATGAGCCTGCAGAATCTGCCGGCGATCGAATGATCCTCGAGGCCTGCTGCCAGCTTGCGCTCGAAGCCGCGACTCCGGTGCCTGCGATCTTCATGCTGCGCCCCCGCAGCGGCTGGGGCCAGTGGGTGATGCGCGAGGAATACGTGATCGAGCCACATCTGCCGATGATCGAATACACGGACGATTTCGGAAATCTCTGCCAGCGAGCGGTGCTTCCCGCGGGCCATCTTTCCCTGCTGGCAAGTTGCGTGGTCGATACGGCGGATCGCATCGACGTCCAGCGCGATGCGGCCTTCGTACCGATCGATCTCCTGCCCGACCCGATTCTCAAATTCCTACTCCCCAGCCGCTACTGCCAGGCGGATCAGCTTGCAGACCTCGCCAAATCCATCGCCGGGAACATCCCGCCCGGTTACGGGCAGGCCGAGACGGTCACGACCTGGATTCATCAAAACGTGACCTACCGATACGGCACGAGCAATGCCTCCACCTCGGCGCTCGAGACCGCCCGCTCCCATGCCGGCGTCTGCCGTGACATGGCCCATCTGGGCATCGCGCTCTGCCGGGCGCTCAACATCCCGGCGCGCTTCGTGAGCGGCTTCCTGCATGAACTCGATCCGATGGACCTTCACGCATGGTTCGAGGCCTACGTCGGCACACGCTGGTTCACGTTCGACGCGACCCAGGCCGCTCCGAAGGGCAACCGCATCGCGATTGCCTATGGCCGCGACGCCGCCGATGTCGCGCTGCTCACTCAATTCGGCCCCCTCAACCTCCGCGAGATCCGGGTGAGCGTCGGTCCGCGCGCCGCCGCCTGATCGCGCTTGCCTTCGCCGACCGCCCGGGCGACGTTGAAAGCCCATGCCTCCGGAGGATTCCCACCTGTCCGAAAGATCGGAGAAGGCCGCGAAAATCATCGCGCAACCCGGCGGCTTCAAGGTCTGCGAGAGCTGCGATTCCATCGTCACCACCCGGGTCGCGCTCTGCCCGAACTGCAGCGGCTACCGCTTCAACGAGGAGGCCGGCGCCGTGATCGAGCAGGCGAGAGCCCTCGCCGCTCGCGCGCAGACGACCGTCACCCACCAGGACCTCCAATGAGCACCAGGGACTACGAGGTCGCGATCATCGGAGGCGGCCCGTGCGGGCTGCTCACCGCGCTGCTGCTTGCCCGACGCGGGATTCGCTGCGCGATCTTCGAACGCAAACCCGAGCCGATCCAGCACCCCCGGGCGATGGCAATCAGCCGCCGCAGCGCGGAAATTCTACAGCAGCTCGGGCTGCGCCAGGCGATGGACACGACCGGCCTGGGCCCGCCCGCGTATTCGCTGGCCATCTGGTCCGAATCGCTCACCGGAGAGGTTTACGGGCGGGTGCCCTGGCATGCGGATGGCCCCGCGGTGGCTCCCTATTCCGGCTTCCATTGCCCGCAGACGACGACGGAACGCGTGCTGCTCGACGCACTCGAGCGGGAAGGCGACGCCAGCATTTTCTTCGACCACGAGATCACGGCCCTCGCAGACGCCGGCGATCACGCACGGCTCACCGTGCATCGCGACGGGCGCGGCCAGACCTTCGACGTCACCAGCGCATATGTCGTGGCGGCGGACGGCGCCGGCAGCTCCGTGCGGCACTGGCTCGACATCAAGGCCGTTGGGCCCGGCGACCTCGGCCACTTTCTGAACACGTTTTTCCGCGCCTCCTACGGCGCGCATCTGGATGGGCGCCGCGCCGTGTTGAATCACATTCTGCGTGCGGATCTTTTCGAGGTCTTCGTCGCGGTGAACGGCGACGACCTCTGGCTCATGCACCACTTTCTCCAGCCCGGCGAGCATCCCGCCGACTATCCGCCGGAGCGGCTCGCGGAGCTTGTGAAGGCCGCCTCCGGCCTGCCCGGGGTGCCGGTGGAAATCCTTGGCGCAAGCCCGTGGGTCATGAGCCCGAAGGTCGCCGCGTCTTTTCGCAAAGGCCGCGTGTTTCTTACCGGCGACGCCGCCGCCCGTCTCTCGCCCGCCGCAGGTCTCGGCATGAACACCGGCCTCCAGTCCGCGCACAACCTCGCCTGGAAGCTCGCCGCCGCCCTGCGCGGCGCGCCGCAAAGCCTGCTCGACAGCTACGATGCCGAACGGCGGGGCCAGGTGATGCACACCTTTGAAACCTCGAACGATTTCGGGTCGGAGACCTGGGAGATCGTGAACGCGGGCCTGGCGGGCGACTTCACGCGCGTGCGCGACCTTGTGGCAAACAGCCGGCGCGGCGGTTCCGGCATCGGCCTCGATCTCGGCTGGCGCTACGAGCGCGGCGCATTCATCGCCGAATCCTCGCCGCCGCTCGAGCCGGAGGACGTCGATACCTACCACCCGAGCGCCACCCCGGGACGCCGCGCGCCGCACGTGCAAATCGAACGCGACGGCCTGTCGCTCTCGACGCTCGATCTCTTCGGCCTCGGTTTCGCGCTGCTCGTCGCGGGAGACGCCGCTCCGTGGCGCGCCGCGGTCGATCCGCAGGCAAGGTTCGCCGGCTTCGAACTGGAGCTTTTCCAGATCGGCGGCGCGGAAGGCTACGCCGACTCCGACGGGCATTTTCAGGGGCTCTACGGCCTGAATCCCGGCGGCGCGGTGCTCGTGCGTCCCGACGGCGTGGTCGGCTGGCGCTCAAGAGACTGCGCGCCCGGCGGGCTGGCCCGTGCCCTGGCCGCGATCCTGGCGGGCGGCTGACGCGCGATCCTTCACAAATTGATCGAGCACCTTCGACAGCCGGTGCAGCATCCACGCTCCCAGCTCGAATGCGTCCGCCAGCGCGGCGATTTCCGCTTCGGCCGATTGCGACTTCGCCCCGGCCACGATCGCCTTCACATATTCGCCGTGCCGCTTCGTCTGCGCCCGCAATCGTTCGACGGCGCCGGGCTCCGCGGTGTCCGCCGCCGTCCGCGCCTCCGAGATCAGCTCGTCGAACGCCTTTTCCAGCGTCGCGGTGGCGGACGCCGCCTGCGGCTTGCGCCGGGCTTCGTAGAGCGCGTTGTTGAACTCGCGCACGGACTCCTCGATATAGCGCACGAGCGACAGCTCGGCGCGCAGCAGATGCAGCAGGTGCGCGTTCCGCTCGTTCAACGCGTCGGTCGTCGCGAGCCGCGCACCATACCGCTCGATGGCCGCGCTCAACTCGCCGAAGGCCGGGTCGCCTTCCGCTTCGCCGTCCTCGCCGAAGCGCGCCAATTCGGGATGCACGCGGATGGCCGCAAGCAGGCGGGCGAGTTCCTTCGACATGAGTTCGATGCCGGTGGCCGGATCGGAGAGCGCGCTGTCGGAAAGATACTTCGGCTCCGCGAGCGCCGCGGACGGCTCGCCGGGCAGCCACTTCTCGAGCTGCCGCAGCACCGGCCCGATCGCGCCGGCCATCACCGCGGCGGGCAGGAGATTCGAGAGCAGGAACACGAGCGCGAGTTGCAGCTTCAGGTTGCCGCCGAAGGATCCATGCACCGCCGCCAGCACGAGCGGCACGCCGGCCTTCTCCAGAAAAAACAACCCGCCCATCAGCACGCCGGTCCACAGGCAGAAAATATCCTCGAAGCGAACGAGCCGGCGCGAGGGCCGGTCGAAATTCAGCGCGAGAAACACGCGCAGCGCGATGGCGCCGAGATTCGTCCCGTAGAGGAGCATCGCCGCCTGCCCGAGCGAAAACGAGCCGACGCCCGCGAGCGTGATGATGAGCATCGCCGCGCCCGTGTTCGATTGCAGGATCGCCGCCGCGAGGATGCCGATGCCAAACGCGACGAACGGCGCATCGACCGTGACGGCCAGCAGGTGCTGAAACCACGCCTGGCTGCGCATCGGCGACGCGCCGTCGCCCATGGATTCCAGGCCGAAGAGCACCAGCCCGGCCCCCAGCAGCACGCCGGCCGCCGCCCGCCACGCCGGCTGGCGCACCATGCCGGAAAAAATGCCCGCGGCGCCGACGAGGTAGGCGACGTAGGGATGGATGTCGAGCGTGACGAGGAACGCGAGCGCCGTGAGGCCGACATTGCACCACAGGATCACCGGCGCCGCGCCGCGCGCGGTGATGAGCCCGCTGCGCGCCATGCCCGCGAGGATGAACGTCACCGCCGTCGCGCTCTGCATCAGCGCGCCGAAGCCCAGCCCGGTGAGCCCCGCCAGCAGCGGGCGCTCGCTCACGCGATGGATCGCGCGGCGAAAGCTCGGCCCGGAAAGCCGGCGCAGGTTTTCCCCGACGAGCTGGATGCCGAGAAAAAACAGCCCGAGCCCGAGAATGAGCGCGCTCAGGCCGTGCATGGGCCAAACTTATTCGCCCGCAAGGCGCGAAAAATCGTGCTCCTGGAGCTGGCCGATGCGGTCAATCGTCAGGTCGGCGGCGGGGAATTTCGTTTCGATGCCGGGCTCGAGCGCGTAGTGGCCCTGCCGCACGAAAACGGTCGTGAGGCGGTCGCCCCAGATTTTTTTCATCGCGGCGAGGATGCGGAGCTTGTCGTCGATCATCACGTAATGCTTCGCGGGATGGATCATCTCGACGTGCGCGAGTTCGTCCTCCTTGTGAATGTAGATGAGCACGTTCCGCCGCACCGCGGCGAAGAGCCCGGAGCGCTCGGCCTTGCGCGGCTGGAAGACCGCGTCGCCATCCGAGAGGATCGCGACCGTGCCCCATTTCCAGCAATGCTCGATGGCGTCGAGCGACTCGGGGAAAAGCCGGTTCGCGAAGGGATAATCGACGAGGTAGGAGGACAGGCGCAGCAGCCGCGCGTCGTGCATCTCGAGCTTCCGGTAGCGCTGCAACGCGCCGAGGTAATCCGCATAGCCGAGCTCGACGCGCAGCTCCTCGAAAATCTCCCAATACTTCACGGACGCCTCCGCGCCATAGCGCTGAACGAGCGTGTGCCGGATGTCCTCGGTCACGCGGTCGTTGTTGAGCAGCGTATTGTCGATGTCGAACAGGAAGACAACCGGCTCGGGAGGCTTGCTCATGGCGGCAAAGACTAGTTCGCCCGGGAAGGCGTTGCAAGGACGCCCCCGTTCCCGCCGGCATGGTTCCTCCGCAGATTTGCACCGATTGGTTGACACGATGGTAATGCGCACTATTTTCGTGTGAATGAAGAATGTCACCCTATCCGCGGAGGAGGAATTGATCCGCAAAGCCCGCGGCGTCGCGCAACAGCGGTCCACTTCGCTGAACGAGCTTTTCCGCGCCTGGCTGCGCGATCTCACGCGTCAATCCGGCCACAAAAAAAACTACGACCGTCTGATGGAACGTCTCGAATCCCGCCGGAGCGGCCGGCATTTCGGCCGGGAGGAAATGAATGCCCGTTGACGTCTTTTTCGATACGAACATTTTTGTTTACACCTTCGACGCCAGTGCGCCGGAAAAACGGCGGCGGGCCCGCTCCCTCGTGCGGGAGGCATTGGAAAAAGGGACCGGAGCCATCAGTTGGCAGGTCGCGCAGGAATTTCTAAACGTCGGGCTGCATAAATTTGAAAACCCTTTCACCGCCGGCGAGGCGTCCGACTACCTCGACCAGGTGCTGCTGCCCCTGTGGAAGGTTTCCGCGTCACCGGAACTTTTCCACGAAGCCATTCTGATCCAGCGCCAGGCCCAATACCGCTTCCACGACAGCCTTATCGTCGCCAGCGCCGTCCATTCGGGAGCATCCACCCTTTACAGCGAGGATCTGCAGGCCGGACGGACATTCGGAAAGACGAAGATCGTCAATCCCTTCGCGTGAGGAACCTCCCGCCCGGCAAAATGCAAGTCCAGGCGCCGACGTCGCGCGCCATCGGCAATCAAAACAAACGCGTGCAGTGGCCTGCCGTTTCGGCATAAAACTCGCCATGCCCACCGTCGCGGAAGCGCCACCGCCACTCTCCCCGTTCGATCAAATTCGCGCCGGCCTTCGCGACCTGTATCTCTCCGATCCCCGCCCATGGATCGTCGGCTTCAGCGGCGGCAAGGATTCGACGATGGTTGCCTCGGTGGTTTTTGAGGTGGTCGCCGGCATTCCGGACGAACTTCGCACGAAACCGATTGCTGTGCTCAGCACGAATGCTCCCCCATCAAATACCGTATGACTGACGTAGTTTCTGTTGTTGGACGCGAGTTGCAGTCACCGCAATTGAGCAAATCGTTGCAGGCGGCTTCGTCATTGCTGCATAACTTGATCGAAGATGCGTCGTATGTCGGCGAAGTGTTCTCGCTCGGTTACAATGAGGCGCTGGTACAGATTCACGATCATCATCGCCAGAGAGTCGGCGGAATTCCGGCGCTGGCGTTTCTTGTCGCCACGCGAATTACGCCGGGGCGCGTGAGCGATGTGCGCGAGGAGGATTCGTCCGTCGTTCTGCTGCGCGTGCTCGACCAAGCGCCGCTTCCAAACGCCGACGAAGCACTCCGGGTGCGAGTGGAAAATGCGCAACGGGTGAGCGGCGAGCTAGACCGAAGCTGGGACCATCGCGAGGTGATGGACCCGACGACGCATCACTTGCTTTCTTATGCCGGTATTCGCTGCCGTGTGCTCGGGACTTTTTACATCTCCAACATGAACGACGGGGAAGGCGGCGACTATTACCGACTGATGTTCGGCTCAGACCTCAGCAACTACTACCCGAATCGCGGGCTCAAGGTGTTCAAGCCGCGAGCTGATCGTTTGGGGCAGATCGTGAATTACCGTGACCCGCGGATTCATACGTCCACTGGCCCGGTAGCGATGGTGCATGTTGGCCAAGTGCGCTATGCCTCGACCAATCGCCCTTTCCAACAGGTGAGCAGCGTTCCGGTGCAACTTACACCCACAGACCTGCTCGGCCAAAAGACGGCGCTTTTCGGCATGACACGCAGCGGCAAATCGAACACCACGAAAATCGTTTTGCAGTCTATCTTCGCGCTCCGCTGGACGCAGCAGCCGCCGATGCGGATTGGGCAAATCGTCTTCGATCCGAACGGCGAGTATGCGAACGAGAACACACAAGACGCCGACCACGGGCTTGCTCCGAATGCGATCAAGAACGTGTGGGCGTGCGGGCCACCCGGCCAGCAGACAGACTTGCAGAACGAGGTCGTGACCTACGGCATCATGCCCTATCCGAACGATCCGAATCGGCGGCTGATGCTTCTGAATTTCCATCTCGATGCGAACTTGCAGGTCGGGAAAGAGATCATCGACGCAGCGCTTTCTGATCACACGGGCAACAAATACATTTCCAATTTCTGTGACGTGCGATTCGAGCTGCCAGATTCCGAGGATCGCTCGGCGGCGACGCGCTTCAATCGACGTCTACTGTGTTATCGTGCGTTGCTTTACAAGGCAGGGCTATCGACACCCGCCGACCTTCGCCCGGTCACACGCGACCTCTTCAATCAAAAACTATTGAAGGCGATGCGTGAACCCGACGGCGCGGATCGAAATGCTTATCCGACCTGCGCGACAATCCTTGCGAAGCCGAGCCCAAGCTGGGGCGAGGTCGTCCAAGCATGCGAACAACTCCGCGAATTCATTGCAGACAAAAAATCGGGCTTTGGACCGTTCGATGACAAGTATGTGGAAAGTAGTTCATCCGGCTCTTGGGCAGACGACGATCTGAAAAAGATTCTCGGAATGTTCCAATACGCTAACGGCGCACACCTCGTCGGCCGCCTTGCAGAGCAACACACTCCTTCTACTGGCAGCGACTACGCAGACGACATTTACAACGACCTCGTTGCCGGCAAGCTCGTGATCGTCGATCAATCGAGTGGCGATCCCGACTTGAACAAAGCTGCCGCAGACCGGGTGATGGCGCGAATCTTCGATGGAAACCGGTCGCGTTTCCGTGCCGCCGACGTGCCGCCGGAAATCCTCGTCTATGTCGAAGAAGCACACAATGTCCTGCCGTCGGCGACGGAAGCAGACCTTCAAGACATTTGGGTGCGCACGGCGAAGGAAGGAGCGAAGTATAAACTCGGATTGGTCTATGCGACGCAGGAGGTCAGCTCGATTCAGAAGAACATCCTGCGCAACACCGCCAACTGGTTCATCGGCCACCTGAACAACACCGACGAGACGCGGGAATTGAAAAAGTTCTACGACTTCGCGGATTTCGAGCAGAGCATCCTGCGCGCCCAGGATCGCGGCTTCATTCGGGTCAAGACGCTTTCAAATCCTTATGTCGTGCCGGTTCAGGTTGAACGGTTCTCGATCATGTCCGCACCGGCCACACCGCAAAGCTGACCGATGCCCTACGAAGGTGAATATGCCGGTTATCGCTCGCTGCGACGAATCGCTGAGACGGCGCGCGTGCAGCAACTTTTACGGCGCTCTCGCGTTCTGCCAGCGGAGTCTCTCGGCACCCCAGCGGCACCCGTCTCTGCACCGGTCGCGCCGGAATCATTGCCGGAGTTCACCGTCGCGGTCGATGGCTCGTATGCCGAGGTCGATGTCCGAAACGGCTACCCCGGAGCAAAGGTTGGCTATTGCAGCGTAGCGAGTGTGCTTGTGAATCTCCGCGCGGTGGACCGTCTCGACGAATCCCGGCCCGCCGATCCCGTGGAATTCCGCCGCACAGAGGAAGCCGCGGCGGTGGATGCTGCACTGCCTGGCTCAAACGTCATCACTCGCGATCATTCCTCGGCAAGGGATTCGTTCCGCGAAGCAGTCTTCGATGTGTTACACGACGCAATTGTTGACGAGGAAGACCGCACGCCACTCCTCGACACCTACGAAGCGTTGCTGGCTTTCAAACCGGGGCAGCGTCCACAAGTTTGCCCTTACGATTACGACGGATGCGACGAGCATCTAACCGTCGCGCGAGGATTGAGCACATGCGCGTGTCCGCGCCGTCGCCCCATATACTCGACTGACGCGCTTCGCGTGCATGAGCGGTTCAACGATGTCGGAACGAACGGCGAAGTTTTTGGAGTCGTGATGCAGATTTGGGAGCGTGTCCTTCTCGTTCATTTGCTCCGCTGTTTCGAGCGTCGCGGCTGGCTTGATCGCGCAAGTCGACTCGCTTTCTTCCTTGATGGGCCATTAGCGGTGTTTGGTCCTCCAGCATGGCTGAGTGCTGCGATCCAAACCGAACTTCAACGCCTCAATACCAAGGTTCGCGCGCAGACTGGGACCGATCTTGTGATTCTCGGGGTCGAGAAGTCGGGCGGCTTCGTCACCCACTTCGACGAAATTGATCAGATGGAAGACAACTCACCGCGCTTCCCTCCGCGCAGTTACTTCATGCTCACCGACCACTACATCAAAGAGCGCGTCATCTTTTCCGACAGCCCGAAGCGATACGGAGCCGACACTTACTTTGGTCGGAAGTTCTTCTACAAGACGGCGAGCGGAGCGCGCATTGTCGCAAGCATTCCGTTTCTGACGCCAGAACAGGACACCCTCGATATCGACGACGTCGCGCTGTATCCGCAATTTTCTACGGCCTGCGCCCTATTGGATAAGCTCGTGACGTCGCGTTACCCGAATGCGCTTTCGCCACTCGTGTCCGCACACGCGCAGGCGGCTATCCCGCTACATCTCGGTGCAAAAGTGCTTCAGCAACTCGCGCGGGCTCTCATGCGGCCATGAGCAGCAAGGGATCGGGCATTGGAGCTTACGACACCGCAGAGCGCCGGTGGGCTGGCGTTGGGCCTTACTACGCAATGTTTCCTGCTGCTTTCGCGGATTGCGTTGTAAAGCGATACAGCGATCCCGGTGATACGGTGCTCGACCCCTTTGCAGGCCGGGGCACGTCGTTGTTTAGCGCCGCGGTGCAAAAAAGGTTTGGTGTTGGTGTGGAGGTCAATCCGGTCGGCTGGGTTTACGCACAGGCGAAGCTGCATGCCGCAGCGCAGGACGATGTGCAAGAGAGGCTAAAGGCAATCTCACGCTCAGCCTGGCGCTTTCGAGCCGAAACGGAGCGATTGCCAGCGTTCTATTCGCACTGCTTTTCGGGTCCGGTGCTCGCCTTCCTCTTAGCGGCTCGTGCGATGCTGAACTGGCGTCGCAGCAAAGTCGATTGGACCACGGCCGCACTTCTATTGGTCAATCTTCACGGAAAGCGTGATGCTTCTTTATCAAATCAAATGCGGCAGACGAAATCGATGTCGCCGCAGTATGCCATCGAGTGGTGGCACGCCCGCAAACTCAGACCACCGAAAGTCGATCCGTTGGAATTCATGGAAAGACGTCTTGCGTGGCGCTACGCGCACGGGAGACCGACGCTGTGCGGTTCACGGGTGTTTCTCGGGGACAGCGTGCGACGCCTTCCCGCTCTAGCCGAGCAAGGCGAGATTGAGGCACGGTTGCTTTTCACATCCCCGCCATATTGCGCCGTGACCAACTACCACTATGACCAATGGCTACGCCTCTGGATGCTCGGCGGTTCGCCTGAACCACGCACCGTGAGCGGCTCATCGCGCGGGCGCTTTTGGAATAGTGGCGCCTACGAGCATCTCTTGCGTGATGTCTTTGCCAAGACTAACGAGCTGCTCACGGACGACGCGACTGTTTACGTCCGCACTCATAAGCGTGAACTTACCTATACCATCACACGTCGCGTGCTTCGTGAGGTTTTCCCTGAAAAGCGGATGCGCACTTTCTCGCGCCCATTCACAACTCCGACACAAACGAGTTTGTTCGGCGATGTTCCAGATGACACAGGTGAAGTCGATCTGATTTTGAAGCCCTAACATGGATGAACCACGGATTAGGTTGTCGCGATAAACTATTCTGTGTGCCTCGAGATTGGGATGTCCCGGCACCACGGGGGGTGTCCAGAAGTTCACACCTCGGCGAGGGAATTGAACGTGATGCCTTGCGCCCATTCCTTTCGACACAGTTCGGCATCCAGCGTGGCAAGCCGCAGGCCATACCTGCGCGCAAGGGTGACCAGGTGCGCGTCGGTGGTGCCGTGGCGGCTGCCAAGTGCCGCAGGCAGGCGGGCCGGACCTGGTGGCGTCTTTGAGGAAGTGATGCGCGGAAATTTTTACAAGGTCTTCCAGTGCGACTCTGGCCTCGGAGTAGCTGGCCCCGTAGGCGGCACTCATGCTGACCCGTAGGAAGCCCATTTCCGAAGTCGAGCAGGTGGCGAAGCGGCCAGAATCGTCGAGCCACGGATTTGCCTCCCGATGTTTGCGGTGACTGCTCCACGCGCAGGCGACGAGCACATTTACATCGAGCAGGCTGTCAGTCGTCATCCCGAAGCGACCGGATGACACCGGGCGTCATTTCAGGCGCTCCGCCTGATGCAACGAGGACGCGGCGGCCAAATTTCCCGGCAACCAATCTCGCCCGATGCAGATCGCTGCGTTGAATCACCAGCTTCCCGCCCTCGAGCTGGATCTCGACCGTATCGCCGGGTTGAAGATGGAGCGCTTTCCGGCAGCGGGACGGAATTACGAGTTGTCCCTTGGTCGAGAGCGTCGCGGTATTCATGTCCGGAAAACCTGCCCGTCTTACTTGCAGAACGCAATAGCTGGAATTCCCGCCGAAGCGGGAGATATGGCGCAAGGGAATCACCCTTTCTGGAATTACGCCGCGGTGGCCAGCCGGCGCACGCTGAAGACCTCATTGGAAAGAAGCGGTTCCAGCCAGGATTCCGGCACGGAGGTTACGGCAATGGTGTCGCCGACGGCGTTGAACACCTCGATGGAATAGCCATCCTCGCCGCCCGGCACGGGGTGATGGTCCACGATCTTCACCACATCGCCGACGCACAACCCGTCCTCCGGAAGATCACGGGTGAGGGCGGCATCGAGGTCGCCCGGAAAGAAATCAACCGTTAAGCCGCGAGAGCAGGCTCGTAGCGAAGGACGAGGAACTCTGTGCGACGCAGCTCGGCAAAAAGTTGGGTGCGCCCCTGCGGATCGCAAAACTCCACCTCGAACACGTCGGGCGCCAGCACCTCGACGATCGCCCCCACTTGCCCGGCCACAAGCCCTTTCGCAGGCTGATCCTCCAGCACGGCAACGGTGTCGAGAAGCTTGGCGGGCGCGGTCTTCACGAGGAAACTCATACGATATAACAGGAGATCAAACGAGGGAATGTTTCGTCCGCACGAAGGAACGCTGAGAACCACCCGCTGATACTAACGTATGAAGCGCTTCTTCCGTGGCGCGACGATCAACGGCAGGCCGAGTCGCTTATTCTCGGCGGCGACCTTGCGAGAGGCGCGGCGCATGGCGGCCTCCACCATCGCCACGAACGGATCGTCCAGGACGGCTTTGGCTCTATGGGGTGGGCGTCGTTGCGTTGTGGTCGAGATAAATCATTCTCCGCGGAGGGTTCCCGATTTCACACGCCCGCACAAGGTTGCTCCGGCCCCCGGGCAAGGAGCGCGGGGTGTCAGCCTCGGGAGACGTCGAGCGCGTGCGCTTTCGACTCTTCCAGCAGGGCGATGACCTCTTCCCAAATGACGAGGCATCATGAAAATCAGACAGGATTTACGGGATTAAGAGGATTGGAGCTTCCTCATTCGGAATCCTGAAAATTCCGTCAATCCTGTCCCATTCCGAAACTTCAAAGCATCGCACTGGAGTGGACAACGGAAGCCTGCGGCGCATCAGCCCTGGCTCGCGAAGGCCGTTGCCAGCATGTCCTGCGCTTCTGCCTGGATGCGTTTGAGATGATCCGCATCGCGGAAGCTCTCGGCGTAAATTTTATAGACATCCTCCGTGCCCGACGGGCGCGCGGCGAACCAGCCGGATGCGCTCTCGACTTTCAGGCCGCCCAGCGCCGCGCCATTGCCCGGCGCGGTCGTGAGCATGCGCGTGATCGGCTCGCCCGCCAGCTCGGTGGCGGTCACCTGGGCGGGCGACAGGTTCTTGAGGATTTTTTTCTGCGCGGTGTTCGCGGGGGCGTCGATGCGTTCGTAAATCGGCGCGCCGAATTCCTCGGTGAGCGCCGTGTAGTGCTCGCCGGGATCGCGCCCGGTCTTCGCCGTGATCTCCGCCGCGAGCAGGCCCAGAATCGGGCCGTCCTTGTCCGTCGTCCACACCTCCCCGTTGCGCCGCAGGAACGATGCGCCCGCGCTCTCCTCGCCGCCGAAGCCGAGCGTGCCGTCGAACAGGCCATCGACGAACCATTTGAATCCCACGGGCACCTCGACGAGCGGCCGTCCGAGCCTCGCCGCGACGCGGTCGATCATGCTGCTGCTCACGAGCGTCTTGCCGATGCCGGCGGTGTGCGGCCACTCGGGGCGGTTCGCGAAGAGATAGTCGATGGCGACGGCGAGATAGTGGTTCGGATTCAACAGCCCCGCGCTCGGGGTGACAATGCCGTGGCGGTCGGCGTCGGTGTCATTTGCGAAGGCGATGTCGAAGCGGTCCTTCAATCCGATCAACCCGGCCATCGCGTAGGGCGACGAGCAATCCATGCGAATCTTCCCGTCCCAATCGACGCACAGGAAGCGGAAGGTCGGGTCGATCTCGGCGTTCACGATGGTGAGGTCGAGGCCGTAGCGGTCGGCGATCGGCCGCCAGTAGGCGAGCGAGGCGTTGCCGATGGGATCGACGCCGATCCGCAGCCCGGCGGACTTGATCGCTGCGAAATCGATCACCGCGCCGAGGTCGTTCACGTAATGGGTGACGTAGTCGAACTCGTGCGTGGTCGCGGCGGCGCGGGCCTTCGCAATGGGCTGGCGCTTCACCGCATGCGGTCCGTCTGCGAGCAGTTCGTTCGCGCGCCTTTCCATCCATCCGGTAATGTCGGTGTCGGCCGGGCCGCCGTTGGGCGGGTTGTATTTGATGCCGCCGTCCGTCGGCGGATTGTGCGACGGCGTGATGACGACGCCGTCCGCCAGCCCGCTCGCGCGATGGCGGTTGTGCGTGAGGATCGCGTGCGAAATGACGGGCGTCGGCGTGTAGCCGCCGTCCGAGTCGAGCATGAGGGTGACTCCATTCGCCGCGAACACCTCGACCGCAGAAATCCACGCGGGCTCGGAAAGCGGGTGCGTGTCCATGCCGAGGAACAGCGGGCCGTCGATGCCGGCGCCGGCGCGGTATTCGCACACCGCCTGGCAGATCGCGAGGATGTGCGCCTCGTTGAACGAGCGATGGAACGCCGAGCCGCGATGTCCCGAGGTCCCGAAGGCCACCCGCTCCGCCGCAACGCCGGGATCGGGCTGCTCCGAATAGTAGGCGGCGATCAGGCGCGGGATGTTCGTGAGGATCGATGCGGGCGCGGGCTTGCCGGCGAGTGGGCTCAGGCTCATGGAATTCGGCGAAGTTCCCGGCGAGCGTAGGCGGCTTCCGCCGCGATGGCGAGCCGTGATCCTGCGAGCGGGCTCGACAATCCGAAGCGAAAAAACCACGCTGGAGCCCGTGACTCGCGGGTGCGGCGGGCACATCGGCCCACTCCCTCCCATGCGATACCTCCTTGCTCTCGACCAGGGGACCACCAGCTCCCGCGCGATTGTTTTCGATGAAACGTGCGCGCCCATCGCGGCGGCGCAGAAGGAATTCACGCAGCATTTTCCGCAGCCCGGCTGGGTCGAGCATGACGCGGAGGAAATCTGGCGCGGCGTGAG
>JAQTOP010000146.1 GCA_028713285.1 Terrimicrobiaceae bacterium
GCGGCCCTCGAGGTAGCCGCGAATGCCATCGAGCGCGCGCCCGGGGCAGATGCTGGCGGCATAAAATTCGACGCGATTGCACGTCGAGATGACGACCGCCTCGGTGACGCCGTCGATGGATCGCATGCGCCGGAGCACGTCGGCGACTTCGTGATTCGCGACGGCGAGGCGCTCGCGCAGGCCCACGGGCGCGATATGGTGATTGATGCCGGCGCAGAGGATGTTCATCTGGCGGACAGGTGGCTCACGCTCGGAAGGGTGAGGAGCGCGATGAGGAATACCACCACGGAGCCGGCGGCGATGCGGCGCGCGGGGAGCAGGCGCAGGTGCGTGAGGGCAAGCAGTGTGCCGTAGAGCGCCCAGACGAAAAGGGACGCGCCGGCTTTCAATCCCGTGACGCGCAAGCCGGCGGCGACTCCGGCGGCGAAGGCGACGGTGAGCAGGAGGAAGCCGGTGAAGAGGAGGCGGGAGTTGACGGCGCCGAGATCGGTGATGGGTGGGAGGTTGAGCAGCAGCTCGGAGACGCGGCGGGATTTGAGCTGCCGCTCCTGCACGAGATACATGACTCCCGCAATGCTCGCGAGGCCGAACGCGCCATAGGCGATGATCGAGAGCGCGGCGTGGAATTCCACCCAGGGATTGTGCGTGGCGCGCGGGGCGGGCGCGTCAATGGGGGAAACGAGCGCGAAGAGCAGCAACCCGAGGACAAGCGGCGCGGTGAATGCGCCCATCAGCGAGAGGCGGTAGGTCGGGCCGACGACCAGGTAGATCAGCACGATCGACCACGTGAGAAAGACGAGCACCTCGAAGAGATTGGTGATCGGACACGACCCCACCACCTGGCCGCGTTGATAGAGGAAGCCGGTCGCGAATGCAAAGCCGGCGGCCATCGTGGCGAGATTGAAACGGCCGGGGCGGAAGGTGCCCGAGCCGAGGGCAAACAGCGTATGCCCGAAGCTGAGCAGGAAACAAAATGCGGCGGCGGCCAGCCAATAACGCTCCATGAGTCGTGCGCAGCCGCCGTTTGGTGCGGCCGCGAAAAGCTGTCATGGTAGCCAAAGCCAAAGGGTTACTCAAATGGGGAATGCGCCAGTCAATCCGCAGCCGCGACCGGTCGGGCCGCCGGTGATGTATCAAAACTGGAGGCGACTGCTCTTCCTGCACTGGATCCGGGATGTGGGCGAAGTGCAACGGACGCTGCCGCCGGGACTGACGGTGGATTTGTGGGAGGGGCGGGCGTGGCTCGGGATCGTGCCGTTCCGGATGGAGGGCGTCCGGCCGCGTTTTTGCCCGCCTGTGCCGGGGCTCTCGAATTTCCTAGAGCTGAACGTGCGGACCTACGTGCGCGATGCCCGGGGGCGGCCCGGCGTGTGGTTTTATTCGCTCGATTGCGCGCAGCCGCTGGCGGTCTGGACGGCGCGGGCGGCATTCGGTCTGCCGTATTTTTCTGCGCGGATGCGCGAGCGAATCGACGATTGGATTTCCTGCGATTGCCGGCGGCCTGGCGCGCGTGAGACGGCGCGCTACGCGTATCGCGGCGCGGGGAATCCGGAGCGGGCGGGCGAGGGGACGCTCGAGCAATTCCTGATCGAGCGCTACCGGTTGTTTTCGGCGCGGCACGGGCGGCTGGCGACCGGCGAGGTGTGGCACGAGCCGTATTGGTTGCAGCGCGCGGAAGTCGCGCGGTGGAGCGGCGCGCCGCTGCGACAGGCGGGATTCGACATTGCCGATGCGACGCCGGATCACATGATCTTTTCTTCCGGCGTCGATACGCGTATTTTTCGCATCGCGCCGGCATGAACCCGCAGACCTCCGAATACCTCGTCATTTCCCGCGGACAGTGGGACAGGGCCTGCTCGCCCGGGGAAATCCAGGGCGCCATCGACCAATTCTACCTCTGGCTGGACCGGCTGGTTGATGAGGGAAAGATGAAACGCGGGCAGCGGCTGGCGGTCGGAGGCAAAACGGTGGCGCGGAACAAAGTGGTGACGGACGGCCCGTATGGCGAATCCAAGGAAGTGATCGGCGGCTATTGGTTCATCGTGGCGGGCAGCCTCGACGAAGCCGCGGAGATCGCGCAGGGCAATCCCTGTCTGAATTGTGGCCTGTTCTACGAAGTCCGGCCGATCGACCCGGAGCGCGCGACAGCCTTCACGAGAACCAACGAAACGCCGACCTGAGGGCGGCCCCTCCGACGGACGTGCTATTTCGATCCGACGCTCGCTGCGCGCTTGGCGAGATTCCGCTTGGGCTTCCTTTTTGCAAGGTCGGTGCGGTGCTCGACTTTATCGACCTGGCCGACCTTGAGATATTGCGCGCGGATCGCCTCGAACATCGCGTCGCGCCGCTCGTAGAGGCGCTTCGGCTTGCGCGGCTTCGTGCGCGTGAGCGCGTAGGCCGCGATGAGCGGGAGGCTGATCGTCGAGTCGAGGTAGCAGACGACGCAGTCGGGCAGCCGGTCCGGGTCGATCTTTCCCCAGCTCACCGCTTCCCCCGGGGTGGCGCCGGAGAGGCCACCGGTGTCGGGGCGGGCGTCGGTGCATTGCAGGAAATAATCGTGCCCGCGTTCCTCGATGCCCATCACCTCCTGGATCTGCGGTTCGGTCTGGAGCATGAAATTCTTAGGCGAGCCGCCGCCGAGAATGAAGACGCTCGACGTGCCGCCCGAGCGCTTCGCGTCATAAACGATGGCGGCGGTCTGGTTCACGTCGCGATTCACGTCGAAGGCGAGTTTCGAGTCGCGCAGGGACATGGCGGCGACGTTCATTCCGATGGAGCTGTCGCCAGGCGAGCTGGTGAAAATGGGCACGCCGTATTTGTAGGCGGCGGCGAGGAGGCTGTGCTCGGGGATGCCGAGCCGGCGCTCGCGTTCGTGGACGTATTTGCCGAGCAGAAAATGGAACTCGTCGGTGGCCATCGGCTTTTGGAATTCCGCGCCCTGGATGACGTGCCGAACGAACGCGTCGGTGTCGAGCAGCACGTCGTAGTCGAAGAGCACGTCGTAGATGCGGATGACTCCCTCGTGGCGCAATCGCACATCATCGAGGAACGGCGAGCCGGCATAGAGTTCCATGCCGAGGCCGTAGTGGAGGTCGTGGTAGAGGTTCGCGCCGGTCGAGATGATCCAGTCCACGAATCCCGCCTTCAGCAGGGGAACGAGGCAGGATTTGCCGAGGCCCGCGGGCGTGAGCGCTCCGGTGAGGGACAGGCCGACCGTGCCTCCGCCGGCCAGCATTTTTCCACTGAAGAGCCGGCAGGCCTCGGCGAGGCGGCCGCCATTGTAGGCCTTGAATGCGCCATCGATCAGGTCGGCGGTCGAGATGCCTTTGCGCGCCGGAGCGGGCAGGAGGCGCGGGAATTTTTCGCCGAGCTTTTTGGCCATGCGACGCGGATGAACGTGGGCGGGCGCTAGTCCATTGAGAACGGACTGTACAGCGACTCCTCGTAGGCGGAGTCATA
>JAQTOP010000147.1 GCA_028713285.1 Terrimicrobiaceae bacterium
TCGTTCGCCTCGGCGTATTTCTTCCCGCCGCGCAGCGATTTCGCGAGCAGGAGCGAGGCGTCGCCTGCGACGGGCGACGAGCCGTAATGATCGATCACGGCACGATAGTCGGCCGCCGATTTCGCGCTGGCGAGGGCGGCTTCCGCGGCGGATTTCCGCGCGTTCGTGACGATGATCCAGCCGAAAACCGCAACGACGATGACGATCAACGCGACCGCTCCGCCGATGACTTTTCCCTTGTGCTGCTCCCAGAGCAACTCGAACGAATCGATCTCATACTCCGGTTCGTCGGACGCCGCGGCCGCGGGGTTTTGCTTGAAAGTCATGCCCTTTGCGATCAAGCGCCCACCTGCGCGCGAGCCTCCTCGGCCAGCGCGGTGCTGAGATACCGCTCACCCGTCGAACAGGCAATGGTGACGATCAACTTGCCCGCGTTCTCCGGGCGCCGGGCGATCTCAATGGCGGCGTGAACGTTCGCGCCGGTGCTGATGCCGACGAGGAGGCCCTCCTCCTTCGCGAGACGCCGGGCCATCGCAAAGGAATCCTCGTTGCTCACGGTCACGACCTCATCGACGGCGGCGAGGTGGAGATTGTTCGGCACGAAGCCGGCGCCGGTGCCCTGGATTTTGTGCGGGCCGGGTTTGATGGGCTCGCCATTGCGGGTCTGCGTAATCACGGGCGAGTCCTTCGGCTCGACGGCGATGGCCTTGAATGAAGGCTTGCGCTCCTTGAGGACTTCCGCGACGCCCGTGATCGTGCCGCCGGTTCCCACGGCCGCAACGAGAATGTCCACGGCGCCGTCGGTGTCGTCCCAGATTTCCTCGGCGGTCGTCTGCCGATGGATGGCGGGGTTCGCCGGGTTGTTGAATTGCTGCGGAATCCACGCATTCGGGGTCTCCGCGACGATCTGCTCCGCTTTCGCGATGGCGCCCTTCATGCCTTCGGCGCCGGGGGTGAGGACAAGCTTCGCCCCGAGCATGGCGAGCAGCGTGCGGCGCTCGAGGCTCATCGTCTCGGGCATCGTGAGCACGAGGCGGTAGCCCTTCGCCGCGGCGACGAACGCGAGCGCGATGCCCGTGTTTCCGCTCGTCGGCTCGACGATCACGGTGTCCTTCGTGATCAAGCCCTTTGCCTCGGCGTCCTCGATCATTGCCAGGCCGATGCGGTCCTTCACGCTGCCGAGCGGATTGAAAAATTCGCACTTGAGCGCGATGGTCGCGGGCAGGCCCTCGGTCACGCGGTTGAGTTTCACGAGCGGCGTGCGCCCGACGGTTTCGACGATGTTGTTGTAAAGTCTGCCCATGAGAGAGGGTGTGTGTGGGTTGGGAGTGAGGCAGGCTACACAAGGCCCCTTGCCCGGGCAAAGGCTTTCTTCTACGTTATCGGCGTGACCTCCCTCCTCTCCAAAACGGAAATCGAGACCGCTCTCCGCGCGGTGCCGGGTTGGCGGTGCGACGGCGCGGAAATTTCCCGCACTTTCGCGCTCGGGAATTTCGTCGAGTCCGTCGAGTTCGTGAATCGCATCACCGAGCTGGCCGAAGAGGCCAACCACCATCCCGACGTGGACATCCGCTGGAACAAGGTCATGCTGCGGCTCTCGACGCACAGCAAGGGCGGGCTCACCGCCGCGGATTTCGCGCTGGCCGCGCAGATCGACGACCTCGCGGCCTAGGCGGCGGCAGAGCCGCATTTTGGCGGAGTCCTGCTCTGACCTGGGGTGATGGCCACGTCGCGCCCCGGTGGGTTTCGGCGCGGTTTTTGTCTTCGGTCAAGGAATGCATCCGCGTGCGCTTGACCGAAAGGCCCCAACCGTTTCAGATGCCCCCTGTCAGCGGGACATTTTCCGCCGCCGCTCTTTTCATTTCAAACCAATCCGCCGGCCTAGGAAAGCAGGGTGAAACTCCCTCACTGTCGCGCAACGGTTAGAGTCCGACCTCGAACCGGTGGAGAAAACCGCACCGCCCTGAGATGGGCAACGGCGTCGCGTTAGCGTCCGTGCCGGGGGTAGTCCTTTCAATTACGGGGGAAGGCTCTCCATCCCATTCCCGTGGAAAATTCAAAGGACCAACATGAAACTGAATCGACTCAAGCAGGCGACGCTTGCCGCCTTCGCTACTGCTGTCCTCCTCGCATCCGCATGCGGCCAGGTCGTTGTCACGAGCGTCAACGACCTGCACTACTGGGGAACCGGCTCGAACCATTCCGCCCTTGTCATCTCGTGGAACGATGGAAAAGCGAACTCCACGGTTGCGTGGGGATATTCCTGGAACGGGAGCGCCAAGGTCGCCGATATGGTGCTCGCCCTGGCGACCGCCGATCCCCATCTCTTCACACGCATCGACAGCGCGACTGGATTCGGGCTGGGAATCTTCGGGCTCGGCTACGATGCAAACGGCAACAGCGTGTTTTCGGTGACCGGGGCCGTCGATAGCAGCGGAAATCCGACGACGCCCGTATTCACAACCGGAATTTCCGACATGAATACCGATCCTACCAAGGTTCAAGCTCCATTCTCGTCGATCAATGCTGCGTCGGGTGAGGCCGCAGACCACTATGCCGAAGGCTGGTTCGATCGTGGCTTTTGGGGATTCTACACCGGCGGAGCCAGCCCGACATATCCCGTATCGTGGACGGACGCGATGGACGGGGTGAGCGGCACTACTCTTGTCGACAATGGATGGTTTGCCCTCAGCTTCTCCAATCCCGATTTTACATCGAACCTGCCGGGGGCTGCCGTCGCCGCCGTTCCCGAGCCGGCGACGCTCGTGCTCGCAGCCATTGGTTTCGGCGCCATGCTCTGGCGTCGGAAGCGCCGCAATGCGTAGAACCGGTTACACGCTCCTCGAGATGCTGGTGTGCGTCGCCGTCATGGCGGTGCTGCTCGTCGCCATCGCGCCGGCTGTCTGGAAGGTTTACGCGAGTTCGTCGCTCGCGGTCTCCGCGAACAACGTCCGCCAGCTCACGGCCGGCGCGGTGCAATACCTCGCCGACAACGATCATCGCTTCTGGAAATTCCGCCAGAGCGGCTCTACCAAAATCGACGACGCCGGCAACACCATCAAGGGCACGCTCTATTGGTTTGGTTTCGAGTCGCTCGCCAGCGCCGCGTCCGGCGAAGGGAACCGAACCTTCGACCCCTCGCAGGGACCGCTCGCCGGCTACGTGCCGAAGGGGATCCAACCCGACCCGAGCTTTTCCCTGCAAGGCTTCGCGTTCAAACCCAAATACAAAAGCGGCTACATCGGCGTCGGCTACAATGTCGTGCTGGCCGGAGGCTGGGTCGGCGCCGGCAGGCCGATGTCGTATTGGCAGTTGAGCGATCCCTCCCGCGTCGCCGTCTTTGCGACCTCGGCTCAGGTGAACAATTTCCAATCCCCCGCCTCGGCGTCGCATCCAATGATCGAGGAATTCTACGGATTCGACGAACGCGAGACCACCATCCACTTCCGCCACG